>NZ_JBHLTP010000011.1:0-528905 GCF_042434395.1 Pontibacillus salicampi | reverse complement strand
ATGATCTACTACAACAATTATCGTTATCAGTGGAACTTAAAAAAGATGACCCCTGTAGAATACAGAGATCATCTTCTTAAGTCAGCCTAGCCTTTTTTTAAATGTCCTTTACAAAGGGTACACTTTAGTTCAGGGAGGATGCTTTTTGTTTGCTAGATGCGCTCCGCCACTTAAATGGTTACAGAAATGTTCACGAGAAGCTGTAAAAATATACAATGGAAATAAATCATTTCTAAGACGAAACACCATCCACATAATCACAAATAAGCTCCCCGCATCGAAGAAGCGGGGAGGATGTTTACGTTGCTACAGTTGGCTGATCGAATGCATCTGGATCGATTGGGTTTGACGTGCTAAAGCCGTTATTTGTGTTGATGAAGTCACCTGTGTTTCCACTGCCGGAGCCGGAAACTGATTTCGAGGAAGCTTTAGGAGATATATAGAAAGAGTCTCCGAAGTTAATGACACCGCCGCCAACACTGTTAATTTTGATTGGACCTACTATAGATGGCATCT
Organism: Pontibacillus salicampi; assembly: GCF_042434395.1. Classification (NCBI taxonomy): domain Bacteria; kingdom Bacillati; phylum Bacillota; class Bacilli; order Caryophanales; family Bacillaceae; genus Pontibacillus; species Pontibacillus salicampi. The sequence goes on along the minus strand of NZ_JBHLTP010000011.1, from coordinate 528,389 downwards.
CGTTTCACCTGCCTATGAGAATTGTCTCAAGGTTAGCTTATGCACGCAGTTCGTTATCGTTCCCTTCTGCCCCCTCGTCCTCCTGCAGGATTCTAAAGTTCTTCACTCGCGCATCTCCTTCAATTGTGTTTAAATTACCAATCTGAAACAGGCTGGAGGAGGCCAAACCAAATATATCCACGCTGTTAACGTTAATGTATGGACAGCACGGAATGTGCTCCTGGGTAATGACGGGCTGCGTTTTTAAACGGGGAAACTCTGCCTCATAAATAGGAAAATCACTAAAAGGAAAGTCTTCGTCTCCGAAGGTTGCCCCCTCCTTCTGAACGGCAAGAACCTTGGCATTAAGATCGGCTTCTGTTCCATCCCCGATTTCAAAAATGGAGCTATTGTTAACGGAAATCACTTGGACCTGGTTCACACGAGATATACGTTTATTCATTCTGGTTCTGCTCCTTCGCTTCGCGCTGATCCGTCTGTCTAGCAAGAGGCACTAGTGGCTGCTGCACTATAAAGGATTCTGGAGGGGTATCAAAAATAGAATTAAGCGCAAAGCGCTCTGTATCTCCGATTAAAAAAACAGAGGAGGAGGAAACGGCTGTGATACGGACGTTTCCTACATTCAAACCGCAATTGTGGACTTCAAAATTCATGAAGCTCCATCTCCTTTTCTCGATTGATTTTCAACGAAATGTCTGAGCGATTGAGAGATTTCCTGTTTAATTTTCGTAACGATGTCATTTTTATGGTTTTCATCAACTACTCCATTGGGAGCGGAGGATTGATTCATATAATGAGTGATCCGATCTCCGAGCTGTTTGTGGACATCTTGTAAAATGAACTGCTGATATGTTTCATCATATTGCTGACCATATTCCCTCATAAGGGATTGTAGTTGAGGGGGACCTTCCTTTGCTACGTATTGGTTTAACTCCTGCATAATTTTTTCTTTAACGGAATCTCCAGTCGTTAGCTTAGGTGGGAATGGCTCTTGAGGTATAGAAAAATCCTCCACTCCCATGCCGCTATTTCCGGGGGTGAAGCCGATGTTTAATGTGCCTTCCAGAGTCTCAATCTTCAGCTGGTCAAACTTATACTCGATCTTTTCTACGTTTGTCGTTGGTTTTTGCTGCTGTGATTCCAAATCTTTTTCTACTTGGTCGAGCCGTTTTTCTAGTCTATTCAGCTGTTCAGATTGCTTCTCAATGATTCGTTGCATTTGCTCCATATACTGATTCCATGCATCGTAGTAACTCATCGGACTTCCCCCCTTTCTGGGCATTCACCTATAGTAATGTATGACCATTACAGGGGAATTGTGAATGCTAGAAGGCGAGCGGAACGAAAGGTGCCTGCTCTTGTGCTTCGGCTTCAGGTGCAGGTTGTTCAAAGTCGCCGGTATTATATAGATTCGAGCTGGATTGAATAACTCCGGCACTTCCGATCTGTAACACGGATGAGTTACTTATCGATCCGACTCTTAGAAAGTGGATCGAAATGTTCTGATGAATTGTATAATGCATAAGCAACCTCCTTTATATATCGTCCGAATTTATTAAGGACTGATCTATATAGTCTTCATCATTCACATAGGTGGTGGAATTGGATAAATCAACGGATATGCCATCGCCGGTGTTAAAGGATCCACCTCCAGCGAAGGTTTTTGCAGTGCTTACTGGTGCCATGGCGTACACATCGCCAATGTTGAAGATGCTAGAGTTAGAGATTGCTATGACTTTTACCGCACCAACCTGAGCGGGCATAGGCATACCTCCTTCTCTAGTAGTGTATGGTCTACATACAAAAAGGTGATACCTCCTTGCTATGTCTGAAAGTTGTTGAACGAGAATAAAATAAAGAGTAAAATTACACTATATTACAATGTAAGGGGAGGGAAATCAGATGAATGGAACACCGATTAAGGATTCTAATCGTTTGGAATGGATCGATGCTGCAAGAGGGTTAGCGATATTGGGTATATTTATGGTTAATGTACCAGCCTTCAATGCTCCCTATTTTATGTATGGCGGCGCAGCGAAATATTGGAATAGTGAGGTAAGTCACGCTGTTCAGACGATAGTAGATATGTTCTTTCAAGCGAGCTTTTACACCTTATTTTCATTTTTGTTTGGCTTTGGTATGTATATGATGAAGGAACGCCTCCTAGAGAAAGGATTTGGAGCTGGCTACACGAAAGTAATCTTTAGAAGGCTCGTTGTCCTTATCTGCTTTGGTCTATTACATGGCCTGTTTGTATGGCATGGAGATATTCTGTTTACATATGGAATGATTGGTTTTCTATTATTCTTGTTTTTTGATGCCAAACCAAGAACAATGCTTGCAACAGCTATTGGAATACTTAGTGGATATGCAGTTATTATGGGTGGGCTGATGTATCTTAGCAAAGATTTACTCGGGCAGATTCAAGAGGATAGCATTCAACAGGCAATGGAGCATTATACATCAGGGTCTTTATTCGATGTATGGGAACAAATTCAACGTGATTGGCTAGTATCTAATGGGAACGGGTTCGCTTGGTTTGTGCTCATTGCTACTTTGCTGCCAATGTTTTTGTTCGGAATGTATTTCTGTAAAAAAAGGTTGCTCCACGATATAGGAACGCACAATAAAACATTACGTCTAATCTGGCTAGTTTCCTTATTCTTATTCCTGACGTTTAAAATCGGCCCCTACACGTTTGGCAACCCAGAATGGTTTCAGTTTAGCATGCAGGATAGTATTGGAGGCTCAGCTAGTGCTATTTTCTATATCACTTCTGTTACCCTTATGTATCAAAATGGGCTAGGAAAACAGCTTTTAAAGCCATTCACTTATGTAGGTCGCCTTTCTCTTAGTAATTATCTGCTTCAATCCTTTATCTGCTTCTTCCTTTTTTACCCTATTGGTATGGGGTTATACGGGCAGGTTCCACCTCTATGGAGTGTGGTTATCGTACTAATTGTATATGTGATCCAAGTAGTGCTCAGCTTTATTTGGTTACGTTATTTCCGATTTGGACCATTTGAATGGCTATGGCGATCGATTACGTATGGAAATAAACAAAGGATACGAAATGATAATAGAGAGAAGGGAGAGGTTCAACGTGAGGCGTGATCGACTGGAAAAAGAAGCGCATAGATGGGTTCGGGAAGGCATTATCTCAGAAACGCAGCTTCAACGAATAGTATCCCTATACCCTAAGACGGATCAGCGATTTTTATTAATGGCGTTTGGCGGTTTATTTATCGGGCTTGGCTTTCTAACCTTTGTAGCCTCCAATTGGTCTGATATTACCAACCTAATGAAAATGGCAATTATCCTTATTTCTATGCTTGGGTTCTATGGTGCTGGGAATTGGATACATACCAATCGTTCTAAAGGTGTAGGAGCAACTTTCCTAGTCATCGGTGTTCTAATCTTTGGTGCTGGGATTATGTTGACCGGTCAAATGTATCATTATATGGCTTTTAGCGCTACTGCATTTTTTATATGGTCACTAGCAGCGATTGCTATGTTTATGCTGAGTCACGAAGCAGTTATGCTAATATTAGCATTTGCCATTATGATCGTAGGTCAAGTGTATGGGGGTATTACGTATCAGCATTTTCACATTGGCATTGGCTTATTGTTTATCATAGGACTTGGTTATTTCACGCTGGTTCATAGACGGGAATGGATTTCCTTATTATACAGTCTTGGCTTTGTTGTCCAGAGTTTGGTCCTTGTATTTACGACTGATTTAAGCTACTACTGGTTATTATTCTTTTGGCTATTGCTATATGCTTTGGCAGAAGTAATGCCTTCAGATTTTCCAGTTCACTCCTTTCAACGGGTAGCCTTATTGGGAGGTTTTATACTAGGTATCATCCATGTCTTTTCCTTGCAATCGGAATGGATACTAGACAATTTAGATGAAGGAATTCCGTTTATAATTAGTGTACTTCTTGTAGCTATGTTTATAGCTTATCAAAAAGCAAGAAAGCATGACCTCGTCCTGCTTGTAGACATCGCTTTGTTTATCCCGGTATTTTTCCTGCCGTCTTTACAAAGCGCTCTTGTTCTATTGCTTTTATTTACCTTCTCTATAGGCAGGCTATTAGTCGGCTACAATCGTGGAGATGGAGAGGTAATCAATACGGGGACAGTTGCTTTTCTAGCTAGTACCCTTGTAGCCTATTTTCAACTTGCCTGGGACTTCCTCGATAAATCATTATTCTTCTTCATAGGTGGTATTTTACTATTCGGACTTGGATATTTACTTGAACAAAGACGTAGATCATATGCTCATAACGGTGAGGAGGAGGACCTAACATGAAGAAATGGCTGTTTATCGTTGTAATTGGAATACAGGCGCTATACCTAATTGGAATGGCTGCTTCTTACTATGTTATGGAGGATATCGGCAAAACCATTACGCTGAAAACCGCCCCTATTGACCCGAGTGATGTTTTTTATGGTGACTATGTTCGACTGAATTATGAGATCAGCACCATCCCGGAAGATAAATGGGAGGGAGATAAACCATCTCATGGGGGTAAGGTGTATGTAGTCGTTGAAGAAACAGAAAGTGGGACGTACGATATTAACCGAGCTGGAGTCACTTCCTTCGCTACTAAAGACAAGGAAGTACAATTGACCGCTAGATACGATTACAAAGAAGTTAATCGACATATCGTAGACTATGGTATTGAACGATATTATGTAGAAGATAATACTGGAGAGCAATACGAAGATAAAGTTGGGGAGATGGTAGTGGATGTGGCTATCGCACCTTGGGGACAAAAAAGAATCTTAAGCTTGCGAGAGGACTAAATCTATAAAGGATTTAGTCTTTTTTTATCGAAATAAAAATATAACTAGTTAATAAGAACTAAATAGACGGATAATTTAATGAATCTAGGCATATTACTCTAAAAAAATGTCGAAAAAAAATAAGTCCTATGCATGATGTTCAAATGAGGGCGGTTTCTTGTAAGATGAAGTTAATCAGATTCAACGCCAAGTTCATAGCTTACATCTGTTGAATCTCGATAAAGGCAAACCTGATGAAAATCAGGGACGCAAAGCTATAGGGGCTAAGAGCCATGAAGCCACGCATGCGCTTACGCCAGCCAGCTACCGAAAGATTGCGGGTGGAATTATGATCTAACCCACTTTCGGTAGTCGAAGTTAGGGTTATTTTTTGTGTTAAGGAAAGCAGCAAAGGCAACAAATAAGCGGAAATTCTGGTGTGCAGCCTTTTTGACCATTTTAGGCGAACCCAAGAAAGAAGCTAGTTTCCTTTCTTGCAGAACTTATCGAATAGCGCTATTCTTCGGCAACTCGTCCTTTTTAGGACACCCTGTTTATGAGCGTGTATCCAGCTTCACTCAAGCTGGAAGGAACAGTTTTTGTTTTTTGAGTGATTTCCCCTTATACCTATACTTTGCCCTACGCTGTTATAGCGTAGGGTCTTTTTTATTATGTATTTTACCTACATTGAACAGATAATGCACCTTCATACCTTTCTCTAACAAACGAAATGGACTCTTTTCTAAGTGATACATTTATAATTACATACAGCCTTCCATTCTAGTTATATGGTGATACAATGGATGCAATTAATAATATCATTAATTAGGAGGAGTTGGGTGAGGTTTAAATGGATAGGAAGTATGGTGATGATAATTCTTGTGCTTACGGGCTTATTCGCTTATCAAGAGGGAAATTCAGATGTATATGAAGGGATGTCCATTATTCCAGAGGAGGAAGAGGACATTCCTTTATACGAAGGCTTAACACCAAAACGAAACACGTATGTAATAGAAGGGAATCAAGTGGATACGTTATATTCCTATTACATAAAGGAATTATCTAATGCAGGTTGGAAGCTAGCTATGGAAGACAGGCGGGAATCCTCCTTTCGCTCTGTTTGGGAAAAAGAAGAGTTTAGTGGGGAATTGAATGTAAGAGCACACTATGAAAAAACAAAAGGTCAAACAGCAATGGTGTTTGATCATCATCCTTCCATGTCTACTACCACCTGGATAGAGCAACCTCCATCCTCCATGTGTGTCTATGTTCAAGCTTCTGATGAAAACTGTACAGCAATTAAGGATCCTCGGCATATAAACGACCTAATGCATATAATTAATCAGGCAATCGACGTAGAGCATCAAAGTTATCAAACTGGATATGAGAAAAGCGAGCTTGATGCGGGGGGCCAATCCATTATGGTGTATCATGCTCAAGGAAAACCTTTATATTTCGAATCCGAACAGGGTATGAAGATGATGAAGCCTGAATCAGATTTTTTTGAACTAACGAATATTCCACATTAAAGGCGGTTGACAATGACTAGAAACCGTATAATGATAATTGCTCTTCTCGGCTGTCTCTTACTTATAGGAACACTGGTTTTACAGCAGTTTGATATCGTGAGAACGAGCACCTTAACGAAACCAACCATTATCCCTCATCGTGGTGCATCAGCCTATGCACCTGAGCATACGATAGCAGCCTATGAACTTGGGGAAACGATGAATGGGGATTATATTGAATTGGACTTACAAATGACAAAGGATAACCACCTTATTGTCATGCATGATGAAACGGTCAATCGTACCACAAATGGAACAGGGTTAGTCCGTAATATGACTCTAGCAGACATTAAACAGCTGGATGCAGGATCATGGTTCAACGAGCGTTACCCTCGTTTAGCCAATAAAGCTTACGTCGGTTTGAAAGTACCGACGCTTGAAGAGGTAATGGAGCATTTTGGAAATGATGTGCGTTTTTATATCGAGACGAAAGCTCCAGGTGTGTATCCTGGGATGGAAGAGGAATTACTACGTATATTAAAGAAGCACGAGATGTTGGAAGAACGTAATGTTCTCATTCAATCTTTCAGTCCGGATAGCCTCCTGAAGCTTCATTCTTTACAGCCTGACCTTCCTTTAGTTCAATTAATTCCATCTGCTTCTGTTGAAGAGGTGACAAGAGAAGATTTAAAAGATATGAAAGCTTATAGTAGCGGCATTGGGGTGAATTATAAAAAGATTGATGAAGATTTCGTGAATGTGGCACAAGAGGAGAGTCTGTTCGTTCATGTGTACACCGTTAATGGTAAGCGTGATATTGGAAGAGTAATGGAATGGGGAGTGGATGGCATATTTACTAACCATCCTGATTTAATACCTGAGAAATAGTAATACCTCTCTTTGGTATTTTCTATCCGAATTTCTGTACAATAGAAGTACTACATAACAAGGAGGAGTTTGGGTGGATCTTGGTTTAGAAGGAAAGCGGGTTGTTGTATTGGCGTCGAGTAAAGGGTTGGGGAAAGCAATTGCAGTACAATATGTTCAAGAGGGAGCGGAAGTGCTTATCTCAAGCAGGGATCCGGAGCATCTCCTTCAAGCAGCGCAAGATATTAAACAAACAGTTGGTGGAGACCATCCTGGACCGCATACGGAGGTATGTGATGTTTCCTCCAAACAATCCATTGAGAAATTATTTGAAGCAGCTTCCGATAAGTTAGGTGGAGTTGACATATTAATTAATAACGCTGGAGGACCACCGGCCGGTTCCTTTATGCAGTTTAAGGATGACGACTGGAAAGATGCATTTGAACAAAATCTACTAAGCTTCATACGAGCGTCTAGACTTGCTGTGCCACAAATGCAGGATGCTGGCGGAGGGAGGATCATCAATATTGCATCCTCATCCATTAAACAGCCTATCGATGGATTAGTGCTCTCGAATACGTTTCGCACTGCTATAGCAGGTTTATCGAAGACATTAGCGAATGAATATGCAAAGGATGACATTTTAGTTAATACCGTTGGACCTGGCCGAATTGAAACAGAAAGAGTAGAAAGTTTAGATGAGAAGATGGCCACGCGAAAAGGGGTATCAGTAGAGGAGCTGAAAGCTAATTACGATGCTGGTATCCCTGTTGGTAGATCGGGATCTCCGGAGGAATTTGCAAAGGCAGTTCTGTTCTTAGGTTCCTTTGCGAACACTTATATTACTGGTCAATCCCTGCTAGTGGACGGTGGTTATGTAAAAGCATTATAGAACGAATAAGATTTGGAAGCTCTATTCATGTGAATAGGGCTTTTTTGCTTATAAATCAAGATTTAGTAGGGATGGATCAGTCTAGGAATATAGCAGTATATGAAAACGATATCAATTTTCTAAAAATTATTATTGTGTTTCATGGACAAGCGTGCTACTATTTAGTTAATGAAGTTGCGCAAACGTATTCACAACTTGATACAACGCAATAAACGTTGAATCTAATGAGGTTTTGGCTGATGTACCCGAGTTTGTTACATAATCTTGTGCAAACGAATTCTCTTGTAGCGGGGATGCAATCAGCTAATCTTTATGAACAAACTGAAAGCGCATTCATTAAGAGACCAATATAGGGGAGTGGTTATTAGTGAAGGGAATAAAGTTTACTAAAGGATTAGCAACAGCGGCATTAGCATCGACGATTGCATTAGCGGGGTGTTCCTTCTCATCAGACAGCTCATCAGATGCAAATTCTGATTCAGATAGCGGCGGGGACAAAGTGACTGTTGATGTGTTCCAATTCAAAGTAGAATTCAAGGATCAATTCGAAGAGCTGACTAAAAAATACGAGGAAGAGCATCCGAATGTTGAAATCAATGTGAAGACAGTTGGCGGAGGTAACGATTACGGTGCTTCCTTGAAGACATCTTTCTCTTCCGGTGAAGAGCCGGACATTTTCAACGTAGGCGGGCCAGCAGACATTGAGCAATACAAAGAGTACGTTGCTGATTTATCTGATACGAAGTCAGCCGAAAATGCACTCGAAGGTACGTTAACAAGTGTAACTCAAGACGATAAATTATACGGACTGCCTTTCAACCAGGAAGGATATGGACTTATTTATAACAAGAAAGTATTTGAAGAGGCTGGTATAAATCCAGATGACATTAAATCCATGGCTGACCTGGAAGAAGCAGCTAAAACATTAGATAGCAAGAAAGAAGATTTAGGTATTGAAGCACCATTCGCATTAGCTGGTAAGGAAACATGGGTACTTGGGAATCATTTAGCAAACGCTTACCTAGCTGACGAATTTGATAACGATATTATGAAAGCATACGAAGCTGATACAGTAGAATTTAAGATGGGCGATCAGATGAAGCAATTCTTAGATCTGCAGGCTGAATATTCTGTACAGCCTACATTGAGCCTAGATTACTCTCAGCAAGTGGAAGAGCTTTTCTCCCTCGGGAAAGTAGCAATGATCCAACAAGGTAACTGGGTATATAATTCTATTTCCCAAATGGACGAAACGATGGCACAGGAAAACATTGGTCTCCTGCCAATCCCTGTTGAAGGTTATGAAGGAAGTATCCCTGTCGGTGTACCAATGTATTGGGCAGTAAACAAACAAGCTTCTGATGAAGAGGTAAAAGCAAGTAAAGAATTTTTAGATTGGATGTACACTTCAGATGTGGGTAAAGAAATGGTAGTAGAGGACTTTAAGTTCATTCCAGCTTATGAAGGATATGATTCTAGCAAAATTTCCGATCCTCTTTCCCAAGAAATCTATGATTACGCTTCAGAAGGAAATACGATAGGCTGGGTATTTATGGGCGCACCAACCGCTTGGACAACAAACGATTTAGGTGTGAATATGCAAGAATACCTTGGCGGCGACATTACATGGGAAGAAATGGAAGAACAATCTAGAAAAGCATGGGAAGATGCAAGAAAATAAAGTATTAGTGGTAAAGGGCTAGCGGGGACAGTGCTTTCCGTTAGCTCCTTTTTCATACTTATTTCATATCTAGCGAAAGTAATGGGAACGATTCCATATTTTCGCACCAGTAAACATCTGGCTTAGAGAAAACTCGCTGATATAGATGTAGATAAGACATAATCAGCCAGGGAGGGAAAGCAATTGCGCAATCGCAGCTTCACGTTTTGGTTATTTCTAGCACCAGTAATCATAGGGTTAGGTGTCGTAGTCGTTATTCCATTCTTATATGGGTTAGTGTATTCCTTTACGAACTGGAACGGTCTAACTGCCACAGAATTTCTGGGCTTTCAAAACTACATAGCCCTTTTCCAAGAGGAAGAATTTATGAAATCGATCTGGTTTACGATTAAATTCTCCTTTGCATCTGTTATTTTGTTAAATGTATTCGGATTAGGTCTTGCCTTACTAGTAACTCGTAACATAAAGTCTAACAATCTATTAAGGACAGTATTCTTTATGCCGAACCTTATCGGAGGGCTGATTCTCGGTTTCATCTGGCAGTTTATTTTTGTAAGCGTATTCGATGATATTGGAGAATTAACAGGAATTGAGTCCTTGCAAGGATGGCTATCAACTGCTGAAACAGGGTTTTGGGGGCTTGTTATTTTAACAGCCTGGCAAATGGCGGGGTATATAATGATTATATACATTGCTTACCTCGAGAATATTCCTAATGAGTTAATAGAAGCAGCGAAGATAGATGGAGCGAGCAGTTTCCAGCGTTTTAAAAATATTACCTTTCCACTTGTAGCACCAGCGTTTACCGTCAGTATGTTCTTGACGTTATCCACCTCCTTTAAGATCTATGATCAGAACTTATCTTTAACCAACGGTGGACCTGGTAACAAAACGCAAATGGTCGCCATGGAAATTGTAAAAACTGCCTTTGCAGAAAACGAAATGGCTTATGCGCAAGCGAAAGCTGTTATCTTCTTCCTTATCGTAGCTGTTGTAGCGCTGACGCAAGTGTACTACAACAAGAAAAGGGAGGTTGACCTGTAATGAAGAAAAATAATAGAAATAACTTATCCATTGAGGTATTAGGAATTGTTCTAGGGTTAATCTGGATTGCTCCGTTTTATCTCATGCTTGTAAATGCTTTTAAAACAAAGAGAGAAATTTTCACAGGTGTATTGGATCTACCTGAGAAGTTTGCTTTTGAGAACTTTGTTAAAGCATTTCAGGATCTTGCTTTTTTACAATCCCTATTCAACTCTTTAATGATTACTGGTTTAAGTGTTGGGATTATTATTCTATTCTCTTCCATGGCAGGGTACGCCCTTGCTCGTAACAAAAGTAAGGTCAGCAGCGTCCTGTTCTTTATCTTTGTTGCAGCGATGCTCATACCATTCCAATCTGTTATGATCCCGCTTGTCTCCTTATTTGGACAGGTTGACATGTTAAATGGAGCAGGATTAATTTTCATGTACTTAGGATTTGGCTGTAGTTTATCCATTTTTCTATATCATGGGGCCATGACAGGAATATCTCAGTCACTCGATGAGGCAGCAATTATTGACGGAGCAAGTCGATTCCAAGTATTTTGGCATATCGTTTTTCCTTTACTGAAGCCTATTTCTGTAACCGTTGGAATCTTGAATGTTATTTGGATCTGGAATGACTACTTATTACCATCCCTTGTACTGAGTGAACAAAATGCCACAATTCCATTAAAAATGTTCTACTTCTTTGGACAATATACGAAGCAATGGCATTTAGCATTAGCAGGTTTAACGATTGCCATTATCCCGGTTATTATTGGCTACTTCTTTGCGCAGAAGCAAATCCTGAAAGGGGTTTCTGAAGGAGCAGTGAAATAACCACGGTTAGGAGAGTAGATGACAGTGTCGGTCACGATTAAGGATGTAGCAAAAAAAGCTAATGTAGCACCATCGACTGTATCGCGTGTTATATCAGATAGCAGCCGTATCAGTGAGAAAACGAAACGTAAGGTGCGGAAAGTGATGGAGGAGATGGGCTATCATCTCAATATTAATGGGAGAGTCCTTGTGCGACAGTCTACCCAAACCATCGGAATCGTCATGAAAAATTCCTCCAGTCATTCGTTGCACAATCCGTTCTTCTTCGAAGTGCTTCGCGGAATTAGTAACGTATGCCATGAGCACCAATACAGTATTAATTTAACTACTGGAGACTCGGAAGAAGCCATCTTTCAAGATGTAGTCCATATGGTCCAGGGAAAAAGAGTAGACGGCATAGTCGTCTTGTATTCCAAAGAAGATGATAAGGTCGTTCCGTATTTACAAGAACAAAATTTCCCTTTCGTAATGATTGGCAAACCATTACTGTACTCAGGAAATATTATGTATGTGGATAATGATAACGTTCAAGCAAGTAAAGAAGTTACCGATTTTTTATTTCAAAGAGGACATAGGAATATAGGGTTTGTAGGAGGAGACTTTCATTTTGAAGTTACCAATGCGAGACTATCTGGTTATCAACTGTCTTTAATGGAACATGGCAGGGAGAAACGAGAAGAATGGATCAAGCATATGGAGTTAGATAATCAAGATGCGAATAAGGTCGTTGCAGAATTGTTGGATTTACCGAACCGACCTTCAGCCCTTGTTATTACCGATGATTATCAGGCGCTATCCATTATGCAAGCACTGCAAAGCAAGGGGATAACAGTGCCAGATGACATAAGCATTGTCTGCTTTAACGATACAATTATATCTAAGCTGTCCAATCCTTCTATGACTACAGTAGATACACAATCCTATCAACTGGGTTATGCATCCGCCAGCAGCTTAATTGAATTATTAACCAATGAAGAAATGATGAAGCGAAGTATTATTATTCCAACCAACATTATCGAACGGGACTCCAGTACACGGTTAAATAATCCTGTCGGCTAGACCAGTCGACGGATTACATTACATAGACTTTGAACCACTCATTTTTATGAATGTGGGGAAAAGTTATTACATACTAAAAAGGAGATGGAACGTATGAACATAGTCGTTTGGAATGAATTTAGACACGAAAAAGAGAATCCTGTAGTTAGTGATATTTATCCGGAAGGTATCCATGGAGCTCTTGCTTCCTTTTTAGAAGAAGATGGCCATCATGTTACTACTGCTACATTAGATGAGGAAGAGCATGGATTAACAGATGAGGTACTAAATAAAACAGACGTAATGGTTTGGTGGGGCCACAAAGCACATGAAGAAGTAAGCGAGGAGATTGCTGAAAAGGTGAAGCAGCGTGTACTGGATGGTATGGGGCTTGTTGTACTGCATTCTGGACATTTCTCTAAAGTGTTTAAGAAACTGATGGGTACATCTTGTGATTTGAAGTGGAGAGAAGCAGACGAGAAGGAACGAATGTGGGTGGTAGATCCAACTCATCCGATAACAGAAGGGTTAGGGGAATATATTGAAATTGAGAAAGAGGAAATGTACGGAGAACACTTCGACATCCCAACTCCAGATGAGTTGCTGCTGATAAGCTGGTTCGAAGGTGGAGAGGTGTTCCGCAGCGGTGCAACCTTCAAACGAGGACGCGGGAATATTTTCTACTTCCGTCCTGGACATGAAACGTATCCTACGTACTACCACAAGGATGTCCAAAAGGTTATTCAAAATGGAGTGAAATGGGTGTACAACAACGGTACGCCAAAGCATGTGTACGGCAATGCACAGCCGTTAGAAGCGATTACGTCTAAATAATATGGAGGAGGATGAAATATGACAATGATAAATATTGCTGTTATTGGGTGTGGAAGTATTGCCAAGCACCGTCATTTACCAGAGTACGCTCAAAACGAACATGTCAACATTGTCGCTGTATGTGACATAGTGGAAACGCGTGTTAAGACGATGGCAGAACAGTATGGGGCGAAAAGCTATACGGATTATACGGAATTGTTGGCACAAGAACAGGTGGACGCAGTGAGTGTATGTCTACCAAACGCCCTTCATGCACCTGTTTCCATTGCTGCATTAGACGCAGGTGCTCACGTGCTTTGCGAGAAGCCAATGGCTACTTCAAAAGAAGAAGCAGATCAAATGATTGAAGCAGCTAAGCGGAATGGCAAAAAGCTTATGATTGGTCATAATCAGCGCTTTGTTCCATCCCATGAGAAGGCTAAGCAGTTAATAGCATCTGGAGAAGCAGGCAAAATTTATAGCTTCCGTACTGCTTTTGGTCATGGTGGTCCAGAGGCTTGGAGTGCAGATGGAGCTGAGAGCTGGTTCTTCCGCAAAAAAGACGCTTTTATTGGTGCGATGGGCGACCTCGGTGTTCACAAGGCAGACTTATTACGCTATATCTTAGGAGAAGAATTTGTAGATGTAGCTGGTTTTATTGCCAACAATGCTAAAGAAAACATCACAGTCGACGATAATGCTGTGTGCATCCTTAGGAGTGAAAGTGGAGTAATTGGTACGTTAGCTGCTAGCTGGGCATATAAGCCACAGGAAGATAACTCTACTATTATATATGGCGAAAAGGCGACGCTTCGTCTTGAGGACGATCCTGAGCATTCCCTAATAGTTCAATATGCTACAGGAGAAGTGGTAAAGTATCAGCTGGGTAAAATCCAATCTAATGAAGAGGGCGGACAGTCTAATTCTCATGTAATCGACCATTTCATAGAGGCGATTGTTACGGATACAGAACCTTTAATTAATGGGGAAGAGGGAAAGCGATCCTTAGAGATTATTCTAGCTGCTATCCAATCAGAAGATAATAGACAAATGACTACGGTAGTGAAGTGATAGCATGAGTAAATTGAAAATGGGCATTATTGGAGTCGGTGGGATTGCACAAGGGCGGCATATCCCTGCCTTCCAATACCTTTCGGACAAAGTAGATATAGTAGCTGTCCAAGATGTGAATGAAGAACGGGCTCTTGAAGTTGCTAAGCAGTTTCAAATCCCGCATGCCGTAAAGTATTACCATGATATGTTCCATAAAGTGGATGCTGTAACGATTTGCACTCCAAATAAATTCCACGCAGAGATTACGATAGCCGCATTAGATGCTGGCGTACATGTAATGTGTGAGAAGCCTATGGCTATGTCTACAGCAGAATGTCAATCGATGCTGGATGCTGCTCATAGAAATAACCGCTTGTTATCAATAGCCTATCATTACCGCCATATGCCTCAATCGCAATTAGCAAAAGCAGCTATCATAAACGATGAAATAGGTACGCCGCTAGTAACGAGGGTTCAAGCAATGCGAAGAAGGAAAGTTCCAGGCTGGGGTGTTTTTACTAATAAGGAGTTACAGGGCGGAGGCAGTTTAATAGACTTCGGATGTCATTTATTAGATTTAGCTTTATGGCTTCTTGACGATCCGACTCCGGTTGAAGTGATGGGCAAAACATATGACCAATTAAGCAAGACTCCAGGTCAAGTAAACGACTGGGGGACATTTGATCATGAAGCCTTTAACGTGGATGACCATGTCACAAGCTATATACTGTTTAATAATGGAATGAGTATGCAGTTTGAGTGCTCATGGGCAGCCAATATTAAAGAGGATCACACTACGCTTAGTATTTCAGGTGTAGATGGTGGTCTGGATGTCTTCCCGCTTGAGTTTTACAAGGCTAAATACGGTGCCCTTTGGGATAATCAGCCAGTAGTAAAGCCGGATGAGGAATCAGACGGCATTCGTCAAGCTCGAAATTTTGTGGAAAGCTGCCTTGGAAACGAGGAGCTGACTGTCCAGCCAGAACAAGCTCTTAAGGTTACGAAACTAATGGAAGCTATATATATAAGTAGTGAGACAGGCGCAAGTGTTAAGCTAGTATAATAGAAAAAGGAGGATCTTCCTGATGAAATTAGGTGTATTTACTGTACTGTTTTCCGATAAGTCCTTTGAGGAAATGCTAGACCATGTACAACAGGCTGGATTAAAGGCTGTTGAAATTGGAACAGGTGGATATCCAGGGAACGCTCACTGTAATCTAGATGAACTATTAGAAAGTGAAGAAAAGCGTAAAGAATATTTGGATAAAGTACACGCTAGAGGATTAACGATTAGTGCATTTAGCTGCCATGGCAATCCCATTTCTCCAGATGAGCAATTTGCAAAAGATTCTCATGACACATTCGTTAAAACGGTTAAGCTTGCCGGTCTTATGAATGTTCCAGTTGTTAACACATTTTCTGGCACCCCAGGGGGGCATGAAGGAGATACAACCCCGAATTGGCCTGTTACTCCTTGGCCAAATGAATATTCCGACGTACTAGAATGGCAATGGAATGTAAAGCTTGTTCCCTATTGGAAAGAACAAGCTCAATTGGCCGAACAGCATGATGTAAAAATCGGTCTGGAACTACATGCAGGCTTTCTTGTTCACACCCCTTATACGATGCTGAAATTAAGGGAAGCAACAGGACCAGCCATTGGTGCAAACCTGGATCCGAGTCATTTATGGTGGCAAGGTATAGATCCAGTCGCCGCTATAAAAATTCTAGGCCGTGAAGGAGCTATTCACCACTTCCACGCAAAGGATACCTACATTGATCAGGACAACGTAAACATGTATGGTTTAACAGACATGCAGCCATATGGTAATGTTAAAACGAGAGCATGGAGCTTCCGCTCAGTAGGTTACGGACATAGTGTACAAGAGTGGTCTAACATCGTCAGTGCCCTTCGTACATTTGACTATGACTATGTTATTTCCATTGAGCACGAGGATCCCATTATGTCGATTAGTGAAGGCTTCAGCCAAGCTGTGAAAAACTTAAAAGCTATTAACATAGAAGAACAGCCAGCCGAGATGTGGTGGGTTTAAATAAGTGAATTACAGGAAGGAGAGAGGGACACATGAAGAATGCAACAGGAGTTATGGGAGGTTTTTACACAGTTAGTGAATGGATTATGCAATTCTCACTAGTGAATCTGCAATGGTTCCTGTTCAATCTTCCTATCACTCTCCTTCTCCTTAATCTATTATATGTTGAGCGTGTGGCGGATGCGGTTGTCCTCCTTGTCCCCATTTTGCTTTTACTCCCTTTCATATTCTTCCCTGCTACTGCTGCGGTGTTTGCAAAAGCGAGAGAGTGGGTGCGGAAAGAGGAAATAGAAGGAGCTACGAGGTCCTTTTGGAGCTACTATAAGGAGAATTATAAGAAGAGCATGATAGGTGGAATTGTTTTTACAATTCTCTGGGCGGTGCTGATTGGAGATATCTATTATTTTTCTGCAGCAAATACAGTGATGATGAACATTATGTTCGTACTGGCATTTCTGCTTTTTGTGTTCACGATTCATTTCCTTTCCGTTCTTGTCCATTATGACATGCAATGGAAAGCGGTCTTCAAGCAAGCATTTCTCCTAACACTAGGCAGCCCGGTCCTATTTATTGCTACAGTAGTTAGTGTCGGTCTTATACTGTACATTAGTACGTATGTATTCCCGCTGATCATCCCATTCTTTACTTGCTCTCTTGTTGCATTTCTAGCCTTCTCCGCCTTCTATCGGTTACATTTAAAGCTCACTAGTACAACGGAAGGGTAGAGGGACTTAGTTTGGTATTTTAACATTTATAGTGTGGACTTCCTGTACAGAATACTTAACGGTAGGACTTAGATAGGGATAGTTCCGTCGGGTGACCATCATGGATACAATAACAAAAACGTCCGAACCTTCATATGGGTTCGGACGTTTTTGGTTTATACAGAAAGTACATCTTTAATTTGATCAATAGCCCAATCCAAATCTTCTTGTTTAATTACAAGTGGAGGAGCGAAGCGGATAATGGTTTCGTGTGTTTCTTTACAAAGCAGGCCTTTCTGCTTCAATGCCTCACAATATGGGCGAGCAGCTTCTGTTAATTCTACGCCGATAAACAGCCCTTTTCCGCGAACTTCCTTAATCTTTGGATTTTCCACTTTCCTTAGCTCGCTCTTCATATATTCCCCTAGCTTTTGAGAACGAGCAGCTAATTGCTCTTCTTCAATTACTTCTAATGAAGCTACAGAAACAGCACATGCTAGTGGATTACCACCAAAAGTTGATCCGTGCGATCCTGGCGTGAAGACTCCAAGCACATCTTTATTGGCAACAACACAGGAGATTGGAAAGACTCCCCCACCTAATGCTTTACCAAGAATAAGAATATCCGGAGATACATTTTCCCAGTCACAGGCGAACATCTTTCCGCTGCGGCCAAGGCCAGCTTGTATTTCATCAGCAATGTATAATACATTATGTTCCTTACATATGTCATAAGCTTCGGATAAGAACCCTTCAGGAGGAATGTTTATGCCAGCTTCTCCTTGAATTGGTTCGAAAATAAACCCAGCAGTGTTCTCGGTAATAGCATCTCGTAATGCTTGAGTGTCCCCAAATGGAATAATTTTAATACCTGGTAATGTTGGTCCAAAGGCGCGCTTGTCTTCCTCGTCCGTTGACAGGGAAACAGCCGTCATAGTTCGACCGTGAAAATTTTCACTGCAGGCAATGATTTCAGCCTTGTCCTCCGGAACTCCCTTAACATTATACGCCCATAGACGTGCTGTTTTAATGGCGGTTTCTACAGCTTCTGCTCCGGTATTCATCGGAAGAGCCATTTCTTTATTCGTAAGCTTACATACCTTTTCATACCACGGACCTAGCTGATCGTTATGAAATGCTCTGGAGGTTAAGGTAACTCGTTCAGCTTGCTCCTTGAGTGCCTCAATAATCTTCGGATGACGATGTCCCTGGTTCACTGCAGAATAGGCGCTCAACATATCCATGTAACGGTTGCCTTCTGGGTCTTCTACCCAAACGCCTTCCGCTTTGGAAATTACGACTGGAAGCGGATGATAGTTTTTTGCTCCGTATTCTTGCGTTTGTTCAATAATTTGTTCACTCGTACGTAGGCTTTCCATTGTATCTCCTCCATGTATAATAAATTCCAGCAATAATGACATTATAACAGGTTTACAGAATTTTTTGTTTTCTTTGGAGGAATAATGTGAAATTTCTCTCATTTTATTCAGGTTTAACTTATAAGAGGGGAGAGCATAAGAAGTATTAACACTCGCTTTAGAACATGTTTTTTGGTATGATTGCGGTGGTATGATATAGAAAAAGGAGGAAACGAGAATATGTCCACACACTTACATATTACATCGTGGGTGCTTGCACTTGTCTTACTTGGTTTGTCATTTTGGTTCTACCGTGGTGGCAGAGCAAAAGCTGGTAAAATCACCCATATGATTCTGCGTTTAGATTATCTATTAATTCTTTATTCTGGCGGTTCATTGTTAGGAGCTTACTTTGGTGGCAGTGCTATGCTGGGAGAAGCAATTGTTAAAGCTCTAGCCGGAGTATGGGTTATTTATGCAATGGAAATGATTTTAATCCGCTCTTCTAAGAGTACATCATCCCGTAATGGGTGGATTCAGTTTTGGATTGCAATCATCATAGCACTTGTATTAGGATTTGGCCGCTTACCTCTAGGTGTACTTCCGATTGCAGGGTAAATATAAAAAACACGATTTTCCTTATTAAAGGGAAATCGTGTTTTTTTGTTGAGGGGGGTAGGAAGATTATCTGTTAAGTAGCAATCTTTCTACTAAATATGATAATGAGAATCGTTATCAATGTCAATAATAAAAATGAAATTTTTATTATTGTTAAGAGGCAAATACCGATGGTGTATTTTATATACCGTTTGAGAGCATGTAAGTATTGTTTCTTCAAAGCCTGTCTGTCAGCAAGTTTTGTTGAATTCCGCATATGTATGAATCATAGTTGTTAGAAATATGCTAGTGATAAGAGAGGATGAGTAAACATGTGTGGCATTAGTGGCTGGGTAGATTATGAGAAGGATTTAACACAGCAGGAGCATGTGGTTCAGCATATAGCCAACACATTGCATTATCGAGGTCCAGACGAGGCCAATTCCTGGATTAAGCCTCACATAGCTTTTGGGCATCAGCGGTTAATAGTAGTTGACCCTGATGGCGGACGTCAGCCGATGACTTTTCAATCTGGTGCTAACGCATACACCATTTGCTATAATGGCGAGCTATATAATACAGAAGATATTCGCAAGGAATTACAGGCACGTGGGTGGAGTTTTTTATCTCATTCTGATACTGAAGTGTTGTTAAAAAGCTATATGGAGTGGAAAGAAAAATGTGTGGATCATTTGAACGGTATTTTTGCATTTGGTATTTGGGACGGAGAAACGGAGTCTTTATTCTTAGCTAGAGACAGACTTGGAGTAAAGCCCTTATTCTATACAGAAAATGCCGGAGGATTTTTATTCGGTTCAGAATTGAAGGCACTTTTGGCCCATCCAGATGTCCAGCCGATTCTAGATCGGGAAGGAGTTAGTGAAATATTAGCTCTTGGACCATCCAGAACACCTGGAAACGGTGTATTTAAGGGGATTAAGGAGCTTCGTCCTGGTCACGTTGCCCGATTTAATAGGGATGGGCTGAAGGTCTCCCGCTACTGGAATGTGCAAAGTCATGAGCATACAGATGATGTAGAAAAAACGTCCTCCACTATTAGAGAGCTATTTGAGGATGCTGTAACAAGACAGCTAGTTTCTGATGTACCAGTTGGCACCTTCCTATCTGGAGGGGTTGATTCAAGTGCCATTACCGCAATAGCTGCCGACCATATGAAAAAAGAAGGTAAAGATCCTCTATCAACTTTTTCCATTAACTATCAGGATAATGAGAAGTACTTCCAATCTAGTACCTACCAACCGAATAGTGATGAATCGTTTATTGATCTTATGACTCAGACCCATCAAACGAATCATCAAACTTGTATAATGGATAACAAGCAGCTGGCTTATATGCTGAAAGAGGCAGTTCATATGAGAGACCTGCCAGGAATGGCTGACGTAGATTCCTCGTTATTATGGTTTTGCCGAGAAATAAAGCAAAAGGTAACAGTGGCCTTATCAGGAGAATGTGCTGATGAGATATTTGGAGGGTATCCATGGTTTTATCGAGAGGAAGAGCTTGCACGAGAAGGGTTTCCTTGGATACGTTCCTCCAATGTTCGCCACGAGCTGCTGGCACCTGAATGGAGGGAAAAGCTAGATCTTCATGATTACATGATGGGGCGCTATCGAGATACCATTCGAGAGACGCCTACTTTTGAAGGGGATTCAAAAGAGGAAGCGCAGCGTCGTGAAATGTTCTATTTAAATCAGCTTTGGTTTATGACGACGCTGCTGGACCGAAAAGATCGCATGAGTATGGGGGCAAGCCTGGAGGTTCGTGTACCATTTAGTGATCATCGCCTCGTCGAATATGTCTGGAACGTTCCGTGGGAGATGAAGCGGTATAAGGATCGAGAAAAGGGGATTCTGCGAAAGGCACTCGAAGGGCTGCTTCCGAATGAGGTATTATATCGTAAGAAAAGTCCTTATCCGAAAACACATAACCCGGATTACACAAATGCGGTTGTAGAATGGATGAATTATATTCTGGAAGATAATTTATCACCGCTGTTACAGTTATTTGATAAGAGTAAATTGCAAGAGCTCATCGATACAGAAGGGAAAGCTATTAAGGCTCCATTTTTCGGTCAGCTTATGACAGGACCACAATTACTTGCACACCTTGGTCAAATTAATTATTGGATGGAAGCTTATAAAGTGAAAATCGAAGTTTAGAGAGTTGGAGTCAGGTCGGGTATTAGACCTGACTCTATTTTTTTAGGAATTTAGTCTGTTCATGCAGGTTGTTGATATATCTGTATAGAGCCTTATATGGAAGATTTGAGGTCGAGATAAACTTATATGAGAGGAGGGTTTAGTCTGGCAAACACTCTCTTTCCTACCCTACACGACGTCTGGGTAGTTCGGTTTTGCTACACGATGTAGCGATTTTAACCTAACCTCCTTCATTTAGTACTTTTTTAGATAAATAGAATGATAGGAAGGCGATGATAAGCGAATGTCTTGTAAGAAGAGCAGCATCCTCTTCTTATACTTCAGTTAAGGGATTTTCGAAAAAATACCTTCGTTGCTCACCCAATTTATTCTTAGACATAAAATTGTCCTAAACATTCCCCATATTTCTAGTTGACTGATGGTATGCAAAAGGGATAGGCTACTTGTATATGAAACTGTTTTCAATAGGAGGAACGGAGAATGCGCAACACGAGTGTAAGGAGTGTTATTCTACTTATTCCGTTTCTTCTTTTTTATGGCCTGCCATTCGCAGGTGCGGCTGAAAAAGAAGAACGTAAGGTAGAGGAAGAAGTAATTTATTCCATAATGGTCGATCGATTTCATGATGGAGAAAATAGCAACAATCAACAAGTAGATCCTGATAACCCCGATGCATATCATGGCGGTGATTTGCAAGGGATTATAGATAAACTAGACTACATAAAAGAGCGTGGTTTTACGACCATCATGCTGTCACCGATAATGGAGAATGCAGAAGGTGGGTATCACGGTTTTTGGATAGAGGATTTTCGTAGCGTTGAGGAGCAATTTGGATCGTTAGAGGACGCCAAGCGTTTAGTAGAAGCTGCGCATCAGCAGGATATGAAAGTAATTCTAACCACACCATTACGCTATACCTCTGACTCACACTCATGGGTAGAGGATAGCAGTAAGGATAATTGGTATGAGGAATCACAAGAGAATAATACAGGAGAATTTTCTCGAAACTATACAGAAGGTTTACCGAAGCTTAACTTTTCGAATGCTAGCGTACAAGAATATGCTTTGGAAACGCTACGCTTTTGGAAAGAGGAAACAGGAGCAGATGGCTTTCGTATCTCCTCTATGGACGAGCTCCCAATATCTTTTATAGAGAAAGTCGATACAGAAATTGAGAATACGATTATTATTGGAGATGTACAACAAGAAAATAAAAGAGCTTCTCTTCAAAACGCAGGAGTTGATTTGGTAACACAGTATTCGCTATATGAGCAGGCAGCTAGCTTGTTTTCTGCACCAGGAGGAAATATTTCAGATATAGCCGAATACCAGCTTAATGAAGAACAAGGGTCTGCTATGCTTACATTTGTAGATAATTTATATACAGAGCGGTTTACCAATCGTGCCTTTCAGCAAAAACATAATCCAACGACAAGATGGAAGCTTGCATTAACCTATCTATATGCTACACCTGGAACACCTTCTTTGTATTATGGCAGTGAAATTGCTTTGGATAGTGATCATACAAATAATCCTATTATGAACTTTAAAAGCGGAGAATCTGATATTAAGGCTCATATGGAACAGTTAGCGGCTATAAGGGGTAGATTTCCTGCCTTGCGAAAGGGGAGTTTCGAACAAATAATAGACGATGGAGCTTTTGCAGTATTTAAACGATCCTATCAGGGGGAGACGGTTTACATAGCTATTAATAATGATGTTACAACCAAATCCGCTACCCTGAGTAATATATCAGAGGATAAACAGCTTCGTGGATTGGTATATGATACGATAGTCCGGAATCAAGGAGATAATCAATATAAAATTGCATTAGACAGAGAGACTGCAGATATATACGTAGAAGAAGACAATCAGGGTGTGAATTTGCTCTTCGTTGGTGCTGTAATCCTCGTAATGGGTGCGTTTATAGGCTTTGTAATAGTTGTTACAGTGAAAAACAAACAAAAGACATAGTAAGCGGTATTATGATAAAAGTAGGTGATTGAGAATGGGCATAACCATAAAGGATGTAGCAAAAGCAGCAAATGTAGCACCTTCCACTGTGTCGAGAGTGTTATCGGACAACCCAAGAATCAGTATGGCAACCAAGAAAAGAGTTCGAAAGGCAATGAAGGATCTTGGTTATCATCCCAATATCAATGCACGAAGTTTGGCTAACAATTCTACCCAAACATTAGGAATCGTCATGAAATCATCAGCAGATAAAGCGTTGCAAAATCCTTTTTTCCCAGAGGTACTAAGAGGAGTTAGTTCTGTAGCCCATAAAGAGCAATATTCCTTGAACATTTCCACAGGGGAGACAGAGGATGAGGTCATGGAAAGTGTTCGCAGAATGGTGGAAGGACATCAGGTGGACGGCATGATGCTTCTATATTCTAGCAAGGATGACAGAGTGGCTGATTATTTATTGGAGAGAGGCTTTCCATATGTGCTAATTGGAAAACCGACTGGAAATATGAATGAAGTAAATCATATCGATAACGATAATATCCAGGCAGCCATAGATATTACAGACGTTCTTATTGAGAAAGGCCATACCCGTATAGCCTTTGTAGGCGGCGATCCTAATTTGACCGTTACAGAGGATCGAGTTGCTGGATATAAACTAGCGCTTCAGCAAGCAGGCATACCGATAGACAATTCGTATCAGGTGTACACGGAGTTACTCACATCAGGTGGCAAGGAAGCAGTCAGGGAATTGTTTCAGATGGATAAACCACCCACAGGTCTTGTTGTGGCGGATGATTTAATGAGCGTTGGCATGTTGACCATGCTAGCTGAGTTCGGTATTAGGGTACCAGAGGATGTATCTCTTGTCAGCTTTAACAATGTCTACCTATCAGAAATTATAAGGCCAGCTCTGACAACTACCGATGTGCAAATTTTCCAGCTTGGTAATCAGGCTGCTAAATGCTTAATCGAGAATGTGAAAAACAAGGATGAACCTATTAAACGGATTATTGTTCCACATAACATTGTAGAGCGGGATTCCGTCAAGCAATTAGAATAGAATGTACCAAAGGTCACTTCCCTAATATAGGGAGTGACCTTTTATCTGTCCTTTGTCATGACGATGAAAAGAAGGAATTCTGCTTTTAAAGGCATTTAACCAATTAGTAAAATCAGCTTGCCTTAATGGTCTAATGAATAGTCTTTCTGTTTCTGAACGAATATCAAATGTGCTTTCTATTTTGCTCAATATACCTACTCCCTCTTGCAGGTGCTTATCTAATGAGGAATTATTAATTCCATATCAACAGCATTCATAATAACACAAAATACAAAATGTTCTTTACTTTTAGAACATCCTTCTATACAATAAGTAATTAAATCTAACGTTGCCGTTGAGGAAGAGAGTAATCTCATTAGAGTTGAACAGCGAATCAGGGATGGTGGAAGCCTGAGAACGAAAGTGGGATGAACCGGACTTCGGAGGCATTACCTTGAACTTACAGTAGGGGGAGTCGGTAGCTCGCGTTATAGAGCATAGAGTGCTTACAGGTGAATTGCGGTAGATTCTCCTGTGAAAGAAGAGTGGTACCACGGATAATACCCGTCTCTTTTCCAATATTGGAAAAGGGGCGGTTTTTTTTGGTTCACGCTAGAGCATTACCATAAAAGGAGGAGCAAATAATGACGTCAAAAACAGCCACGGCACAAGCCATATATGAACAGTTAGAAGGACAGCTATCTAAGGAGCGGGTTACTGAATTGCTTGAAGCTCCTAAATACGAGCATATGGGAGACATAGCTTTTCCATGCTTTGCTCTAGCCAGCTTGCAGCATCAAAATCCAAAGTTAATTGCTGAGGTGCTAGCGGAGCAACTGAGAGAGCAATGTTCTTCCCAGTTTGAACGGGTGGAATCGGTAGGACCATATGTGAATATGTTTTACCAAAAAGAAGAAGTAGCTACATCTGTATTATCCACTATTATAGAGAAGGGGAACGCATACGGTACTCAATACGAAGGGGATGGTAAGACCATAACGATGGATTTGTCCTCCCCTAATATTGCTAAACCTTTCTCCATGGGACACCTTCGTTCAACTGTAATTGGGAGTGCTATTGCCAATCTTTTAGAGAAGTGTGGGTATAAGGTTGTTCGCATTAATTATTTAGGGGACTGGGGTACCCAATTTGGTAAGCTCATTGCCGCTTACACTTGGTGGGGAGAGGAGGAAAAAGTACGTCTAAATCCAATTCAAGAGCTCTTAAAGCTGTATGTACGTTTCCATAGAGAAGCAGAACAGGATGATGCTTTAAATAACAAGGGGCGTGAATGGTTTCAGAAGCTTGAAAACGGTGATGCCTATGCAACGTCCTTATGGGAATGGTTTCGAGAAGAATCGCGAAAAGAATTCCAAAATATTTATGACCTTCTCGGTGTTTCCTTCGACTCTTATAAAAGCGAAGCTTACCATCACCCTCAAACACCAGCCATTATTACGAAGCTTCAGGAAAAAGGTTTATTGGTCCGTTCCGAAGGAGCTGAAGTGGTATCTCTAGATGACTATGGTATGCCTCCAGCACTCATCAAAAAATCTGATGGTACCACGCTTTATACGACCCGTGACCTTGCTGCTGCGGTCGATCGAATGGAAACGTATCACTTTACCGAGTCCTTGTATGTGGTTGGGAACGAACAGAGCCTGCATTTTGAACAATTAAAAGCGGTATTAGTAAAAATGGGTTATGAGTGGGCAGATAAGCTGATCCATGTTCCATTTGGAATGATGCTAAGAGATGGAAAGAAAATGTCCACTCGTAAAGGGAAAGTAGTTTTTCTCCAGGAGGTTCTGGAAAAAGCGATTCAATTAGCGGAAGCGAACATAGAAGAAAAGAACCCTTTGTTAGAAAATAAGGAGATAGTAGCGAGAAAAGTAGGGGTTGGTGCGGTTATTTTTCATGATATTAAGCATCATCGATCCAACGATATTGAATTTTCTTATGATGACATGCTACGTTTTGACGGTGAAACAGCACCGTATTTGCAATATACTTATGCTCGCGGCTGCTCTTTGCTTGCGAAAGGAGCACCTATGCCCCAAACTACCTCCTTGCTATTTGCACAAGATGACATGGAGACTATGTGGCCAATTATTAAATTACTACAAGAATTTCCGGATATTATAAAAGCTTCGGCTGGTGAGTACAACCCTGCTCGCTTGGCAAAGTATCTTCTTCAGTTAGCACAAAGCTTTAATCGATTTTATACGAAAGTCCGTGTGTTGGAAGAGAGTACTTTTCAGCAAACTCGTATAACTATTGTATTTGCTGTAACTACTGTTTTAAAAGAGGGGCTGCGTCTTTTAAATATAGAAGCCCCAACTAAAATGTAGCTTATCTTCTGATTACGTATTAAAAAAATTAAATAACAGATAGCTTGTACATTCCTTGAGAGTCCATATTTGTTACCTGTAAGTGCCTATAGAACAACAAAGTGCGTACTATTCAAATGTTAGACCAGGCTGCATAATCAATGTTGGTTCTTAGATGTAATAAGTCTTTCTAAAGAACCTGATAGTTACTTTAAAGTGCCTACCGAACCAGAAGGTACCTACAGCACTTTAAAGTACGTACTTCCCATTCGAATGGGTGTGCGCAATAATATGTTATGCAGTGAGGGAAAAACAAATGGCGCCGGCGTTTCACCCTCCAATCCACAACTCAAGAATAAGAACAATGCAATAAGGAGGAAACTAAGTATGGGTTCTCAAGCTCAAGCTATTCACACGCAACCAGAGGAGAAATCAAAAGGAAGTAATAAATTTGCTTTGTTAGCACTAGCGATTAGTGCTTTTGGAATAGGAACTACAGAATTTGTACCAGTGGGTTTACTGTCGTCCATCTCCGACGATCTCACTATCTCCATTACACTAGCGGGTCTTCTCGTTTCTGGCTACGCAATTGGTGTAGCTGTAGGAGCTCCAGTATTAACTGCATTAACCAGTAAGATGGGGCGAAAAAACTTATTAATAGCACTTATGGTTGTATTCATTTTAGGAAATGGAATTGCTGCTATCTCAACAAGCTTCAGCTTATTATTAGTTGCTCGATTTGTAACAGCATTTTCACATGGAATCTTTTTCTCTATAGGCTCTACCATTGCCGCAAGCTTGGTACCTGAGCACAAGCGAGCCAGTGCCATTGCGTTCATGTTTACGGGATTAACCGTGGCAACCGTAACGGGTGTGCCATTGGGTACATTTATTGGTCAAACATTCGGGTGGAGAGCGACCTTTGCAGGTGTTGCTTTATTAGGTGTAATTGGAATTATTGCTAGTGCCATTTTGGTACCGAAAAACTTGGAAGAGTCCCCACCAGCTAAATTTAGTGACCAGTTGAAAATTTTGAAAAACGGTAGAATTATGCTGGCCTTTTTAATTACAGCCCTTGGATATGGCGGGACCTTTGTCGCCTTTACGTACCTTGCCCCTCTCCTTGAGGAAGTAACAGGCTTTAAACCAGGTTTCGTAAGTATTATCCTTGTGTTTTATGGGTTAGCTGTGGCTATCGGGAATACAATCGGTGGAAAAGCCGCTAACCAAAATCCTATTAAAGCTTTATTTTGGATGTTTGTCTTCCAAGCCATCGTTCTCTTTGTACTAACGTTCGCCATTCCGTTTAAGGTAGTCGGTGTAATTGCAATATTCTTCATGGGGTTATTTGCTTTCATGAACGTGCCTACACTGCAAATTATCGTTGTGAACTTAGCAGAGAAGTATGTGCCATCAGCTGTTAACGTAGCCTCTGCATTGAACATTGCGGCCTTTAATGTGGGCATAGCTATCGGCTCATTCGTTGGCGGGCTTATCGTTGATTCCATCGGATTAATTCATACGCCTTGGATAGGTGGTGTCATGGTTGTCGGGGCTGTTCTGTTAACTGCATGGCTCCGTCGTATGGAAACTGCAAATCGTAAATAGCAGCCTAAGGGTGACTTCTATTAGTGGAGTCACCCTTATTTAATTTACCTGTACTAAAAGAACCTGAGACCAGTAATGCACTGTCATATAGCTCGCTTATATTCCTGCCATCCTCTGATGTAATGATTCTCCTTTCCTATACATGATTTACCTCCATGATGATAATAATTTAACCTAGAATGAGGTGATTTCTGAGCTTACATTATAGTAGTAAATTTTCACGGTACCATCTTTCTGTGAAAAGGAGTATAATGAACAGTTGTTCAGTATAATGTAAACAGGAGCATCGACATATGAAAAATATATGGACCATTTTTTCAACAGATTGGAAAAACATAGCTACAAATTGGGTAGCAGCTTTATTAATTGGAGGATTGACCATCCTGCCATCCTTGTACGCTTGGTTTAATATCGAGGCGTCGTGGGATCCCTACAGCCAAACAGACCAGCTTCCAGTTGGGGTGGTTAATGAAGACAAGGGTGCTACCATCCGTGACAAAGAGATTGATGTTGGAAAAGAATTAGTAACGAAGTTAAAGAAAGATGATAATTTTGATTGGCAATTTACTACGAAAGATAAGGCAATGGATAAGCTCGAATATGGAGACTACTATGCTGTAATTGTTATCCCAGAAAACTTCTCAGAGAAATTGAGTACTGTGATGAATGATGAACCGGAAAAATCTCAGGTACAGTATTATGTGAATGAGAAGGTAAATGCTATCGCACCTAAAATTACAGAAAAAGGCGCTAGTGTTATTGTAGACCAGATTACAAGTAACTTTGTATCGGAAGTGAATGGGACCATTGCTGAACTCTTCAATGATCTAGGAGTAGAGCTTGAGAAGGATTTACCTGATATTAAACAGTTTGAAGAGTATGTCTTTAAACTAGAAAAGAATCTACCAGAAATCCATGATTTAATATCTAGCTCATACAATGATTCCAAACGTGTCTCTACCATTATTAATGATGTACAAGGTCTGCTTCCACAAGCGAAGAATGTAACGAACCAGGGATTGAATACGATTGATGAAACAACAGCCTTTCTTAAAGAAGCAGAGCAGCGTTTAAATGAGCTCGCACCAAAGGTTGAGGAAGATTTAAAGAAAGCCCAGCAAACTGCACAGGATGTTAATGCATTTCTATCAGAGGCTCGATCAGCTGACATTGATTTAAGTTCAAGTAAGGCTATTAAGGATCAAATTTCCAAACAAACAAAAGAATCCAATCAACAGCTGGAAGAAATAGAAAAACTGCTTCAACAGCTTAAAGAACAGCAGCAAAATAGTCAATCCGGCAATGAAACTAATGGGGAACAAGGGGAAGGAAATAATGCATCCCAACAATCTATTGATCAAGCTATAAAGGAAGTTCAAGCAATACAAGAAAGCTTAAGCAACATTCAAAGTGACAGTACAGAGCTCGAAACTTTACTATCGGAACAGCAAGGTGAGATTGATGACACACTCAAGACATTACAGAATAAATCCAAGTCTACCGCTGATCAAATAGATGCCTTTGTAAAGGAATATAACAATAACATAGAACCTAAAGTGTTAGCGGAGATTGAAAGTGCCAAACAGACATTGCAAAATGCACGCTCCATTTTAGGAGAGGTGCAATCTACCATACCAGAAGTGGAAAGAATTTTAGCCAATACAGAAGGTAATATTGCTGAAGGTCAAGATATTCTCGAATATATGCTGAATGAATATCCTTATGTGAATGCAAAAGTCAATGAGCTCGCTGATCGTATTCGAGATATCCAAGGAGAAACAGATATCAATGAAATTATTGAGCTGTTAAAGAACGACCCTGCAGCAGAACAGAATTTCTTTGCGGAACCAGTTCAATTAAACAAGAACGCACTATTCCCTATAGAGAATTACGGAACAGGTATGACGCCATTTTATACCGTTTTATCTTTATGGGTAGGAGCCTTACTATTGGTGTCCTTGCTATCCACTGAACCTCATCACAGTAATGTGCATCGTAATTACGAGCGATATTTTGGGAAGCTAGCCACATTTATTAGTATTGGTATTCTTCAAACGCTGGTGGTAACGCTTGGGAATATCTTTTTGCTGCAAATAGGTATTACAGAAACTATCCCATTCATTGCATTCGGCTTATTGATAAGTGTTGTGTTTATGACGATCGTTTATACGCTTGTCTCTGTTTTTGGAGATGTTGGTAAAGCAACGGCTATTGTTATTTTAGTACTGCAGATTGCTGGATCTGGAGGAACATATCCCGTTGCATTGCTACCAGAATTCTTCCAATCCATACACCCATTCCTGCCTTTCACTTATGCTGTAGATTTAATGAGAGAAGCTGTTGGAGGAATGGTAAAGGCAAGAGTGCAAACAGATTTATTGTATTTATTAGGATTTCTTCTATTATTCCTTAGTATAGGAACATTCTTGAAGGGACCTTTAAGTAAAGGGACAAAAAAATTAACGAAGAAATCAAGAGAATCTGGATTATTTCATTAACAAAAAAACTTCCTATTCTTTGGCAAAATGCCAAGATAGGGAGTTTTTTCTTCATTTCTCCACATATACCGTTCCTATAAGGCTCTATTCTACATTTACTATAACTATACTAGGAAAAAGGTATGGTGAGGGACATGAGTTGTGGAAGTTGTGGGGGAAGTTACCCAGGCGGTGTACTAGCCAGACAAGGTGCTCAAGGGATACCAGGACCACCTGGCCCAGCAGGTCCAATAGCAACAGCGACATCTGGATTTGCAGCGAATACTCAAAATGACACCATTACAGTTGTATTAGGTGGAACGGACATACCATTGCCCGATGGTCAA
Source organism: Pontibacillus salicampi (assembly GCF_042434395.1). Classification (NCBI taxonomy): domain Bacteria; kingdom Bacillati; phylum Bacillota; class Bacilli; order Caryophanales; family Bacillaceae; genus Pontibacillus; species Pontibacillus salicampi. Next base: position 497,219 of record NZ_JBHLTP010000011.1, on the reverse strand, counting down.
AATTTCTCTACAGATATTACTCCGAACTTAACAAATACAGAATTTATGGTTACAGAAGCAGGAAGATATTATATCTCCTTTCATGTCAATCCTTCTGCATCTGTACTTGCTAGTGCACAGCTTGCAATAAATGGTACACCAATCTCCCAATCTATCGTTACGCCTACTGTAGGAGTTAATAAGTTAAGTGGAGAAGTTATTGTTTCGTTAAATGCTAATGAAAGCATATCCTTACAATTAGCTGGGATTGCTGCTTTGGTACTGTTGAGTTCCGGAGTTGGTGCTTCCTTAACTATTATAAGAGTAGAATAAAAAAAGGAATCAGGCAGCCTGATTCCTTTTTTTATGGGATTACCAGCATTTCCTTCCAAACCTTGGTACTTGGCACTGATCACAAACTGTGGAGATGGAAGGGTTGCTTTTTGCGATTTTACCGCAGCTAAATTCGACACTTGCTACGTTACTAATAAAGCAGTCACATCGTTTCACGATAACCTGAAAAAAAACTGTTACGGTATCTCCAACATCTATATCTGGTAATGCAACGCCAAATTGAGGATTAACACCCGGAAATGGAACTCCATCAATAAACAAGCTGTTTTCTACGAAAATACTTCCAGGAGGGATATCGTCAAAGAAAATAACATTATCGGCAGGGACGACACCGTTGTTTGTAATCGTAATAGTATAGGAGAGAACATCGTTGTAGACAGCAAAAGGTTTATCTACCGTTTTTGTTATATCTAGAACAGCATCTCCTTCATCGATTTGAACTCCAAGTGCATCGGGCATATAGGCGTCACCCGTTGAGGTGAAACGAAATACGGCACTATTCTGATTGTTAGGGAGTAAACCCGATCCGCTGACATTAGTAATATCCCACCCTTGTCGCCCTGCCACAATATTTGTTAGAGTAAATGGGTTTTGATTTCTCGTCCCAAAGGTTCCTGTGGTATCAAGGTTTCCACTATCATCATTGATTTGGGAGCCTGTAAAGTTGTTGGCGGGATTGTTTGGGCCGGATAGGACGGATAAGGACAGGGCATCAGGTCCAAATAACGTCTGGTCCCCTCCGATGTTGGCATCTCCTTCTTGAGCGGAGATTAATAATCGGGCATCCACCACGCCGTTCGGAGGGGTCATGAATCCAGAAACAGGTATGTCTATAATAGGGTTAACACCGGTTATTACGATACCTTGAGCCCCGACAAAGAGGTTCATGGAGCGATTAGGAAGTGTAGCGTTCTCATACACTACTGCTAACGTCCAGCCTGCGTGGTTCGTATTAGCTGTAGAGGCAATTAAGGGGTCTAATAACCCTGGCACCTGCCCCACCGTGTAGGTACCTGCACCAGCTGATTGAACAATGCTCGTCACATCATTTGATCTCATATAGAATCCTCTAGTTATTGGCGGGGTTCCAAGTGTAAACGTTGGCTGGTTGGCAGTTACTGGGTCAGGGGCAATGACATGGTCCACAGCTGTTGAGTCTGTTAACGTTACAGAATTATTGAGTAAACCGGTAATATCTTCATCTCTCGTTAGATAGTTTCCACCCCAAATCAGCTCTGCGTATAAAACCGTACTCCCTGTCGGAATGACCAATTCCGCACTGGAGCTATTCTCTAAATAATCTAAAGTGGTCCCTGCTGGGAAAGTTGGCACCTGCATTCCAACATCAGTAGTTATAAATGCTCCAATACTTCCAGCTGTACCAGCCTCATTTGTATTGGTCAGCTGACTTAAACCAAGTGTATTCCCTGTAAATGTCATGGCACCACAGGTTCTTATCGAGAATCGATTCACAAAGGGCATTCTATTTCGACTCCTTTCCTACCGACATAAGGAGATGATTATTCTACGTCACCGCAAATTTTGGGATATTGTATCGTTAAACAAAATCGTCCAGAGCATCTTGCTCCTGTTGTCTCACTCAGACACTGCACTTCAATCATCTCTATACCGTCCACCGTTACGGATTTGGACTGGTTTCTTTCGGTGACATTTAATATGGTAAGCAGTTGTCCGTTGATAACTGCTCTTACGTTCATCGTGCAGCCACTTCCGTTATACACAATAAGCGAACCGCTCGGTGCTTCCGGCAACCCTATGGTACTCCAATATTCCACCCAGCTTCCATCACACGGCTGTTCAATGTTTCCACACACTTCATTTTTTACAATCGTACAATTAGCAGGCGGGATTGGAGGAGGAGTAGGCTTTGGGGGGAATATGCCAGGACAGCCAGAAGGGGCCAGTTCCAAGTCGCATTCTTGTAAAAATTGTCTGTAGTTCACTTTGAATCTCCTCTCTTACAGTACTGTTCCTTCCTTACGGAACAGGACACTCTCATAAACCAAGAGTGTCCTGTACTTATATTTTTTTAGGTACTCACTACAGTGTACTGCAGGTCAGCTTCAAATGTACCAGTACATACGCCACCGGCAGGGATAGACGCAATACAAGTAAATGTAACTAATTCCAGACCAACTACTTCAAGTATAATAGCAGACTGCGGGCTGACGTTGAAGCTGGAAACTGTGCCACCGTCTTGTGTAATTTCTACTGTAATCGTACACTCGTCACCAGTATTGACGACTGAAATCACCCCACTAGGCAGACGATCAAAGGCAGTGGATGTTGATGAGTACACAATCGCTTCAGGATCTCCACAAATAGCTCTAAATGGGACGCAGCGCTTAACCGCGATTAATTCTCTTTTGGGCTGGAAATCTGTTGAGCATGTTGTTGGGCAGCAGATTCCTCCATTCATTCCACACATATCATATCTCTCCTTCATATAGTAAAGTCCTTATATGGTATGGAAATGTATAATTTATGTATGGACGTGTATCCACAAATGGGAAATTATTATAAGAAAGGTCTGCTAGCACATAGGCTAGCAGACTTAATTTGAAGCACTAGGAGTTACATTTGTCATAGAATTGTTTCGCATTATGATAAATAATCCACAAGCTACCACAAACTCTGATACCGGAAGAGCAAGCCAAATTCCTGGGGTTCCAAACATCCATGGTAGTGCTATCAGCATGAGAATTAGTACCAGAAACCCTCTCATTATCGTAATGAAAACAGATGGTTTTATGTGGCCAATAGATTGAAAATAGGTCATATACACGATATTAAAACCAAGAAATACATACCCGATGAAAAATAGGGAAATCCCCTGTCTTGCCAGGGAGATAATCTCACCGTCCACAATGCCAAATAGAGATATGATAAAATCTCCAGCGAGAATGGCAGCTAGGAAGAACAGGATACCTATTAAGGTAGAGCTCTTTATGGCGATTATAAGGGTTTGATGGATGCGATCTGAGAGTCTTGCTCCATAGTAATAACTAATCATTGGCTGAATTGCTGCACCAATTCCTAAAAAGGCTAGAAATATGAAGGTGTGTACATAATTGATTACAGAGAATGCAGCTACTCCTGTTGTTCCAATAGACCGAACCATTAATATATTGTAGCCTATTACAAAGACAAGAGAGGCGCTTTCCGAAAGAAAGCTTGGAAATCCTACTGATAGAATGCTTTTTACATAAGTTAGTTTTATAGAACGTAAACGAAAACGAAGCGGCGTACTGTTTTTATAAAAATGAAACAGTAATATGAAGAATCCGATGACTTCAGCTAGCACAGTCGCATACGCTGCCCCTTTAACACCAAGATCTAGAATAAATATCATGACGTAATTAAACCCGATGTTTGTAATCGCAGTAGTGGATAGGCTTATCATCGCTAGGTTTGGATTCCCATCATTTCGAACGAAGACACTTAACGATGATTCTAATCCCATAAATACACCAAAAAGTAACAGAATGGACAAGTATTCTATCACATATGGTTTTGTATCCTCATTTGCTCCCAATAGCAAAGAGAAGGGCTCTACCAATACATAGCCAATGACACCCACTACTACGGTGATGATGGTAATAACAGCCATAGATAACGAAAAGATGGATGTAGCCTGTTGAGCATCCCCTTTACCTATAGAGATAGAGTAAAGAGTACCTCCACCCATTCCAATCCAAAGGGATATGCCAAGAATAATTGTAAAGACAGGGACAGCAATGTTAACGCTTGCTAAAGCCGTTGAACCAACGCCGTTCCCTACAAATATTCCATCGACAAGAATGTTAATGGACATGAGCATCATGCCAACAAGAGTGGGGATGAGGTATTGAAAAAATACTTTCTTTACTGGCTGTTGAATTAACGAATTAGTTTCCCGCATGACAATCTCCTCCTGAATAGCATTACAAGAGTGAGTGTAAACCTTCAAGTAACTTGAAGGTCAATAATTATTTTGGAGGAAGGACTGGAATTTCGATAACAGTAACGAGCTGGTCCTCCTCATGCACGACAGATTCATCAATGATTGAAATTTCAATAGGATTGCCAATAGCGGTGTAGCCCTGTTTTTTGATTTGATCTCTTAGGTAGCGATGACTATTGGAAAGCGTTCGATAAGACCCTTTATGGGGAAAGTAAGCATAGGTTCCTTCTGGTAGAGAGGCTTGCTCGGAAGAGGGACTTTCCTCCCACAATAATTTAAATATACCGACATAAAGAAGGGGCCCGTCATTGTCTAGGCTAGCAGGATCTAGCATCGTTCCTATATCCCCAGAAAACAAATCGTTATGATTAGATGTGGCAGAGGTTCGTTCGAGTTCCTCCATATAAATATCCTCAAATTGATTTTCTAAGTCAATAGTATTCGATTGATATAAAAATTGAACGTGTCTTTTTGGATGGTACGTAAATTGCACGTCTGTTTGTTTGGCCAGCGCTTTGCCATCCTGCAGCGTCTTCATTTTCCATTTAAGCTTCTCTGAGGTTTGCTGTAGTGAGATAATTTGTTTCTCAATATCTACAAGCTTCTTGTCAAAAAGAGAATACGTATCATCGATGGTACGCTGATGTAGATGCTGTTCTATATCCTGAATGGAAAAACCGAGCTTTCGCAAGAACAATATCGTTTCGAGCTCCACAAATTGTTCGGCAGTATAATAGCGGTATTGATTTTCTTCATCTATGTATTTTGGCTGGAAAATTCCTTTTTCATCATAATAGCGAAGAGTGGAGGAGGGAATAGAATGAATGTGAGCTACCTCACCCACACGAAATTTCTTTTTCATTAGACGAACCCCTTTACCATTAGTGTATAGAAATGAATCCCAGCTTAACAATAAAGCTAAGCTGGGAAAATGGAAAATAGTAATACTATTTCAAGTAAGCATTTAATTCCATATCTTTAATATATGCTTCAGGGAACAAAATAGCTTCTGCATCAAAATCATTCATTTCTGTACCGTTCTTCACACGATGAGGAGCATCTGGATTGGCAAGAGCTCCTGTACCAAGGGAAATGAAATCAGCCTCTTCCTCTTGAACAGCCTTATGCGCCTGTTCTGGGCTGCCGAGCTTACCATTAGCTATTACAGGTTTTTTACCATAATGTTTTGCTGCTTGAGACATAGACAATGTATCTGCTCCAAACCCAGGTGCAGTACCATCCCCATCTGTTACGTGGATGTAATCAATTGCTTCACTGCCTATCGTACCGAAAATAAGCTTCGCTGCTTCCTCCCCATTTGGCCAACGGTAGCTCTGATCGGCAACTTTTCCTTGTGACAATCGAATACCAACGATATATTCCTCTCCAACTTGCTCTCGCACACTTCTAATAATTTCTTGGATAATCCGCAGCCCTTTTTCTAGAGATCCACCATACTCATCATCACGGTTGTTCATATAATCGGTAATAAATTCATCTAAAAGATATCCGTTAGCACCATGAATTTCAACTCCATCGAAGCCTGCCTCCTTCGCTTGCTGAGCTGCTGATACAAATGAATGAATAACGGATTGAATATCTGCCTTCGTCATTTTCTTTGGTGTTGGGAAGGGGCCAGAACCACCATAAAAGCCAAGCTGCTCTCCTTTTGGTGCAACTGCGGACGGCGCAATAGAAACATCCGTATATGCATTACCTTGTACTTGAGCACCAGCATGCATTAATTGCGCGATCATTTTTGTATTATATTCATGTACTTTATCTACTATCGGCTTCCAGGCAGCAACATGATTATCTGTCACCATACCAGGCTGATTGTTATAGCCCTGGCTGTGGGCATCATCAATGTACACTCCTTCAGAAATGATGGCACCAAATCCACCCTTCGCATATCGTTCATAATAGCGCTGCATACGCTCATTAGCTGTACCGTCCTCATTAGCACTCACACGGGTCATAGGAGCGACAATATATCGGTTATCAAATGATGTGTTATGGACAGTTACTTTATCAAAAAGTGTTTCAAAGTTGTTACTCATGGTATCATCCTTTCTGAAATATAAGCTGAAGTAGAGGAGACACTCTTATGAGGGGGGAGCAGATTTTGCAGGAATGAGGGAGAGCACAAACCCCGGTCCTAAGAGCTTATCTCCCTCAAGAAGTCCGTTAGTCCGTTCACAATAGGGTCGCTTCCTTCACTCAAACCTTCCTCATACTTCCTCCTATATATTTTGATTTCAAGGTAGAGGAAGTTCAATCATTCTGCTTAACCATGATAACTATGGTCCCCAATTGAACACGAAAAAACCCCAGAGCAGGGAACTCTGGGGTGGCTAGAAAGGGATATTCTATAATGAGTAACTGAAAAGAGAAAAGGCAGCACTCTGTATTTAGAGTGGATACCTTTTGTCACAACCAAACGTGTAATACTTTAGCAGAGCTTTTTTAGATGGTCAACGAAAGAAGAGGTGGTAATGTTATCCATGTGTAATGATACCGCCATTTATATGAAGGATTTGTCCGCTCATATAGGAGGAATCATTACTTGCCAAATACACATATGCTGGTGCTAGTTCTCTCGGCTGCCCTGCTCTCTTCATCGGAGTATCCGCACCGAATTGTGCTACCTTTGTGGGATCAAAGGTAGAGGGGATGAGCGGGGTCCAAATGGGCCCTGGTGCTACACCGTTTACTCGAATCCCTTTATTTATAACGTTTTCGGATAACGAGTATGTAAACGCATTAATGGCTCCTTTTGTCGCCGAATAATCAATCAAATCCTTCGAACCCTTATAGGACGTAATGGATGTTGTATTAATAATGGAACTGCCTGATTGCATGTGCGGCAATACAGCTTTTGCCATATAAAAGTAACTGAAGACGTTAGTGCGAAAGGTGCGCTCTATTTGGAAGCTGCTTATAGATGAGAGATCCTGTTGTGGATGCTGTTCAGCTGCATTGTTGACGAGAATATCGATGGCTCCGAAGGTTTTATTTACTTCTGCTACAGCGGTTTGGCAAAAAGCTTCATTACCGATATCTCCGCTTATTAATAAGCATGACTGTCCTGTGTTTTCTACTAGAGATTTAGTTGTGTTGGCATCTGCATGTTCATTGAGATACAGAATGGCGACCTGGGCTCCTTCTTTGGCAAAATATACACTAACTGCTCTTCCAATTCCGCTGTCTCCGCCAGTAATTATAGCCACTTTTCCTCTTAGCTTTCCAGATGGCTGGTAAGTGGAATCCATATAATCTGGCAAGGGATTCATTTCGTATTCATAGCCTGGCTGGTGGTCCTGATGCTGGGGAGGCTGTCCCTTTGGTAATGGTGTATGATCCATAATATAACTCCTTACGAAGGTAGATACCATTAGCTTATCCACCACTCGGATATTTATGAACCCAAAAAAAATTGCATAAAAAAAACCGATGTAAATACATCGGAAATGGATTAAACCGGTTGTGTCTGTGTCTCTTTATGAGAAGACTGCGCACCTTTTTCATGTAGCAGCTGAAACAAGGATCGATACGACTGAGAATCGAGTGTACCATTTACATATAAATGCTGGCAATAATCTAGTAACTGGTTAGCTGTTTCAGGCTCATGACCTTTTTCGCGCTGATAAGCTTCAGAGAGCTTCTCCAGGTGCATGGTTTAAATCCCCCTTTGAATTGTTAATATTATGTTAACATATATTTAACATTTGAAAAGGGGCATGGTAGATTTACTCTCCATCGTTTTTAGGTGATGATTTCCTTTTTCTTAGATAGAAGACAGCAAGTACGGTTAGTAATAGAATAGGTGCCAGCACAGGGGAGTAGCCTATCACTGCTACAAATGTAAAGGAAAAGAAGGCAAGAATCCCATTCCATGAATTCTGTAAAGCTTGCTTCGTTTTGACCCACGTTTGCAAGTCATCCCTATTGCTTCCAGAAACCGTCACCTTTGTTTCTTGTATGTTTAATGTTAAGGTAGAGAAATCACTCTGATTTTGTAAGTACTTCATTCTTCCTTGAATCGTCTCTATCTCTTCTTGCACCCTTTCTAAATCCTTGGAGATAGCGATTAAATCCTCAGTTTTTTCCGCTTTATCCATAAAAGATAACAGACGCTCTTCAATTTTTTCCTTTGCTTTCAAACGAGACTCTAAATCAACATATTGCTCAGTAACATCCTCTCCATTAATATTAGAATGTGATATTTCATCACTTATGGAAGGAACACTATGGACAAAAGGATAAAATTGTTCCTTTGGTACGCGCAGCGTAATAGTAGCTTGCATTTGCTCCTGTTCATTTTGGTGAGTAGAAGTATGGACCATATAGCCGTTCTTATCTTGAATGAGTTGTTCTAACTCTTGATAAAACTCCTCATAATCCTTTGTTTTAACAGTCAAATCCCCGTTATAAATAATCATTTTATCCTCTTGATTGGTTAGATTTGCCTTTGAGGCTTGTTTAACTGCCCCGACAGAAGGCTGCTCTTCTTGAGAGGATTCAATAGATTCAGTTGCTGAATGATCAGCGCTATCTTGAGAATTTTTTGCATTTTCCCCTTGTTCTGCAGAAAAATCAGAGCTTTCTTGTGTGGAATTTTCATTTGCATTGCTACATGCAGTAAGTAGTACAATGAAACAAACTAGCCATAACCATTTACGTTTCAACATACTAATTTCCCCCTTTTTAAACAGTTAGACGTATAGAGAAGGGGAATGTTACATGAGGTGTAATATTTTTGTTATCCTCTCGTTCTCGAAATGGGAACGTATGAAAGGAAGGGTATTTTGTATTTAGTTATAGGGGTAGCACTTGTTGTGCTGCTGTTCGGATTTCTATATGGGAGTAAAACCTCCTGGAACGTCGATGAGGAGAAGGTAACTGTGAAGGGAGGCTGGAGGAGAGCCGTTATTGACCTTGATGCAATCTATGAGCTCCGGGGCATCCATTCCTTTAATGCGGAGAAGGACGCTAGCTTTATCGGCTTTCCTGCTTTGGAAAAGAGGCGGTTAATGATTAAGACGCAGCAGAAAAATTACATCGTAGCTCTTCGGTCCTCGCACCTATTATGTGCTGCTATTATGGAAAAAACGGATAGCATTGATTATAAATCTGAAAGGATGTAAAAAGAGAGCCTGATTTCAGGCTCTCAGCAAGCTATAGTTTTGTATTGCTTTTTTTGGCTCTTTCTTCGAGTTTGGAATGAGCCTGTTGATCAGCACTATCTTCCGTACGCCCTTGTGGGTTAACACTCGACGCGATTTGTTTACCTGCATCTCGATTTTTGCCTTTACCCATATGACCACCTCCTGCTATCCGTAAGTTCCATTTCATTCGAGCTATTTATGGTCAGTTTTTTTTGAAAATTGACGCTCCCCATGCTGGCGGGAAGCTTCTCGTTCCTCATTTTTCTTGGCGCGGATAGCATTCTTGTCACGTGCCTTTTTATCATTATCAGACGTCATGAAAAAACCCCCTTTCTACACCTGATATTAGCGTGTGTAAAAAGGGGGGAGATTATTTATAAGGGGCGTTTAAGAAAAATAGCGCTATGGTGCCTGGACCAGAATGAGCCCCAATTGAAGATCCGACGGGATTGATTAAAATATCTTTTGGCTGAAACGCTTCCTGAATTAAAGCTGCCAACTGCTCCGCACGCTCTAAATCATCTCCGTGACTAATGGCAATAGTTTGGTGAGATACATCATCAGCTCGCTCCTCCATAACCTCTACCATTCGACTTAACACTTTCTTCGTGCCACGAATTTTCTCAAGGGGAATTAGCTTCCCATCCTCAACGTGAAGAAGAGGCTTTATTTTTAGCATAGTGCCTACAAAAGCAGCAGCCTTACTGACACGGCCGCCTCTTTTTAAATATTCCAAATCATCCACTGTGAAAATATGCTCCATATGATCCTTATGGTATGCTGCCATTTCCATTATGTCTTCCAGACTAGCGTTTTCTTGCGCCAATTGAGCAGCACGAAGGACGACTAAACCATAGCCAAGGGAAGCGCAATGGGTATCTACGATGTGTAAATTTAAGTCAGGGTACTCTTCCTCTACTTCCTGCTTCATCATGACAGCGGTTTGATATGTACCAGAAAGTTCAGAGGAGAACGCAAGATAAACACAAGGCTGGCCTGCCTTGGCATAGGATTCGAATAATTCCTTGAATGCTTGTGGGGAAACTTGCGAAGTCTTTGGAGCTTTTCCAGCACGCATGGCATCATACACTTCTTTGGAGTCGATTGTTTTTGCATCTAAATAATCTTTATCATCTAAATGTACCGTAAGTGAAACACGATCAATTCCATAATCATGGATAAGGGAATCGGGTAAGTCACATGCGGAATCTGCAATAATTTGAACACTCATATGTTCACCTTCTTTTCCATTAGGCCTTTTGTCAATAGTGTAATCTTATCCATAGACATAGTCAAAGGTTTTATGAGCAAAATAAGGGACTATGGATTGAAATACTGAATCTAGGGAAAATAAAGGAAGGCTTGATTTTGTACATGAAAGGGTGATACAAAGAAGAAGGGCATTCGTTCATCTAAAGGAGGCAGCATATGTTCATATTTGAGTTCAAACGATTTTTTGTAGTAATTTTCGGAGCAGCACTGAATGCTATTTCGCTAAACCTATTCTTAATTAAAGCAAATGTGTACGCAAGCGGATTTACAGGAGTTGCTCAGCTTATTTCAAGCCTTTCTCAAGACTATTTAGGCATAGGGGTAAGTACAGGGATTCTATTATTTCTCTTAAACATACCGGTTATTCTGTTAGGCTGGTTTAAGGTCGGCAGAGGTTTTACGATATATAGTATGATTTCCGTCTTTTCCACTACAGCATTTCTTGAATTTATTCCGGTTTTGCAGCTATCGGAGGATATCTTGTTAAATTCCGTATTCGGCGGAGTGATAGCAGCTGTAGGAATTGGAATGACGTTGAAATGGGGAGCCTCCACAGGTGGTATGGACATAGTAGCCATGGTCCTGTCGAGAATTAGAGATCGTCCTATCGGTACATATTTTTTCGTAATGAATGCATCCATCATTATTCTTGCCGGTTTGTTATATGATTGGGAAAAGGCACTTTATACTATTGTAACCTTATATGTATCCACCCGTATTATTGATGCGATCCACACTCGTCACGAAAAGCTGACAGCCATGATTATTACAACCGAAGCAGAGGAATTAGAAAAAGCCATTCATGCAAAGATGGTTCGTGGCATCACAACCTTCCCAGCTCGAGGTGCCTTTACGAAACAGGACAAGGATATGCTGATGATGGTAATAACCCGTTATGAGCTGTACGATTTAGAGCACATAATAAAAGATGTTGACCCACAAGCCTTTACAAATATTGTCCAAACTACTGGTATATTTGGTTTCTTCAGAAGGGATAACTAATTTATCGTCGAAGACAGTAAAACGGGAGACAGAAAAGGGGGCAACTATGAGACGTGTATGGATGATTTTGTTACTAGTGGCAGCGACAGCTGGATGTGCAAAAGCGGTCGACAGTACCTCTGATGAGGGAGAGCCTCCAGAAGGGGAGAATAGTATGCAAGCCCTGATAGAGCAATTAGAATTCTCTACTACAGCTAAGCCATTGGAAAGCCAAGCGACCTTCAATGCCTCTCTATCAAATCAATCGGATAAAGACGTTACCATTTCCTTTCGTTCTGGTCAAAAGGCAGAGATGATTGTAACGAACCAACAAGGAGAAGAAGTGTTCAAATCCTCTGAAGGAAAAATGTTCACTCAAGCTGTGGAAGAAGAAACTATTCCTCCTAACGATATATGGGAAATGGAGGAGCAATGGGATTATACCAATAAGGAAGGTAACGAAGTCACACCAGGTACGTATCAATTGGAAACGACATTACTAGTGGATACATTAAACGGTCAGTCGCTTGAGGCCAAACCTTTCGTGGAAACAATTACTTTCGTGATTCCGGATAATGATAAGGTGTTAAGGGATGTTACGATAAATGGTTCCAATGGAAATTACACCGTTACAGGAACCATTCAAGACAATGATGCAGCCCTCCATTATTCGGTAGAGGACGGGCATAACCTTATTATTGAGAAGACAGAAGTTAAACAGAAAGAGGTCCAAAAAAATGGTTCCTTTTCATATAAGGTGGATATTACTATTCCGAAGGCAGACATACCAAAGAACGGTACACTCACTGTTGTATTTACCATCGAATCGTCAGCAGGCGAACCTATCCGAAAATCATTTAAGCTGGAATCTTTTTCATAAGCACAAAAAAAGCGGGGCAGTCCTATGAACAAAGGGACGCCCCGCTTTCTTTCTCTTTAGTAACCGTAAGTTTCGAATACTTCTTTTACCTTTGGGACCATTTCATCCCAATTAGCATCAGATTTTTTATTCACAGTGATGAAGTTTTGAAAACCGAATACGTTGTCAACGCCCTCCACTGCCATAAGATCGTTTAATATTTTGTGGTCACTTGTTTGTCCAGGCATAACAGAAACGCTTCCGTCGCCTTCGAAAATCAGACGATCTGTTGTGAATTTAAAAGCATTTGGGTTAGGTGTTTCGTGTGCTTGTACAGCCATACTATCCCTCCTCATGTACTCATTCATATATTAGCATGAAATAACCAAAGACAAAAGAAAGGTAATGGATTGAAACCAATCAATTTCACGAATTTTGGTTGTTATTGTGATATATTGAACATAACAGAGTGCAAGATAGCATATTCACATTATTATTTTCAACAGGGATTAGCTTACAATATAGGCAATAGCATTACTTTGCTTCAGACAAAAAGGGGGGGGAAGAGGTATGATAAAAAAGGGATTCCTGATTGGAACGATTACAGGGTTCCTGCTTGGGCTTGTATTATGGCTGATGGAAGCTACATCAGGAATTTTAGTGTACACATTATTATTAAATGTTGATTTCATCCCTATAGTTGGTAATATTGCATGGCCTTTATGGATAGAGTGGTTGTTTCATTTAACAATTGCGTGGGCAATAGGTATTACGTATGTGGTCTGGATTAAACAATTTACAGACGGAGGACGAAACAGCAGGTGGTCTATTGCATTACTGTTGAGTGTTATGGCAGCCCTTACGTATTTTCCGTTAACTGAGCTTGCTATTAAGGAAACTCCTTCTTTAACAGATTCAAATGCTATTAGCTTGTGGTTTGGAGCGCATTTCCTGTTTGGTATTGCTCTTGTGAAATTGTATGAATGGGTTAACTGACGGTATGAAACGTATAGAAGCACAATGCAATATTTGTTACACTCCCGTTAGGAGGAAAGAGTACCGAGTCACTATACTCTAGGAGGTTTCGATGGACCAAACCAAATTTTCTACCATTGCACATAAGCAACACCAGTTTTATAATCCGATCCGTGCAGATAAAGTAGATCAGATTATTGACCTATTAAATCTGAATGAGGCTAGCCGCGTTTTAGATGTAGGTGCAGGGAAGGGAGAAATACTGTTCCGTCTCATACACAAATATGGGGCGAGCTGTACAGCCATTGAACGAACCGCTGCATTTGCAGATCAATGCAGAAAAGAAGCGGAAAATAAAGGGATGTTGTCTAGACTAACTATTTATGAAAACGACGCGAAGGAAATTCTCCCCACACTTTCTCCATCGTATAATGCAGCTGTTTGTATAGGGGCTTCTCACGCTATTGGAACGTATAAGGATACTCTAAATACATTGTCGGGTTTAGTTATCAAAGGTGGCTATGTTCTTGTAGGGGAAGGCTTCTGGGCAAAAAAGCCAAACCCAGCTTACCTTTCCTTTTTAGGAGCGGAAGAGCAGGAGCTGCTCTCCCATTCTGAGAACGTTTTGTTTGGAGATGATTACGGTTTAACCCCTATTTGGTCCGTTGTATCTAGCCAGGATGAATGGGATGCATATGAATGGTTGTATTCGAAATCCATTGAAGACTACTGCTACTATCATCCAGAAGATACAGACTGTCCAGAGATGCTAGCGAAAATTAAAGAATGGCGAAAGCATTATTTGCAATATGGGAGAGAAACGCTAGGATTTGCTTTATATTTATTCCGAAAACAGTGAAGTGTTTAGCCAATTTATGCAGGTGTGAAATATACTATGTCCCTTTCCCGCACAGAAAACAAGGGCTTAGACTGCATCAACCTTTGGTAAGGAGTATTTTCCACCTATTACCTGTGAGTAGTTGATGTAATGAACGCTGTTCTTACATAAACGTCTGTTAATTTAATGCTAACTGCTGGTACAAGCCCATACGTGGAAGATTACGGGAGCATATAACTTAAAAAAATAGCGTAAAGACAACCCTTCCTCTCATAAACTAGTCAAGGAGATGCAATATTAGGAGGGGAAAGGGAGATGAATTATAAAGTAAATGCTCAAGATTTAGGGTTGAACCCCCGTGACGCAAGATCGGCAGCACAAGCTTTAAATGAATACTTAGCAAACTTGATGGTGTTGTTCGTAAAAGTCCATAATTTGCATTGGAATGTTGTAGGGCAAAGTTTTTTTGATATTCATGCGAAGACTCAAGAACTTTATGAACACATTGGAGATGAAATTGATGTTATTGCAGAGCGTGTTAAAATGCTTGGGTACTATCCAACTGGTTCGTTGTCTGAAGCGTTACAACTATCTACAATTAAGGAACTGCCTAATGATATTCATCCCAATGGTCCGTCAGTAGCAAAGGTGGTAGTCGATGATCTTCAAACCATTATTAGGCAGCTTAGAGAAATAAGTGAGAATAATGATAGCGCGTACACAGGTGGGTTAGTAGAAGAAGCACTAACCTATTATGAAAAGCTGCATTGGTTATTTAGCGCATATTTAACAAAAGAGAAGGAATAAAGAAAGCAGCGACGCTTAGTCGCTGCTTTCTACACGTGAAAGAGATTAACGTAACCCTTCGTGGCGTTCGATTTCGTTTTGGAACTCCTGCAATTGAGACTGTTCTTCTTCAGAAGCATTGGAGCGAGCTGAGTTTATACAGTTCTTCGCAATGCTGATCTCTTCTTGGCTGGCAGCTCCATTGCGGTTGGTAATATTATTGACAGCATCTTTCGCCTGTTCGAATAAGTTATTTCTTTTCTGCAACCTGAAAACCTCCCACAGTATAATAAGCGACTGTTAACGTTTCTTCTCTACTTCAGAGAAGGTTTCGCGATAAGGAAATCGCTCATCATGTTTCTTAACGGCATCTTTTCCTTGCTGAACAAAACGCTTTGATTTGCTTCTTTTGCTCAAGCTATATCCCCCCACAGATTGAAAAAAGCCTGAACCCAATGCAGCTATTGCTGGGTTCAAGCTTAGTATGGTCACATAGAAAGGTATCATGTGTTTCAAAATATGGAAAGGCTACATGGCTTTTCTAGAAAGGTTTAAATAGTCAAGCAAGAAGGTGGAGATACCATCCCCTTCATTAGAATGGGTTACATAATTTGCAACATCCTTCAGCTCTGATATAGCATTGTCCATCGCTACACCTACACCAGCATACTCAAGCATTTCCAAATCATTATCCTCGTCTCCAAAAGCAATGATTCTTTCTGGTGGGATATGATAATAATGGGCAATCTTTTGCAGACCAACCGCTTTATTCAAGCCTGCACGTACAATTTCAATTACGTGCCATGGAGCACCCCATTTTCGATGATCAATCATTTCAGCATGATAATTCGTTAAATGGTCCCTTAGCTCTTGAATCTTATCTACCTCGGGATGAATAAGTATCGAAGTTGGGTCTGTTTTTAATTCATTTTTTAAGCTGCCTACTTTAATAGGCGTATCGGAGGTTTGGAATATATTCATTAGCTCTTCATCATATTGATCAAGGAAGACATCATCTCTAACTTCGGCTAGAATATTCTTGACGCCTAATTCATAACAAGTATGTATGATGGCATGAGCTGTGCGAATAGACATTGGGGAGTGGATTGCGTCCCAATAATGATTTTTAGGATGATGAATTAATGCACCATTGAAGTTGACCATTGGTGTATCTAATTCCATCTCATGATAATAATTTACGCTAGCACGATGAGGTCTTCCTGTTGCAATACAAACAATGTGTCCTTCTTCTCGAGCCTTTCGAATCGTGTTTAAATTGCGTTCGCTAATTACTTTGCTGTCGGTTAAGAGAGTACCGTCTAAGTCTAAAGCAATTAAATGTTTCTCCATTCTCAACACCACCCTTTACGAATTTAAGTGTATAACTCTTAAATAGGAAATGTAAAGGTAGATACCCTTTTTCTTTTCTTTCCTATTGGAGAGTGTTAGCATAGAAATTGTTGAAATAGATAAAAATGGAATACATATTGTTTGAAAAAGGAAGGGAACCACAGACATGATAGGCATATATAGAGAAACTATTAAGGGCATACCAACCTTATTCGTTGTTGACTCTGCCAAAGAAAATGAGCCACTCCCTGTAGTAACCTATATCCACGGAGTTACAAGTGTAAAGGAGCAAAACCTGCCTATAGCATATGCACTGGCACGGAAAGGATACAGAGTAGTCCTACCGGATTGCTATCTGCATGGGGAACGGGAAGAAGGACTAAATAAACAGGAACAATCCTATCGACTTTGGGATGTAGTTGTTCAGAATCTAAAGGAACTCCCTATTCTAAGAAATGAATTGGAAGCGCGCAATCTTATCTTGGACCACCGGTTTGGTCTGGCTGGAACAAGCATGGGAGGCATCACAACGAGTGCCGCTCTTACTCAATATAGCTGGATAAAGGTAGCGGCTGTGATGATGGGGTCCCCCCAGCCTGTACGCTTTGCCAAAGAGCAAGTAAGGTCTATTAAAGAAATGGGCATGGAAATTCCAATGACAGTGGAAGAGCAGGAAAAGCTAGTAGCATCTCTTTCTGATATTGATTTGTCTGAGCAGATGGATAAGCTGAACGGCCGACCGCTTTTCTTCTGGCATGGGGAAGAGGATGATATTGTACCATTTGATCATTCCTACAGCTTTTATAACCAGGTCATTTCCCATTACAAGAATCCAGAGAATATTCGGTTCTTAAGAGAAGTTGGCAGGGATCATAAAGTTTCAACCTACGCAATTGGCGAAGCTGTAAATTGGTTTGAGCTTCATCTTTAACTAAGAGGCTCTCTCCCTTTTATTCTATGCCAAATTTCGTTATAATAAGCTATAACACAAATGAAGGGGGACGACACCTATGGATCAAGCATTACACGATAATATGATGGGTGCTCTTGAAAATGTAATTGACCCCGAGTTAGGCATTGATATTGTTAACCTCGGATTGATATATGGCGTGGATGTAGACCAGGACGCTGTAGCTCATGTACAAATGACTTTAACAGCAATGGGCTGTCCATTAGCAGCTACTATTGAACAGGACGTAAAGCGTGCATTATCTGATATTCCTGAATTAAATGATGTGCAAGTTCAAATTGTTTGGAGCCCGCCATGGACTAAGGATAAAATGAGCCGTTACGCGAAAATTGCACTTGGTATACCGGATTGATGGAAAACCCTTGTTGGATAGCCAACAAGGGTTTTTTATATACTAAATTCAGGTATATGCGTAATAGAGAGGATGTATGAACATGGGATCAAGATTCCCTTTCTTTGTATTTCAAATAGTGGGCTATAAGCATAGTGGGAAAACCACACTGATGGAGAAAATAATCAAAGCTCTAGAGAAGGAGGGGCTTCGGGTAGGCACCTTTAAGCACCACGGTCATGGAGGATTTCCGGATATAATGGAGAATCAGAATGACAGTGAGAAGCATCGCCTTGCGGGGGCAGTGGTAAGTGGAGTTGAAGGGGAAGGGCTGCTTCAGCTGGTTGGGAAGCAATCAACATGGAGTCTGGACGAAGTATTATCAGCATATGAATCATTCCATTTAGACGTAGTCCTCGTAGAAGGCTGTAAAGCAGCAACATTCCCAAAATGTGTCCTGCTTCGAGGGCGAGAGGATATGGACTTATTAGATTTACCAGCAGTGGAAGTAGTCATTACTAAAGAAACGATAAAAGAAAGCTGGAGTGTTCCATGCTTCAGGAGAGAAGAGGAGGAACAATACATTCCTTGGCTCATTCGTCATGTGAAAGAGAGGAGAAGCTAGATGGGAAAACAATTTTCTGTTACAGACCAGTTTATCAATGTAGATGAAGTGGTACATAAAGTTGTAAGGCCAGAGAGCGGTGCAGTCAACACGTTTATCGGTACCGTACGTGAATTTACAAAGAATAAGCGGACGCTCTACCTGAAATACGAGGCCTACGTTTCAATGGCAGAAAAAAAGCTGGCTCAAATAGGGGATGAAATAACATCCAAATGGCCTGATGCCAAGTGTGCCATTGTACATCGTATTGGAGAACTGCACATATCTGATATTGCTGTAGTAATTGCGGTATCCACTCCACACCGTGCAGATGCCTATGATGCAAGCCGCTATGCAATTGAACGAATGAAAGAAATAGTACCAATATGGAAAAAAGAACACTGGGAGGATGGTACTTCTTGGATTGGCGATCAACAAGAATTAAAACGCTATCCAACCGGTGAGCCACTGGAGGAGGATTTATAATGGTTAAAGTATTATTATTTGCACAGTTTCAAGAGGCAGCGGGTCGTGAAAGCGTAGAAATAGACGCAGCAGGTCAGCCTGTATCCCATGTAAAATCCGTATTGAAAGAAAATTACGGACTACTTGAATTAGATCATGCAAAAGTTGCTGTGAATGAAGAATACACTGACATGGATAGAGAGCTACAAGATGGTGACACAGTTGCCATCATTCCACCAGTGAGTGGTGGCTGATAGATAAACGAACTGTCGAGCTTAGTATGGCTCGGCAGTTTTTATTGATTTGTGAAAGAGGAGGAGCATTCCAATAATTTAAGAAATTGTAACTAAGAATAGGGTAATTGCGTTAGTATCCCTAAAAATAAAAGGCTAGGGACTGTTTCTGCCAGTCCCTAGCCTTTTTATTAGAGTAGTCAACGCCTCATGCCTTTCACGAGGTTGATAATAAGTAATACCAATGCAATGACGAGTAACAAATGAATAATTCCACCGCCGATTTGTAAAGAGAAACCGAGCAACCATAATATTAGTAAAACAACTAGTATGGTCCAAAGCATACTATATCTCCTCCTTTCAGTATTAACATCCCCTTGGAGAAAGAGATTTAAACGTATAAGAAGACTACAATTACATTACAAATTACTATGGTAATAAAGTCTCTCTCCCTTCCATAAAAAAAGCACTCCCTCTTATGAGAAAGTGCTTGTACTTTATAAGAAAATAAATGCCAGCGCACCGACGATAAAGCAATAGAAGGAGAAGTATTTTAGGTTTCCTTTAGCCATAATATTCATAAACCATAGCAGCGCGAAATAGGAAGCGACAACGGAGCCTAAGAACGCTAATGCGTATGGAATGAAATTATTAGAGAGAACCCCGAGCTCAATTAGTTCGCCAATACTCATTACAACTGTACCAAGACTGACTGGTATGAATAGTAGAAAGGAGAAACGCAGCGCAGTGGCCTGCTTCCAGCCGATTAGCATGGCAGCAACAATGGTGGCACCTGAACGGCTAATGCCAGGGATCAAGGCTACAGCCTGAGCTAGTCCTACAATTAAGACTTCCTTCCAGCCAATTTCTCTATCTCCTTTATATCCTTTAAGGTTACGAATAACCCATAGCGCCAAACCAGTAATAATGAGCATTAACCCTACAAAGCTAGCTGTGTTACCAAATGTAGCCTCTATCCAATCCTCTAATAGAATTCCAAGGACACCTGCTGGAATGGTACCAATAATTAAGTATAGAATAAAACGAAAATCGTCCTTTTGCACCTCTGAACGATTTTTGGATAAGAGATAGCCTGTTCCATTAACAATAAGTCGTATAAGGTCTTTTCGGTAAACAATCAGAACAGCAATGAGAGATCCGAAGTTCACCAGGACTTCAAAGGTTAATCCTTGCAACTGCCCACTCAATCCAAATATTTCCTTCACCATAACAAGGTGACCACTAGATGAGATGGGTATTGGTTCTGTAAATCCTTGAAACAATCCTAGAAATAAGAATTGGAGCAGTTCATATAATTTTTCCATCTTGTATTATCCTCCTGTGTTGACCTTTTTCTTTCCTAGGTACTTACCCTATTTAAGTAACTAAGTTCCACTGTACATCATTCGTACGCACATAGATGGGTATGGGTGAATATCCTATAACTAAAAGAGGGAGGTCGTTTCATTTGAAATTTGGTAAAGGGCAAAGCCAGAACTATCCTCATATGTATTCATTGTGTAACAAGCATATGAAACAATACGTGCTTGCAGAGCTGGCTGACGGACAGTATGTAGACGGCATAATCACCGGCCTCGACGGAGAATATGTATATATTGCTGTACCACAAAATGTAGAAGGTACTTCTTCGATGGCTGCACCGCCTCATCATCAGGTCAAAGCAAATATTTCCTTACGACAGCCGTATCAAAGACAAGGAAATCAGGCTGCCTACAATACCTACCAACCACCAAAAAGGTTCCAAAGATATATTTTACCATTAGGAGCGCTTCTTGGCATCAACCCATTACCCTGGTATTAAAATATTTACCTTTCGTATAAAAATCCCCATCCAACTCAAACTACACGTAAAGACAAATAAAAGGAGTTAAGCAAATGGGGCAAAGACATCAGTTTAAGCATGGCGATAAGGCGCCAAATAATGGTGTATATGTAGAAATCGGTGAAACAGGAAGTATGGTGAAGGATCCAAGACAGGTCCGCCTTCATTCTGGTCAGACATTTCCTGAAAACACCAATCAAGATCGTGTTTGGACCTATAAAAGAAAACCATAATATAACAATAGAAAACCACACAAAAAATCCTCCTTCCTCAGCTGGAAGGAGGATTTTCTGCATTTACCTCGAAAAAGAACGAATAGATATTATCTATCGTCCTAGGAATCTGATTCTTCTTTAAGACCGCCTTCAGCAAGGAGGACTACGGTTAAGGTGAAACCGACTGTTAACACGATAGCATTGGTTAGCTTAAATGGACCAACATTGATGCTTGAAACAACATATGTAACCATTAAGCTTAATAAAAAGCTCCAGAAAATAGTCCAGAATAAACGCATATAGCTCACCTCTAATTCGACATTCTGCTTTAAGTTTATCAAACGTTTTCAAAAAAAGAAACCAAAATTTTTTAATGGGATGGGGATTACTTTTCAATAACAAGGCATTCGACCATACAACGTAATATTACAAACATACATTATAAAGGATATAACCCTTTTATAAAGGATGAGAGACGTATGGATAACTCCCAGGCAACTATCACTAGAACGTTTACGCTAGATAAACAGCCGTGTCTTCTACACATACCAGAAAAACCGAACGGATTCCTGGTGCTTTATTTAGGAGATGCTGGTCATTATGTAGAAGAGCATCAGTCTTTTTGGAGTGAACATCCAGCTAGGGCAGAGTTATTGCAATCACTATTAAATAGAGGATACACATTATTTACGTGTCATTTATATGGAAATGGGTGGGGCAGTCCTAAAACGACTCACCTTTTACAGCAAGTCTTCCAAACTGTGAAGCGGCAGGAGATTGTAAATCCCTTTATACATGTAGTATCCGAAGGCATGGGAACATACACTGCATTTCGGTGGGAATTAAAATACGATATTCCTATCCGTTCCCACATTATGTTTACACCATGTCTTGACCTGAAAGCAATGTATAATCAAGAGCAATCCAACCAGTTATACTTTAAAAAGCTAAATAAAGAGCTGGCTAAGGCATATGAAATAGAAGAGAAACAAACAGAAGAGCAGGTTATCCAGCCAGCTACATTGGTTTCGACTAAAGCGCCCTCTTTAATTTTTCATGATGTGCAAAGTCCTTATTATTCTGTTCATGAGCATAGTAGGCGTTTTGAAGAGAACCAAGAGCAACAAGGTATCCCTGTTTGGTTAAAGCTCGCCATTCAACCAATATTACCTCGTGTCACCCCATCCATCGTACATTTTTTAATGCAGCAGGAAACAAGACTCGACTCCCCTATATAAGCATGATTCATCATTTTCTTCATAGTGTATAGTAGGAGGGAATAGATATGACATTTATGATATGGGGCTGTTTAGAAGGATTGGGGTTTCATTTATTGCAGCGGCTGTTAGAACAAGGTGTTAAAGTAATCGGCATTGATAAGCTTACTAAGCAAAAAGAAACGGTGTATTTATATGTCGGAAGGAATGCTAATTTTTCCTTTTATGAATCAATAGAAGAATGCTTGCAGGAAGAGGAGGATAAAGTAAGGGCGATATTTGTAATGGAGCAGAATGGTGTGCAAGTACCTTATGAACGTCTCCAATCCTTATCGTCCACTTCTCGCATTCGTTTTGTGTTTAACGGAAGTAAACCGACTCCAATGGAGGGCTGGACAACCGTTTGGGGGCCGAGCTTATATGGCCCTTGGATAGATACTCCCGTGGAGGAGCTTGGAGAGGAGTCTATCCCTGTAGAGGACTTTCTTCCACGGATAGTAAATGAAGAAGACTATAACGAAAAGACATTAGTTACAGTTGGAATGGACGATTGTGGTGACAAAGAGCATGATATCGAACTAGGTCGGTCTGTTGCTTATGACAAAAGGAAGCAGGCTTATCTCAAACATCGCCAACAATTTGCTGGATATTATACTTCGTAAATTCATCTCATCCTCGAAATATTTACGAATCATGGAGAACAAGGTACAATATCACTAGATTTGTACAATGTTTCGAAAAGATTTCTTGTGAATGAGGTGCTCGCTTGTGAAATGGAGATTAGCAATGGTAATGGTGGTAGTGTTCATAGCTTCAATAGCTGTAACCGGTTGCTCTAACGCTATGGGGCAAGGGAATGTCCATAAAGTGGGCATGCTGGTAGAGCATACTGTGCAAGATCAAGTGTGGGGCAAGAAAGGGTATCTTGGCCTGTTAGATATAAAAGAAGAGCTTGGTGTTGATGTCTATTTTAAACAGCATATACAAAATAAAGAAGCCGCTCAAAAGGCTGTTGAAGAATTTTCGAACGAAGGTGTAAACCTAGTATTTGGCCATGGCAGCAGTTTTGGAAAATACTTCGATGAACTCCAGGAGGAATACCCTGATATACATTTTATCTTCTTTAATGGAAATGACCGTGGAGAAAATATCACGAGTCTGAACTTCGACTCTCATGCAATGGGGTTTTTTGGTGGCATGGTAGCAGCGGGAATGTCAGAGACAAATCATGTTGGAGTAGTGGGTGCATATGAATGGCAGCCAGAAATTGAAGGTTTCTATGAAGGTGCTAAATATCAAAATACCGATGTCGACATCTCTATTCAATACGTAAATAGCTGGGATAATTCCGCTAGAGCCAAGCTCTTGTTTAAGGAGATGAAGTTGGATAATGTGGATGTTTTCTATCCAGCTGGGGATGGCTTTAATGTTCCCTTGATGGAAACGATAAAGGAAAATGAATTACAGGCTATCGGCTATGTTTCAGATCAATCAAATTTTGGTGATCAAACGGTTTTAACGAGCACTATTCAGCACGTAGACCGTCTATATTTACAAGCCGCCAAGCAATTTCATAAGGGAGAACTGCCAGAAGGCGTTTTAACCTATGACTTTCAAGAGGATGCAATATCCCTTGGTGAATTTAGCTCCACTGTACCCGACTCGCTTCAGAAGAAAGTGGTACAAGCTGTAGAAACCTATAAAGAGTCGGGCAAATTGCCAAATGAAACGAATAAAGACATGAGTAGCAATAAAAAGAAGTAAAATAGCCTATATAACTAAAATCCTCGTCCCTTATAATTAGGAGGACGAGGATTTATTTGTACTGTTAGCCTTTCCATTTTTTAATCATGTTCGTTATTTCTTTAACATAAGGGGAAAGCTGATGGTACGTTTCGATTATCGTTTCTGTCGTATCCACTAAATCAAAGGAGCCTGCTTCTTCTTTATTGGTTTCTTCTTCTTGCTCAGAAGACGTATCAGTTCTTTTTCCAAACATAAAGTGGTTAAAGTCGACAGAAGTTTTTTCTTTCTCAGCCATTACCTCATCACCTCCACATAAACGCATCCAACCGTTGTTTGGTATTATCATATGGTAGGGTGAGGCGAATTGATAGGGCGTTTGTCTAACGATGACGATGAGTTTTACTTGAATATCATGTAATATTATCTTAAAATTAGTACCAAGTCATAAGAATTGATAATAGAAACTACCTTTAAGGGGCTGAATATATGAGAAACGCAGGGATTTTAGGAGTTGGCCATTATGTGCCAGATCGCGTATTCACAAATCTTGATATGGAAAAGCTGGTTGATACGAATGATGAATGGATTCGTACACGGACAGGAATTGAAGAGCGTCGTTTGGCCACAGATGAAGTAGACACATCAGATATGGCATATGAAGCATCTATTAAAGCATTGGAGCATGCGAATCTTAAGCCAGAAGATATTGATTTAATAGTTGTAGCAACCGTAACACCGGATTCTCCGTTCCCATCCGTCGGAAATCTGGTACAGCATAAGCTAGGTGCAACAAATGCCGCATCCATGGATATGTCTGCAGCTTGTGCAGGCTATATGTATGGTATGATTACAGCGGCCCAATTTATCCAGAATGGTGTATATGACAATGTCCTAGTCATTGGAGCTGAGAAGCTATCCAAGATTACTGACTGGACAGACCGTAACACCTGTGTTTTATTTGGAGATGGAGCTGGTGCTACCGTTATTGGACCTGTTAGTGAAGGGAAGGGGATCCTATCCTTTGAGCTAGGTGCCGACCCAAGCGGAGCAGAGCATTTATACCAAAGCAAAGAAGACAATTTTATTAAAATGAATGGCCGAGAAGTATTTAAGTTCGCAGTAAGGCAAATGCCAGAGTCCTCTATAAATGTCTTAGAAAAAGCAGGACTCACTAAAGAAGAAGTAGATTTCCTCATTCCGCACCAGGCCAATATTCGTATAATGGAAGCAGCTAGGCAGCGATTGGAGATTCCAGAGGATAAAATGGCTACTTCAGTGAAACGGTATGGAAATACTTCTTCATCAACTATTCCAATTGCCTTATCAGAGAACGTAGAAAACGGTAAAATAAAAGACAACGATGTTGTAGTGCTAGTTGGTTTCGGTGGCGGACTCACCTGGGGCGCAGTAGCATTACGGTATGGAATTTAATTGAAGGAGGAAGTTCTTATGGATGCAAGAAGAGTAGTAATTACTGGAATGGGAGCTGTATCCCCCGTCGGTAATGATGTAGAAACAATGTGGGATAGCCTTGTGAATGGAAAGTCAGGTATTGGCCCCATTACACGAGTTAATAAAGAAGAATTTCCTGTACATGTATCAGGAGAACTTAAGGATTTTGACCCTGCAAATTATATGGATAAAAAAGAAGCCAAAAAGATGGACCCATTCACGCAGTATGCACTTGCAGCAGCCAAAATGGCAGTTAAGGATGCAAATCTTGAAATAACGGAAGAAAACGATACACGTACGGGAGTATGGATTGGGTCTGGAATTGGTGGTATGACCACATACGAGGATAACTTCCGTAAATTCTTAGATAAGGGTGCACGTCGTGTTAGTCCTTTCTTTGTACCAATGATGATTCCGGATATGGCAGCAGGTCAAGTATCTATCGCCCTTGGGGCAAAAGGAATTAACTCCTGCACCGTAACTGCCTGCGCATCAGGTGCTAACTCCATTGGAGATGCTTATAAAGTAATTGAACGTGGAGATGCAGATATCATGATAGCAGGAGGTACAGAAGCACCACTAACCAATATCTCTTTTGCTGGATTCTCTTCAATGAAGGCACTTGCTACAGAGGAGGACCCAACCAAAGCGAGCCGTCCTTTTGATAAGGAGCGTGGTGGCTTCGTAATGGGAGAAGGTGCTGGTGTCCTTATTATGGAGACACTGGAATCCGCTCAACAACGTGGAGCAAACATTCTTGCTGAAATTGTAGGATATGGATCTACTGGAGATGCCCATCATATTACAGCACCTGCTCCAAGCGGAGAAGGTGCGACTCGTTCTATGAAGCAGGCACTGGAGAATGCTGGTTTGAGTCCTGAAGAAGTAGACTACATTAACGCTCACGGTACAGGAACAGCATTGAATGATAAATTTGAAACAGAAGCAGTAAAAAACGTATTTGGCGATTATGCATACAAACTAGCCATGAGCTCCACTAAATCCATGACAGGACACCTGCTAGGTGCCGCTGGAGCAGTAGAAGCAGTTGTTTCAATTAAAGCCATTTTAGATAACACCCTGCCCCCTACCATTAATTACGAAAACAAAGATCCAGACTGTGACCTGGATATTGTGCCAAACGAAGCTAGACAATCAAGTGTAAATACTGTTCTCAGTAATTCCTTAGGCTTTGGTGGACACAACGCCACGTTAATCTTCAAACGCTTTGAAGGATAATACTCACAAGCACCTCCAATTTGTTGGGGGTGCTTGTTTGTTAGGCTCTCATGATTGTTAAACTGTATGGTGACTTTGTTGGAATATTTGATTTGAAATATAAGGAATATTTCTCCAACAAAAATTATTGCGATTCCAAGTCTGCCACTATCTCCCTCCTTATATGTATGAATCAACCTAACCTCAACTTTAGGCTAAACAAATCCATGCAATAAAAAAGAGAGCCTCGCTGGCTCTCTTGTTAAGATGGTGAGGAAATGGATTCCTCATTAGTAGATTCCGTTTCCGTATTGGCTGTTGCGCCTGTACCGTTTAAGAATTCTTGTATAGCTTGGCGGTTTTGTTCCTCGTTATGGGATAAAACTGCACCCTTGCCTTCAATACGTTCATTCGTGTAAGAACCTTCGACTGGAATTCGTTTGGTTTCCATGTTCTCTGGAGGGTCTAGTAAGAATTTACGTCCATAATTCATTATTTCTGTGTTGGTCATATCAGTAGCAATATAGGAAGTGAGTAAGCCAGCTGTCTTAGGAAGGCTTGGTACACTGCTAAAGGAAAGCATTTCTTCTTTCAGAGCGGACATCACCTGCTGCTGACGACGAACGCGACCGAAATCACTTTCGCTATCACTGCGGAACCTTGCATAGTTTAACAATTCTTCTCCGTCCAGCATTTGCTCACCAGGATATAAATCGATATTTACATCACCTGAACCACTCTGATATTGCATTCTTTTTTCAACATCCATCTCAATTCCACTTGGTGCTATAGTATTAATGATGTCCTTGAACCCATTAAAGTTTACGACAGCATAGTGATCAATTGGAACTCCGAAGTTGCTCTCGATGGTTTCCGTTAGAAGTGCTACGTCTCCGATGGCATAAGATGCATTAATTTTGTTATAGCCATATTCAGGAATCTCAACGAATGTGTCCCTCATGATGGAAACGAGTTTTGCTTCGCCGCTTTCCGTATCATATTGACCAATCATGATCGTATCTGTTCTAGAGACTTCTTCCTCTCGTTGGTCGCTCCCTACAAACAGTATGTTGATTTTTTTATCTTCCGGCTCCTCAAAATCATATTCCTGACGATTTTCAAATTGCTCCGTTTTTTCTTTGTTTTCATCTGAATTGCCAATCCCACCATTCTCAGAACCGAGGTTTTGACCGGCTACAAATTGAAAGGATGAATAAGAGACTATAGATAATAACAGTACAATGATGCCGGCTAGCAGTACTCTTCTTTTTCTAAGTCTTCTTTTCTTTCTGACACGAACTACTCGTTTTCCAGACATCCATGTACCTCCTCTCCCATTAGGCTGCGATAATTTCTGTTATTAGTTTGAATTATCTAACATCAAAGTGGTAAGAAAAAAACCACATATTTAATAAAATACTCTTTATTAGTATTGAAGTAAAGAGTTTCTTTCATACTTGAATAACATTTCGTATAAAAAGAATGGAATGAGGGGGTAGGCTTGTACATATATATAGGAAAAATGGGACGGGCAGGGGGGAGAGGCGATGTGGGTATCCATCTTTCTTTTTTTGACTGGGTTCGGATTTGCTGTGTCAGGAGGCGTTACCATCATTGCGTACTTAAACTTTCTGCCTGCTGGGTTTGGCTGGATAGATTATTTATTATTTATAAAAACAAGACCTGAATGCTATTTACTACCGTTTGGAATAGTGCTTATTACAGTAGCAATGATTATATTTCCTGATGATTCCTGTTAAAAGTTGGGTGATTTCGAATAAAATTTCCTGTGCTGGTCATACTGATTTCTACAGAAGAAAACGTTTTGGAAAAGAGGGTTCAGAATGCTGTATTTACATGATGTATGGGTGAATTGGTTCGAAGGAGAAGAGAATGGCTATAACGTTTGTTCATTCCATGAATGGCGGAAAGAAGATGGGATTGAGCTCTTAGACCAGGTACCACTATTGTATGTACAAGCATCGCTCTATCATTACATTGAAAATGACCTCCAGGATTTACCAAAATCGTTGTTAGATGCGGTGTATAAACGAGCATATTTACGTAAGAACCAAGAAAGGATATCCTTAGAGTACGCTTTTATTGTCACAGACGGTACTTCCATTCTAGCTGTTGATACAATGGGGTACACACTTCCTGTAAGAAAAAGCCGGTTAATTCCACGTCAGGAGAGACTGGTCTATGATATGGTGGAACAGCACTCTCCTGAATCGTATGATTTTCACGAGGATGAAGGAGATAAAGAGTATCATATTCTCTCTCCCCACCCTGTAACCATGATTGGTTTGACGCGAAAGGAACGCCAGCTTAAGCAACTGTTAATGATGACGTTGGACCAATTAAAAACAGTTCAAAATCTTTCTGAGGTACGTTATTGGTTAACTGAATGGGATCCTGGCTATTACGGATCCATTAATCAGCTCGACTTTCATCAAGCCTGGCAGCAGCTTTACAACGGTGTAACAGATGGATGGACAAAAGAGCATGAAGAGCTTTGCAGGAAGCTAGTGAAAGGACAACCTTTCTTTGAAAAACTATGGGAACTAGAACAAAATAATGAAGTGAACAAGGGAGTCTAACCCTCGTGCTATATTGCACATGGGGTTAGCCCCTTTTTTTCTGTGCGGGTAGAATATTATAATGGAAACGATATTACCAAGGAAATAAAAAATGGATACATAGTACGGAGTTTGGAGGTACATCAGTGGAAAACATCAAAATAATTGAATTATATCGTTCTTTTTTTGATCAGCCTTCTATAGAAGCGTTGCTTCAGCGATCTTTAGCTGTAGACACGGAAAAAGTAACCTATTATATTACCGAATTGGCAGAGTTGTTTAAACGAACTGGAATGGGGTATGCTTTATGGACGGATCAATCCTACCATGATGAAAAGGTGAAGTATTTTCCAAGCATGGAACAAGCGAAAAAGCATATTTACTTTCAATTAGAAGATAGCTAATGAGAAAAACAAGAAGCAGCCGGATTGCACCAGCTGCTTCCTTCTTATGCTACTATCTCTTCTTTTTTACTCGTCCAAGTCCAACCGCTTTCTTTGCCTTACGAAGGATTTTCATAGCATCTTGATTAGCTTTTTCTGCACCATGGTCTAGTATTTCATCTAATTCGTCCGATTCCATTAACGCATAATAACGTTCCTGAATAGGCCGCATAGCTTCTTGTACAACCTTAGCTAAATCCCCTTTGAAATCACCATATCCTTTTCCTTTATACCTTTGTTCGATCGCATCCACGCTCTCGCCAGAGAAGCTGGAATAAATCGTGAGCAGGTTGGAGATACCTGGTTTATTTTCAGCATCATATTGGACAATTCCTTCAGAATCAGTGACTGCACTTTTAATTTTCTTCTCAATCTGTTTTTCATCATCCAGCATAGAAATAAATCCTTTTTCATTGTCATCGGATTTACTCATTTTTTTTGTAGGGTCTTGAAGGGACATAATCCTTGCTCCCACCTGAGAAACACTTATTTCTGGTATAGTAAAGATGTCATTATACTTACTATTAAAACGTTGTGCTAAATTACGTGTCAGCTCAAGATGCTGCTTTTGGTCATCTCCAACAGGTACCACATCAGTACCATAAAGTAGAATATCTGATGCCATAAGAGGGGGGTAGGTTAATAATCCTGCAGATACGCCTTCTTTTCCTTGTTTAAACGATTTATCCTTGAACTGTGTCATTCGTTCTAATTCACCGATATAAGCTACACATTGAAGAATCCATCCTAATTGAGTGTGGGCAGGAACCTCGGATTGAATAAATAGAGTGGATTTTTCTGGGTCAATACCACATGCAATATAAAGAGCCGCCAAAGAGCGAATGTTCTGTCTTAGTTCTAATCGATCCTGTGGCACAGTAATAGCATGCTCATCCACGATACAAAAATAAGTATTGTTCTCTTCCTGAAGCGTTGGGAAATGCTTCATAGCTCCAAGGTAGTTTCCAATCGTAAGCGTTCCACTTGGCTGAATGCCGGAAAATACAGTTTTCAATTACATCACCTCATCAAATTATTCGAAATTCCACAAAAAAAGTTCATTCATCTCCTACAACTGTGTGTAGGGACGAATGAACCGTGGTGCCACCCTAATTATCTCTCCAAAGAGAGATCGCTTTTCCCAATATCGCCTGGGGCGCGATACTCCTTACTCATCAGAAGTACTGCTCCAAAGTCCAATTCCATCTCAACGTGCCATCTGTTTCCACCAACCACAGACTCTCTATAGACAGAGGAAGAGATGTACTACTCTTTCTCAACGCATCATTATTTAATTCGTATTTGCATTATATGCAATTACAAGCAGGAATGCAAGTTACAACATATAGAAGTAAGCTAGCAAGACAATCATCCCAAAGCTAAGAACAGCACCTTGAAAGAACAAAGCCTTTAGAACAGATGGTCTAACCCATTCGGAAGGCAGTTTTTTAGTTTTCCATTCATCCATCAAGTCTTGATCCTTCATCATTCGATTTTGAAACCTTCTCAAGCTGTAAGTGAAGGCATCGAAAAATTTCCCTTTAATAACAAACAATAATAGTGCAGCCATTAAATAAAAATAGGAAACATAAAAAACAGAGTTGATAAAATGATATAAGTTATATATGGGGGCAATTAGTAAAAAGAAAACAATACTAAATACTACATTAATAAGAAGGAACCACCATTTGTTTTGCAAAATGACCATGCAATTCTACTCCTTTATTCTAATCTAGTACATATTATAGCATGTCCAAGCTTAGTACTGAATTGTAAATAATGTAAAATAGACTGAAAATTATGTAAGGTATATTTATTCTCTCAAATTGAAGATATATAGTGTGAATGGTCAAATATCATAAGTGTTACATAAAATGAGAGTGAATAAATACAACAATATGATACAAAAAGTGCTAAATTAAACTTAAATTTTATAGGTAATTATACCTATTTTATGTCACACAAACGTAATTTTTAAAGGTTTTCTTAAAATTTGTGCAAAAAAAGTAATGCAAAATTGTCCGAAAACTTGTATAATTTGATTTGTAGATGAAAACCATCTGCCAAATAATAGAATTATTTATTTCAGGGGAGGTCATTTCTTACAATGAGAAACTCAAAATGGTCGCTGCTTCTCGTGCTTGGACTAATGCTAACATTATTTTTAGCAGCGTGTTCAGGTGGATCTGATAGTGATACAGGTTCAGAAGGCGATAGCGGCGAAAACAGCGGGGAAACAGAAGGTGACGCTTCAGGTGATGAAGCATCAGGAGCAGAGAACGATGATGAAACACTACGTATCTCTGAGCCAGCAGAAATTCCATCAATGGATTCCAGTGTAGCCCAAACGTCTACAGGAATTCAGTTCACTTCTGCTACACAAGAAGGTCTATTCCGTTTGAAAACTGGCGGAGAGATTGTAGATGGTGTAGCTAAGAAAGATGAAACTGAAGTAAGTGAAGATGGTAAGACTTATACGTTCCATTTACGCGATGATGCTAAATGGGCTAACGGTGACTCTGTAACAGCAGAAGACTTTGTATTCGCTTGGAGAAGAGCTCTTAAGCCTGAAACAAACTCTGTGTACGGACCATACTTAATGGACGGTAACATCAAGGGTGCTTCCGAAATCCTTGAGAAGATTGATAACGAAGAAGAAGTTACGGAAGAAGACTACGCTAATCTTGGTGTAGAAGCAGTTGATGAAACTACTCTTAAAGTAACTCTTGCTAAACCAGTACCATACTTTGAATCCTTTGCTGCATTCCCAACTTTCTATCCTCTTAACAAGAAGTTCGTGGAAGAGCAAGGCGATAAATATGCTTTAGAAGCTGATACTCATCTTTCCAATGGTCCTTACAAGCTAGATAGCTGGGAGCATGAAGCTAGCTGGAAACTTGTTAAGAACGATCAGTATTGGGACAAGGATGCAGTTGATGTTGAAAATATCGATGTGCGTGTAGTTAAGGAACGTGCTACTAACGTGAACCTTTATAACACAGACAAGCTGGATCGTATTCCTCTTGGCGGTGACTTCATCGACAAGTATAAAACAGACGCAAACTACAAGGAACTTACTGAAGCTGTATTGTTCTACTTGAAGTTCAACCAAAAATCTTCTGAAAAAGGAAAATTCATGCAAAATGAAAACTTCCGTAAAGCAATTGCTATGGCATTCAGTAAAGAAGATTATGTTGACGTCACAGTAGGTAACAGCAGTTATGCTGCAGACTACTTCATTCCTAAAGAATTTGTACAGCACCCAGAGAACGACAAAGACTTCCGTGAAATCAATGGTGACGAATTACTTCCTTACGATTTAGAAAAGGCGCAAGAGCACTGGGCTAAAGCGAAAGAAGATCTAGGCTTTGATACTATTGAACTTTCTTTCCTTTCTAGTGATACTGAAGCTGCAAAACTTACTAGTGAATTCTTCAAGAACCAATTGGAGAAAAACCTAGAAGGTCTTACTATTAACCTTAAGAATGTTCCATTTAAAGAGCGTGTTCGTATCGAAAACGCATCTGAATATGAGCTTTCCTTCTCCGGTTGGGGTCCTGACTACAAGGATGCTATTAGCTTCCTAGACCTTTGGGTAACTGGCGGAGCTAACAATGACATGGGTTACTCTAACGAAGAGTACGACAAACTGATCAAATCTGCTCGTGGCGACCTTGCTACTAAGCCAGTTGAGCGTTTTGAAGCAATGTTAGAAGCAGAGAAAGTTCTTCTAGATGACGCGGCAATTGCACCAGTTTACCAGCGTAAACGTTCTGTACTTTCTCAGCCGTACATCAAGAACATGGATCAGCTTAACCCATTTGGTAACGACTACAGCTACAAATATGTAGAAATCGAAAAATAAGATTCTACACGAAGCCTTTTAACACATGAAGAAGGAGAGTATGTGGGAGTTAGCAATCACATACTCTCCTTTTCCCTGTTAAGGGGTAATTTTTCAAACAATAATGAATATTGGTTCATTTCAGCAAATTCAGACATTGTTAGACATTAACTGACCAAACCTTACAATAATATGTTCCAATTTTCTAAATTATGATAACCTTAATAGTAAGAAAATTAACAACAGGAGGTGTTGTATCTTGGGTAAATATGTAGTGCAACGAATCATTTATATGATTATTACCCTATTTCTAATAGCTTCGATTACTTTCTTCTTAAGTAAATTGTTACCGGGATCTCCTTTTACAATGGAAGATAAGATGTCAGCTCAGCAATTAGAAATGATGGAAGCACGTTATGGGCTGGATGACCCGGTACCTGTGCAATATATAAGATACATTGGAAATATAGCAACTGGAGATCTAGGGATTTCCTTCCAATATGATAATCGTGAAATATCTGGATTAATTGCAAGTAAGATTGGACCTTCCATGCAATTAGGAGGACTTTCATTACTTTTAGGACTAGTAGTTGGCATGCTGCTTGGCATTGCCGCTGCAATTCGACATAATACCATCGTGGACTATGGTGCTACCTTCTTAGCTGTTCTAGGCAAATCAGTACCTAACTTCGTGTTTGCTGGTATTCTTCAGTATTATATTGCTGTTAAACTTGGCTGGCTTCCAGCAGCATTCTGGGAAGGTCCACAATACATGATATTGCCAGTTGTTGCTCTTTCTATGTTTACGATTGCAACAGCAGCACGTTTCATGAGAACGGAAATGTTAGAAGTATTAGGATCAGATTTTATTATTACAGCACGTGCAAAAGGACTTAGCAAAACGCTTGTGACCTTTAAGCACGGATTGCGTAATGCGATTATTCCGCTAATTACTGTCGTTGGACCATTAGCTGTATCATTGATGACAGGAAGCCTAGTTATTGAGAACATTTTCTCTATCCCAGGGTTAGGGGAGCAATTTGTAAAGTCTATTCAGACGAATGATTTTCCTATGATAATGGGAACTACATTATTATTCTCCTTCTTGTTCATCTTTATAGTATTAGTCGTTGATATTCTGTATGGAATCATTGATCCAAGGATCCGACTAGCAGGAGGAGAGAAATAATGGCAGACGAAAATCAAAACCGTAACTACAGCAAAGATCAGTTCGAGCCGTACGATATTACGGGCCAAAAGAGCGAAGAAATCTCCAGACCTCAACTTAGTTACTGGCAGGATGCTTGGATTCGTATTCGAAAAAATAAGGGTGCGATTCTTGGTATCATCATTCTTCTTTTCGTTGGTCTGATGTCTATCTTCGGTCCGTTCTTTAACGATTATTCTTTTAAAGAGCAACATAAAGAGCGTACGAATCTACCGCCTCGTGTACAAGGGTTAGAGGGTGTCTCCTGGCTTCCACTTAGTGGGACCCAAACGGAAGTTTTAGAGGGAGAGTCTGTTGAGGCCTTAGAGGAAAAAGCATTATATGTGTTTGAAGCAGAGCCAGAAAATATTGAATCACGTGTAATCAATGAAGCATCTGGTGATAAACTAGCAAAAGTAGAATTCAAGCATGATGTGTATGCCACCAACGGAGTGGAAGAACATTATTTCTGGTTTGGGACAGACCAGCTTGGACGAGATTTATGGACAAGAGTATGGACAGGTACACGAATTTCTCTGTATATTGCGATACTTGCAGCAGTCATTGACATGATTATTGGTGTAGCCTATGGTGGCATCTCTGCCT
The DNA here is from genome assembly GCF_042434395.1 of Pontibacillus salicampi. Classification (NCBI taxonomy): domain Bacteria; kingdom Bacillati; phylum Bacillota; class Bacilli; order Caryophanales; family Bacillaceae; genus Pontibacillus; species Pontibacillus salicampi. Next base: position 461,720 of record NZ_JBHLTP010000011.1, on the reverse strand, counting down.
ATTATGGCGGGCGTGTTGATAACTATATGCAGCGTGTTGTAGAAATATTAGTTGGTATCCCGAACTTAGTGGTAGTTATTCTGATGATTCTGGTGCTAGAGCCTGGAATTGCCTCTATTACACTCGCCTTAACGATAACCGGTTGGGTAGGGATGTCGCGTATTGTACGAGGGAATATCCTAAAGCTGAAAAATCAAGAATTCGTTCTTGCTTCGAGAACGTTAGGTGCCAGCGATTCTAGAATATTAATGAAACACTTAATTCCGAACGTTACTGGTTTAATCATTATTAATACAATGTTTACCATTCCACAAGCAATATTCTTCGAGGCTTTCCTAAGCTATATCGGATTAGGATTACAGCCACCGCTTGCTTCTCTTGGTACATTAATTGATGATGCATTCAAATCGTTCCAAATATATCCTTATATGCTATGGTTCCCGTCTATCGTAATCTCGTTGATTATGATTGCATTTAACATCGTAGCAGACGGACTTCGTGACGCATTAGATCCGAAAATGCGTGATTAGAAAGGTAGGTGTGTAGAATGGAAAAAATACTAGATGTAAAAGATTTACGGGTATCCTTTGATACGACAGGTGGGGAAGTGGAAGCCGTTAGAGGTGTCGATTTCCACGTAAACAAAGGAGAAACGTTAGCAATAGTGGGAGAATCAGGTTCTGGTAAATCCGTTACAACAAAAGCACTAATGGGTCTTATTCCGAAACCTGCTGGTCAGCTTAAAAGTGGCGAAATTCTGTTTGAAGACAAAGATATAGCGAAATATACGGAACGTCAAATGTCTAAAGTCCGTGGTAAAGATATTTCTATGATATTCCAGGATCCTATGACATCGCTGAACCCTACTATGAAAGTAGGTAACCAGATTATGGAGGGGCTTATTAAGCACCAAAAGATGAATCGTACCAAAGCAAAGAGTAGAGCGATTGAGCTTTTGGAAATGGTAGGTATCCCAAATGCGAAGCGTCGTATTACCCAGTACCCGCACCAATTTTCTGGGGGTATGAGACAGCGGGTGGTTATTGCGATTGCACTTGCGTGTAATCCAAAGCTCCTTATTGCGGACGAGCCGACCACTGCACTGGATGTAACAATTCAAGCGCAAATATTAGAGTTAATGAAAGATTTACAAAAGAAAACAGAAACATCTATTATATTTATTACGCATGATTTAGGTGTAGTAGCAAATGTTGCTGATCGTGTTGCAGTAATGTACGCTGGGAAAATTGTAGAGATAGGTACAGTGGATGATGTTTTCTATAATCCACAGCATCCATATACATGGGGGCTGCTAGGTTCCATGCCGACATTGGATGATGAAGAGGATCAGCTTACAGCTATCCCTGGTACACCACCAGACCTATTAAATCCACCAGTAGGAGATGCTTTTGCTGCTCGTAACAAATATGCTATGAAAATCGACACCCAAGAAGAGCCGCCAATGTTTAAAGTATCTGATACCCATTATGCAGCTACTTGGTTATTGCATGAAAATGCTCCAAAAATGGAAATTCCAGAGGCTGTAAGGAAACGGACACAAGGAGTGGCTAGTACTGGTGCATTCGGTGAAAATAGGGAAGGTGATACCAAATGAGCCAACCAAAAGAAAAGTTACTAGAAATTAAGGAATTAAAACAGCATTTTGGATCACGAGACAATGTAGTTAAAGCTGTGGACGGATTGACATTTGACATCTATAAGGGAGAAACCTTTGGGTTAGTTGGAGAATCTGGCTGTGGTAAATCAACAACAGGTCGGACTATCATCCGTCTTTATGATGCAACAGATGGTGAAGTCCTTTACGATGGTGAAAATGTGCATGGTAAGAAAAATAAGCAGGATATGAAGAAATTCAACCGTAAAATGCAAATGATTTTCCAAGATCCATATGCATCTCTTAATCCGCGTATGAAAGTAATGGATACCATTGCAGAGGGAATTGACATTCATGGTCTTGCAAAGGATTCAAGTGAGCGCCAGAAGATGGTAGAAGATTTACTTGTCACGGTTGGTTTAAATAAGGAGCATGCTAACCGGTATCCACACGAATTCAGTGGCGGGCAAAGACAGCGTATCGGAATTGCAAGGGCGCTAGCAGTAGATCCAGACTTTATCATTGCTGATGAGCCGATTTCTGCCTTAGACGTTTCTATCCAAGCACAGGTTGTTAATCTAATGAAGAAGCTTCAGCGTGATAAAGAATTGACCTATTTGTTTATTGCACACGATTTATCTATGGTCAAGTATATTAGTGACCGTATTGGTGTAATGTATTTTGGGAAGCTTGTAGAACTTGCTGATAGTGAAGAGCTATACAAAAACCCTCTACATCCATATACTCAATCCTTACTTTCAGCGATTCCATTACCAGATCCAGATTATGAGCGTAATCGTCAACGTAAAACGTATGATCCGTCGCAACATGATACTAGCGAAGAACCAGAATTTCGTGAGGTAACTCCTGGTCATTATGTATTATGCACAACGAAAGAATTGGAGCAATACAAAAAGCAAGTGAAATAGACCATAACAATCCTAGTGCACTGTTACAGTGGCTAGGATTTTTTTCAATGAGAAAGAACTAATACATTAAAGATGCTTTATGGGTAAGTTGATTGGACGTTAGGTAAATTCCTATTCATGTCTTCCAGTTGAGAATCTATCTTATTGAAACAACATGTAATAATGAGAGCTAAACTTAAGCCAGTTGATAGTACTTAATATGTTTCGCTTTGCTATAAATTTCATGCATAAGACAATCGTCTCAAAAATACAAATTAATAGGAAAAAATTTATAAAAATTTCCCATAAGCGAAAAGAAGTCTTTTATAATAGAGGTATAACATAAATAGGAGTCGATGCGTATATGGAGAAGAGACAACTTAAGAACATACTCGTGATAGGATTTCTCCTAATGAGTTTGAGTTTCCCGTTACATAATGTAGTTTCTGCTGAAGAAGGATCGCAGTCCGTTTCCTTCCATTCTGAGAATCAATTGTCGTTAGGGGAGCGACAACTTCCTGATCGAGTTGCTCGTTTTGTGTATGATTCTGGTCTGGATTTTGAGTATCCGGATGCTGTCAGAGGTATTTATGTGACTGGCCCGAGCGCAGGAGGAAGTCGCTTTGAAAAGCTGACTAAGTTTGTAAAGGACACAGAATTAAATAGTATGGTCATTGATATTAAAGAAGATGCAGGTATTTTGACTTTTCAACCACCTGAGGATTCTCCATACAAGGATATCGGGCGAAATTATATCAAGGATCCTCGAAAAATGTTGGAGAAGCTAGAGAAAGAGCAAATCTATCCAATTGCCAGAGTCGTTGTTTTTAAAGATAATGAATTAGCGAAAAAGCGTCCAGAACTTTCCTTTAAGAAAAACGGCAAGGTGTGGACTAATGGGAAGGGCGAAGCATTTGTAAATCCATTTATGAAGGAAGTCTGGGAATACAATTTAGAGATTGCGAAACAGGCAGCCGAGATGGGCTTCCAGGAAATACAATTTGATTATGTTCGTTTTCCAGAAGGTTTTGAGCGTAGAGATGAAGAGCTGACTTATAACGAAGGCAAATATAAGGAGCAGGACTCTAACAACATTCAGAAGAGGGTTACTGCAGTTACAGATTTTGTGGAATTTGCGAGAGAAGGACTGTCTGATTATGATGTAGATGTTTCGGTTGATATCTTTGGATATTCCGCAACGATTCCAGAAGCGCCAGGGATTGGGCAGAATTTCAGTAAAATATCTAGTAATGTAGATGTCATTTCGTCAATGATTTACCCGTCTCACTGGACATCTTATTTTGGTATCACTAAGCCGGACACAGAGCCTTATAAACTAGTGAAGGAATACGCCAAGGTTGAAAATGAAAGGTTAGGAGAATTGGAAGATCCTCCAACCTCAAGACCGTGGATTCAAGATTTTGAGGCACCATGGCTATACAGCGGTGCGACGAAACAATATGGTAAAGCTGAAGTAGAAGCACAAATTAAGGCATTGAATGAGCAAGGAATTAACGAATTTTTACTTTGGAATTCTGGCAATTCCTACACTGAGAATGTGGATTATACACCTTTAGATTAACTAAAAACGAATCAAAAAGCATGAAGGGGGCACGGTAAAGCAACCGTGCCCCCTTTTTTGTTGATGTTTTTTTACCAATATTTTTTTGTAGAGGCTTTTCCTACTTTTCGCCATGTAAACTGCATCTTTCTTGAAAAATCCTTATAATAAGTACGTTGCTTCCCACCTGTAATAAACGTCATAATTCCCTGTACAATACTAGCAAGGAATGCTGTAAGGATAATGATTCCACTGCCAACAAATAACATGTCCACTAGAAAAGAATGCATAAGTATCCCTCTCCTTTCTTTCCAGTCTATGTACTGCATGTTTAAATATATGCAACTTGGGAAAAGTATGGATTGTAAAAAAGCCCAACACCAAAATTTCACAAAACGTAGAATTTTCGTTATAATTAAATGGACTACACTAAAAGGAGTAGATCAATGAATTGGTATGAGAAGTTAAATGAATATTTCCCTATTGAGGAAATGAAATCCAGAGAGCACATGGAGTTGCTCTTAAAGGAAAAAAGTGATGTGTATATTAAGGATGAAAGTCCCGTACACGTTATGATGTATGCAGAGTTCGATACCTTTATCTTTATTGATTACGTGTGGGTATCTGCAAAAACACGTGGTCAGGGCCTTGGACATCAGCTTATGGAAAAGTTGAAAGAGAAAGGGAAGCCGATTATTTTAGAGGTAGAGCCTGTTGATTATGATGACACAGACACCGAAAAACGCCTCAAATTCTATCAAAAAGAAGGATTCGAGCATGCCAAATCCATTGGTTATTCCAGAAGATCACTTGCTACAAATGAATTGAACCAAATGGAAATCCTCTATTGGTCCCCAGAACACGAATCCGAAGAATCCATTTATGACAAGATGAAAGAAATGTACGTTAATATTCACGCTTATAAAGATAAAGAGTTGTATGGGAAGTCCTATCAACATGTTGATGAAGTTTTATCCATTGATGAGGATAGAGGAATAGATGACATTCTGGAAGCATTGCACGAAGAAGAAAAGGCATAATTTCAAATTTGGCAAGCAGGGAGTCTAGGAAGGAAGGTTCCCTGTTTGTATATGCTACGAAATGCACATGACAAAAAGGAAAAAATATTTTTATTGAAACCTTTCGTCTATACATTCGTATAAAAGGTAACGAAAAAAGATGTTTAACTTTCTCAATGAGTGGAATGGTACATATGTAAATGAATAATTGCATAGAATGATATTTGTTCTGCTTTCAAGCAAATTTATGTTAGCATCTACCCATTTAGGAAACTTTGTAGTATACTTAATTTAAGCGCTCTAGTTTAAAGTGATTTTAATTTAATAAGTATTTAAAAGAATTCTTGTTATAAATATGGATTGAGGAGTGAAGATTGGATGGTTACACTTTATACTTCTCCAAGTTGTACATCTTGTCGTAAGGCGAAAGCTTGGTTGGAGGAACACGACATTCCATTTGCTGAACGTAATATTTTCTCTGAACCATTATCGACTGACGAGGTTAAAGAAGTACTTCGTATGACGGAAGACGGAACGGATGAGATTATCTCTACTCGTTCTAAAGTTTTTCAAAGTATGGAAATGGAATTGGACCAGCTTCCGATGAAAGATTTGCTGAACATGATTACAGCTAATCCTGGGCTGCTTCGTCGTCCCATTATAGTAGATGATAAGCGACTGCAGGTCGGTTACAATGAAGATGAAATCCGCCGTTTCTTACCTAGAAAAGTTCGCACTTTCCAGCTTCAAGAAGCTCAACGTCTTGTAAACTAAACCATATAACATAGGGAAAGCCTTCTGCATAAGAAAAGCAGAAGGTTTTTGTTTAAAAAAGAAACTTTCCTATACCAGAAAGTTTCTTTTCTTTAATCATTATGCTGCTTGTCGTTTAGTTCGATTGAGAAAATATCCTGCTGCTAGCACTCCAACAATTGCTGCAATTGGCATGACCCATTCGAGGTATGCATAGGTATGAAAGAAGGACTCTAAGTTACCTTCACTTAATATCATTTCTGCAGCAGTGTAAGCTAGAATACCAGAGCCGATGTAGATGAGAAATGGAAATTTTTCCATTAGTGTTAGGATTAATTTACTTCCCCAAATTATAATGGGAACAGATACCAATAGACCAATAACCACCAGTAAGATGTTTCCGTGTGCTGCTCCAGCGATGGCGAGCACGTTATCAAAACCCATCACGATGTCTGCAAAAACAATGGTTTTAATAGCAGCTGCGAGGCTATCTTTGGCTTCAATCTCGGGTTCTTCCTCATTGTCCGATAGCAGCTTAACTGCGATATAAATGAGTAGTAACCCACCGATAAGTTGTAAAAAAGGAATTTTAAGTAAATAGACGGCGACGGCAGTTAATACCACTCGTATGCCAACTGCAAGGCCGGTTCCCCAGAAGATCGCTTTGTTACGCTGCTTATCAGGCAAATTACGACTAGCCAAAGCAATAACAATAGCGTTATCTCCGCCTAATACGATGTCAATTCCGATGATGACGAGTATATCCTTAATTAACTCCAGCTCCAAGGAAAAAAACCTCCTACTACCTAGTGACAAGGGTTACAAAATTCGCTAAAATAAGAAATTAACCTAAGATATTATTTTATCATTCCTGACTAAAACAATCTTAGTCGAAGGCATTACCATTGTCAAGAACTGGGTCATTCGTTTGTTTTTGACTTTTTGAGCAATTCTATTTTCAATATACCCTCAAGTATCATAAAATAGTAGTACATCACAAGAGGTTACAAACACATCCAGTGGTTATAAATACTCAATTCAGGGTATGTTGTTAGAAAGAACTCTTCTAAAGGGTTAAGTTATCCCTTCCACCAAAAAAATTATCTTGAAGGGAGCGAAGATTTATGGAAATAGAACGCATTAATGAAAATACGGTTAAATTCTATGTTACGTACATGGATATTGAAAATCGAGGGTTTGACCGAGAAGAGATATGGTACAACAGAGAAAGAAGCGAACAGCTCTTCTGGCAAATGATGGATGAAGTTAATGACGAAGCAGATTTTAATATAGACGGACCGTTATGGATACAAGTACAGGCTATGGAAAAAGGTCTGGAGATTGTCGTAACGAAGGCCCAAATTTCTAAGGATGGACACAAGTTGGAGCTTCCAACAGAAGATGGGAAAACCATTGATATGCCAGTTGATGAAAAACTGGAGTCCATGCTTGACGATGAAACGGCGAACAATAAAGAAGGCGAGGAAGACCAAACTGATGGTGCAGCTTCCTCAAGCGGTAGCTTAACCTTTGTTATCCGCTTTCAGGACTTCGAAGACGTTATTCAGTTAAGCCATTACTTCGATACTCCTGAGGGTGTTTCTGATCAACTTTACCACTTTGAAGATTCTTATTTCTTGTATATTGAGTTCACAGATGAAGAGATGCCTGATGAATATCAGGAAAACGTCCTTAGTCAGTTACTTGAGTTCGGACATGAATCTCCAGTTACGGTTTACCGTTTAGCTGAATATGGAAAGACTATCTTTAATGAGGATGCATTAGAACAAATAGCTTCCTATTTCCCAGAACAATAATAAGGATGTGTAGCGGCAACGAACTATCGGTTGTCGCTTTTTTACATAATTTATAGTGGGAATGTATCTACTACCTTTATCGTTCGTGGTATAGGGAATGGAAATAGTGAAACGGAAAGAGTCCCTTTATCGTACAATAGGTTAGACTCCCCGTTAGCAGAAAACGGTAAGAGAAGTAACGAACGAGAAAGGAACAGTACATATGTTTAAACGGATACAAATACTGGTGTTCTTAACCATAGTAGGCATCATTTTATTCCTAACGAAGGAGTATTGGCAAGGCTGGTTATTAGGAAGCGCCTCTATTCTATTTACTATTTCTGCTGTGTTTATAGGAATTGTCATTTTCTTTGAGAACCGACACCCATCCCAAACACTAACCTGGCTTGTAGTGTTAGCAGCCGTACCGATTATAGGCTTCTTTTTTTATATTATCTTTGGACAAAACTATCGAAAAAGAAGAATGTTCCAGCAGAAAGGGGAGCTGGATGAACAAGCTTTTCAAAAAATTGAGGGTGCTAGAAATCATCATCCATATGAAATGGAGCAGATGGGCGATCATCAGAAAATGTTATTTCAATTGGCACAGCGCCTGGCTCATTCGCCAATAACCTTTAATACGGATACGAAAGTACTGACAGATGGAAGAGAGAAATTTGATACGCTCCTGTCTCAGCTACGACAGGCAGCGCATCATATTCATATGGAATACTATATCGTTCGGCATGATGAAATAGGAAACGAGATAAAAGAAATATTAATGGAAAAAGCTCGCAGCGGAGTAGAGGTTAGATTTTTGTATGATGATGTAGGGAGCTGGAAACTATCTGGTCGATATAAGCGAGAGCTTCGGGAAGCAGGTGTAGAGGTAGTGCCATTTTCCCCAGTTCGCTTACCGTTTCTTAATAATAAAATAAATTTCCGCAATCATCGTAAAATCGTAGTCGTCGATGGTAACTCTGCATTAGTAGGTGGATTAAATATTGGTGATGAATATCTTGGTAGAGATGCCTATTACGGCTACTGGCGTGATACTCATCTATATGTGAAAGGAGAATCAGTAAGAAGCTTACAGCTTATCTTTTTGCAGGATTGGTATTACATGACAGGAGACGCCTATTTAACTAGTGAATATTTATCCCCTGATTTATCAGCATCTGAAAATATGGGGGGCGTCCAAATGATTGCGAGCGGTCCAGATAATGAGTGGGAGGTTATCAAGAACGTCTTTTTCTCTATGATTGTTTCTGCGAAAAAATCGATTTGGCTTGCATCCCCTTACTTTATTCCGGATGAAGATATCTTAACTGCATTGAAGGTAGCTGCCTTGAGTGGGGTGGACGTGCGAATTCTTGTTCCAAGCAAACCTGATAAACGAATTGTCTTTCATGCTTCTCGCTCTTATTTTCCAGAGTTGTTACAAGCAGGTGTTAAAATACATGCTTACCACAAAGGCTTTATGCACAGTAAGCTCATGATCGTGGATGAGGAATTGGCTTCCATTGGGACTTCCAACATGGATATGAGGAGTTTTCACTTAAACTTTGAAGTAAATGCCTTTCTATACAGGACGCAAAGTACCACTACGTTAGTAGAGGACTTTAAACGAGATTTACACCACGCTAAGGAAATAGACCTGGCCTCCTTTCGCAAGAGACCTATCTGGAAACGGATGCTGGAATCGACTGCACGGTTACTTTCCCCATTATTATAAACCCTCGATTAACAATCGGGGGTTTTGGGGAGGAATTTAGAGAAAGTTGTCGTATTTATAGTAGGAATAGATTTTAGGAGGTGCAGCATTCCATTGTTAAAAGCTCTAGACGAACAAGGGGAAGCAATTACTTTGTTCCAGCTCCCCCGTAGAAGTATCGATTTACTTCGCTCCACTTTATTCTTCTGTCCAGTTTGTGAACAGCCTTTAGTAATTAAAGCTGGATCTACGATGGTACCGCATTTTGCTCACAGAAGGGGAGCTTTCTGCACTGAATCATTAGGAGGTGAAGGACCCTATCACGAACAAGGGAAAATCCAACTCTATCAATGGCTGAAGAAACAGGGCTATAGTGTAGAGTTAGAGGTCTATCTTCCACAGCTGCAGCAAAGAACAGACCTACTTCTAACACTAAACGGTCGAAGAATAGCGATAGAATACCAATGCTGTCGTATTTCCCCGGAAATAATGTTAGCTAGAACAAAAGGGTATAAAAATGCAGGCATCACACCTCTTTGGATTCTCGGAGGGAATCGCTTAAAACCTAAAGGTGAAAATGCCATCTCTCTCTCATCATTTGAAAACCTCTTTTTCCACCAATTTCAATCTTCTGATTCACCTGCCGTATTTTTTTATTGCTCCCAGCAACAAACCTTTGCCACCTTTCAGCATCCTTACTATTATGGGAAACAGAAGGCTGTTGGAAGTTTACGTTATTTTCCTATGAAGCATTGCAGTCTACCTCAATTATTACAGTCTGTACAGCCCCCTTCTAGTCCCTTCCTTCACTCCTTTTGGCTACGTCAAAAGAAGCAGTTCCGAGGTAAACCTCATACTATCTTTAAACGAAGTCCCTCTTATTCTTTTTACCAATTTTTATATCTTAGAGGATATCATGCTAGCTTTCTTCCATCACTAGTCTATGTTCCCGTATATGGTTTATTAGACGGTAATGAGGCGCCTTATAGCTGGCAAGGGAAATGGATTGTGGAAACAGTTATACCGATGTCAATAATGGGAACGATAACAATAGAGTCCCATACGATTTCAACCTCGCCGCTACTTATGGAAGAGGGGCGGAGGAGTAATATTGCACAATACGCCCATGTATTAACCAAGCTTGGAGTACTAAGAAAAGTAAGTCATAATGTGTTTCAAAAATGTAAGGATATCTCTATACCTAAGACGATAGAAGAGGGATTAAAGGAGGATGAAATAGTACTTCAGAAACTATTTAGAGAACAATAGGAAGAAAGTTATCAAAAATGGCATTTCTTTCTGTAAATACGATATAATAAACGTATAAATAGTATGATATTTCAGAATAAACAGAAGGAGTCCTACTTTCTTCGAGAGGGGACAACTTCTGTTTAAACGGTTGACAAATAGGATGAAACAAGTGAACAAAAGGAGGAACAAGCTATGGCAAAGGAACTACCAAAGCGTGATGATATACCAGTAGAAAAGACTTGGAGACTAGAGGATATATTTGAAAATGATGAAGTGTGGAATAAAGAACTTCAAGCTATCAAGGAAAAAATACCTGAAATAACAGCATTTCAAGGAAAAATCAATGAATCTGCAGAGACGCTATACCAATTGTTGAAGCTGCAGGATGAAGTGGCCAATCGTGCTGGTAAGTTATTTACATACGCTCATATGAGATACGATCAAGACACGACTAATTCTTATTACCAAGATATGAATACGAGAGCAGAGTCGCTGCTTACTCAAGTTGGCAGTGCAATGAGCTTTATTGATCCAGAGATTTTGGCAATGGAAGAGGGAACGATTGATAAATTTTTAGCTGAGAAGGAAGAACTTAAATTATATCGGAAGGCGTTAAACGATGTAACCCGTCAACGACCGCATACGCTGAGTGAAAAAGAAGAGGAGCTGCTAGCTAAATCCTCCGAGGTTATGTCCAACCCTTCTCAAACTTTTGGCATGCTGAATAATGCTGACCTTTCGTTTCCTACTATTCAAGACGAAGAGGGGAATGATGTTGATTTAACTCATGGTCGTTACGTTCGATATTTACAATCAAAGGACAGGTCTGTAAGAAAGCAAGCTTTTGAGGCGATGTATGATACTTTTGGTCAATTTAAAAATACCTTTTCCTCCACCCTTAGCGGATCAGTGAAAAAGCACAATTTTACCGCATCCGTGCGAAATTATGATTCTGCTCGTCAAGCAGCACTTGATAGCAATAAAATTCCTGAAAAGGTGTATGACAACCTTATTGAAGCTGTACATGACCGTTTACCAGCCCTTCAGCGCTATGTGGACTTGCGTAAGGAGGTATTAGGTCTGGATGAATTGCACATGTATGATTTATATGCAGATTTGGTTCAGGATGTGGAGATGGAAATTCCATATGAAGAAGCTCAACAACTTGTCTTAAAGGGACTCGCTCCTTTAGGGGATGAATATGTAAATATTATTAAAGAAGGATATGAAAATCGCTGGATTGATGTCGAGGAAAACAAAGGGAAACGAAGTGGAGCATATTCTTCAGGGACGTATGGTACCAATCCATATATTCTGCTGAATTGGCAAAACAACTTGAACAATTTATTTACGCTAGCCCACGAGCTGGGGCATTCCCTACACAGTTACTATTCTCAGGCTAATCAAGCATTCCGTTATGGCAACTACTCAATCTTTGTGGCAGAAGTAGCATCTACATGTAATGAGGCACTATTAAATGATTATCTACTTCAAGAAACAAATGATGAGAAAAAGAAGCTCTATTTATTAAATCATTTTCTTGAAGGCTTCAGAGGCACTGTATTCCGTCAAACGATGTTTGCTGAATTTGAGCATGATATCCATAAACGTGCGCAAGAGGGCGAATCTTTAACGGCAGACAAACTCACAGAACTGTACCATGATTTAAATAAGAAATATTTCGGCAGCAATATCGTGGTAGATGATGAAATAGGGTTAGAATGGGCGCGCATCCCGCATTTTTATTACAACTATTACGTTTATCAGTATGCAACTGGCTACGCTGCAGCAACAGCTTTAGCAGCGCAAATTCAAAAGGAAGGGGACAGCGCTGTGGAACGCTATAAAGATTTCTTGAAGGCTGGAAGCAGTGATTACCCTATCGAAGTATTGAAGCATGCTGGTGTTGATATGAACTCTAAGCAAGTGATTGAAGAAGCGTTGGATGTATTTGAAGAGAAATTAGCAGAATTTGAAAAGCTAATTAAAGCATAAGAAAAGAGGCTATCTCCACTCGGAGATAGCCTTTATATATTATCGAATCCCTTTAAAGGATCGGCGGTGGGTAAGGGTGAATATAGTAAAGTATAGGGATACAAATAAAAGCGGCATGGTAAAGAACATAGGTATGAGGCGCATGAGTCCAAATAGATTTAACACAAGCGCAATAAGTGTGACAATCAACCAGAATATAGGCATCAACCTCATATAATCCCAATCCTCCCTGTGCTTTACTATTAGTATATGACGAGCCCGTGGATATATTGCATGGTATTCAAGAAAGGTCAGTGATATAGCATTTATGAATCAGGATTATATGGATAACCTAGAATCAACATTGGTCATTAACAAGAAGGCTTATATATAGGGTGGTGAAATAAGGAAAAGCTATGAATATTTTGTGACGTTATTCACAACCAATTGAAATGATAATTCTTCGACTGGTATAGTAGGGTTGTGAGATAATCACCAAACAAGTAAACTCTCTTTGTTTGAAAGGTGACGTTCTCCATCCCCCTTTGTCTAATAATGGTATAGACAATAATAAAAAACCAGGCTCTTTTGGGCCTGGTTTATTTTTGATTTATTTGCACGACAGAAAAGGACAGCTTTCAAAGTGACCAATTCTTTGGAAGCTGTCCTTACCTTCATATTATGATCGCTGGTATCGCCAGAACATATCATATTTAGCTGGATGCTGTTCTACCTTTTGCTTCAGCATGAGCTTTTTCATTTCGCAATTCGTTTTTTGCTCAGACCAATCATATACTTCAGAGATTTCTCTTGTTCCAACAAGTCCATAATGCTCGAGAAAGGATTCAAGCTCTGGTTTGGCTGCTGGTCTTGGTTTTCTCTGCAGCATCTCCTGGAGGACTTGCACGTAAATCTCATATGGGTAGAGACCAGTGATTTTAATTCCTTCATCCTCTTCTTCCTGGTTGAACAACACGATGGCAGGAATTTGCTCTACGTCCATTTCGCGAGTTAATTTCAAGTCGCATTGCAATGCGCGTTTGGCAGAATCGGAATGAATGTCATTATGAAATTCTTCCACATCTAAACTCACTTGTTTAGCACAGGATATGAGTATTTCTTCGTTTGAAATGTTTTCTTTGTTCAGAAATAATTGTTCTTGTACTTTTCTTAAAAATCTCATCCCAGCTTTACGACCTTGTAATTCAGCTGCTTTTATTGCTAGAGCAGTGATCCATGGAGAATTAATCGGATTCTCCAGCCATAAATCCCCATCACAACTCATGCCTGTTCTAGAAGCCACTTTCTCCCAGCCCTTTGCCAAATCTTCTGGCTTTTGCAGGGATTGGGTATGAAGCGATGTAAGTTTACCGCTAATAATCGGACGGATTGTAAAGAATCTTCCGTATTCAACTGTCAGCTTCTTTATAAAGGGCTCTAGTGACCAGCATTCTGGGCAAAGAGGATCTATAAATACATAGATCTCAATTGGCTTTTTTAACAGGTCGGAAAAACCATGCTGGGATGTTGTCGTCTGCTTCATGTTGGATGATTCCCCAGTCATATTCCAGCTCAAGTGGATTCTCCTTTCCTGTCTTCAGGTGTATTCATCATATGATGTGCTGTATGAGTTAAACGTTCCAAAATGGCGCTGTAATAAGGCTCTTCTATATTTACTTCACGAAGAGCCTCTTGCATGCAAGCCAGCCAGGCGTCTTTACGGGAAGGAGTTATTTCGAATGGTAAATGCCTTGCTCGTAACATAGGGTGTCCATGTTCTTCCGTATAATACGGGGGACCTCCTAAGAATTGAGATAAGAACTGTTCTTGTTTGCGCGCTGTTTCTGTTAAATCGTCTGGAAAGATCGGTATTAAATCGGGATGCTGTCCTACCCGCTTATAAAATGCTTGGACCAATTGGTGAACAGTTTCTCTGCCACCAATGGCATCATACACTGTTGCTCTGTTTTCATTCATGCATAACACTCTCTCGTTCGTTTCTCAACCGCATTGAACCAATTAAAGGCAACTTGGTGGGTCGAAAGCGCCAATCAATAAAGAAGACGTCTTTCATTTACTGTTATAGCACTGTATAGGTTTGTGGTGCAAGCTGTTTGCATCAGTCTTTCCACTTACCAAAGGATTATTACTATTACCAAGTTTCCTATATTGTAGCAACCTCTTTGTCTTAAACTCAACAAATCTGTTTAGGAGAAAGATTGGAAGAAGCGTTTAATTTTATTGGGTGTTTCTCTCTCTATGATATGAAAGTCCTGTAACAGCTGTTGAAACACCTGTTCACCGTGCTGCTTTTCTTTTGCTTCCAGCTCTAGTTCATAGTCTGTTTCATTATTATAATGGCTGCGGTCCAATACGATAAGCGTATCCTCATATTCTGTTTCCATCCGTTCGGTTACAAGTGCGCCTTTGAAGCGTAGTTCAGAATACATTATGCCAATGTTGGCTAATCGCTGCTCAATGTTTGGGGCACCAGCTATTTCATCGTTCATCCATTCATGAGCCTGTTCTTCTGTTAATATATCGTGTGTTTCTAATAGTCCATCCGTGTGGGGCTCCTTTAGTGTAGCTGTCCATGTATCCTCTTTTTTTCTTATACGAAGGGCACTGCCTTCTTCTCTTAAATCAAACTCGTCCGTCTCGAAATAATAATTAGTTTGTGTAAATCTATCTTCTGTTTGAAAGGGGAGGTCTTTTGTTAGTTGTTCATATTCCAGTTCTGTTAACAAATTTTTAAATTCGATTTCGATTTCCTGTGACATGTTTTGTCCTCCATTCGGTACGGTATCAGCTTATTCCTATTATTAGGGACAAAGGAAGAGATTGCAAACGTTGGTCATTATACCCGTTAGCAGCGGCTATAGAATCGCAATGCTTTACATATTTATGGTACAATATTATACGCAGGTAGACATGTTGTAAGTCTAAAGGTTTAGGCTCTGGTGTCACAATAAAAGGTGGTGCTTAGTTTTGATGAATTGGGAAATGTTTATGGCGCCTTATAATCAAGCTGTTGATGAATTAAAAGTCAAATTAAAGGGAATTCGAGCTCAGTATGAATATGGTTCGATGCATTCTCCTATTGAATTTGTTACAGGCAGGGTAAAGCCCATTAAAAGTATTCTGGCAAAAGCAAGGAAACGGAATGTACCGTACCATGCATTAGAAGAAGAGATTCAGGATATTGCAGGCTTGCGTGTCGTATGTCCGTTTGTAGATGATATCTACACGGTTGTCGGAATGATAAGGCAGCGTGAAGATTTTAATATACTGGAAGAGAAAGATTATATTACTAAGAAGAAAGAAAGCGGTTACCGCTCTTATCATGTCATCATTGAATACCCTGTGGAAACAATCCAGGGAGTTAAAAAATTATTAGCAGAAATTCAAATTAGGACGTTGGCGATGAATTTCTGGGCCACTAACGAACATTCCCTAAATTATAAATATAGCGGGCAAATCCCGATGGAAGTAAAAGCTCGGTTAAAGAAAGCAGCAGAAGCAGCATTTCAGCTTGACGAGGAAATGTCAAAGATTCGTAATGAAATACAAGAAGCACAGGCAATTTTTCGAAACAGGAATGATAGTGAAGCAACAAAGGACGATAACTAGAGTGAATGCAGAGGAGGTCTACATATTATGAAATTTGCCCTAACCTCAAAAGGGGACACTGTATCAGATGAAATTTTGGCAAAGATGAAAAATTACCTGACTGAATTTAATTTGATTCTGGACGATGAGGAACCAGATTTGGTCATTTCCATTGGGGGAGATGGTACATTATTGGAGGCATTCCATACATATATACACCGTCTCGATAAAACTGCCTTTATTGGCGTTCACACTGGGCACCTCGGATTTTATGCTGACTGGATGCCAAAGGAATTGGAGAAATTAATCATTGAAGTCGCTCGTACACCATTCCAAGTTGTAGAATATCCACTTTTGGAAATTACCATTCGCCCGAAAGGTGATGGACCAGAGGATCGGTACCTAGCCTTGAATGAGTGTTCTGTGAAAACGGCGGAAGGCTCTGTTGTATTGGATGTAGAAATTAAGGGAGAGCATTTCGAGACCTTTAGGGGAGATGGGTTATGTATCTCTACTCCTTCTGGAAGTACTGCATACAATAAAGCTCTAGGCGGTGCGATTATCCATCCATCTCTAGAAGCGATTCAAATAGCAGAAATGGCTTCTATCAATAATCGTGTTTTCCGGACAATTGGCTCCCCCCTTATTCTGCCAAAGCATCATACGTGTATGCTTAAGCCGAAAAATGAGAAAAGCTTCTTGATTACATTGGACCATATAACTCGCCGTTACTCTGATGTTAAATCCATTCAGTGTCGAGTGGCGAAGGAAAAAGTACGATTTGCACGCTTTCGTCCATTCCCGTTCTGGAAACGAGTACATGATTCCTTCGTAGCGGATGACCAGTAGAAAGAGGTGCAATGGTAAGTGAAATGGAAGATAGAGAAGCAACATGAAGGCATGCTCGTACGCGACTATTTACGTTACGTACGAGCATTTTCACGCACTATTCTAGTCGCAGTGAAAACGGAGGGGGGAATCTTTCTAAATGGAGAACCCATTCGAGTACGTGCTATGCTTTCAGAAGGCGATGAGTTGCACATTGTTTTTCCAAAGGAGGAGCGAGGTGTCCATTTAGAGCCCTCCTATAAGCCGATAGAGATTTTGTATGAGGATGAAGCTGTATTAGTGATTAATAAACCTCCTTATTTAGCTACCATTCCCTCTGTCCACCACCTTGAAGATACATTGGCCAACCGCATTATCGCCTATTATGAGGAAAAGGGAATTCCTTACACAACACATATTGTCACGAGGCTCGATGCAAATAGTTCTGGCATCGTCTTAGTCGCAAAGCACCGGCTCGCCCATTCCATCTTATCTACCCAGCAGGAGGCGAAGGAAGTGCAGAGGACTTATGTCGCACTTGTGGAAGGGAAGCTCAATCAAAAAAAGGGAAGCATAATAGCTCCTATCGGAAGAAAAGATACCTCCATTATTGAGCGTATAGTTCGGGAGGACGGTCAGCGAGCTGTCACGCATTATGAAGTAATGGAGGAGCAGCCAGAATACACTTTGGTACAGTTAAAGCTGGAAACTGGCCGCACACATCAAATTCGTGTACATTTATCTTCCATTGGCCATCCTCTTCTTGGAGACGATTTGTATGGTGGAAATCACAAAGTAATAGAACGCCAAGCACTTCATTGTAGCTCCATTACGTTTTCTCATCCTTTTACTAGAGAAAACATGGAGGTGCAAGTGGAGATAGCAGAGGATATGAGGAAGTACACAAAGGGTCTCTTTTCATAGAAAAGAGACCCTTACGTATTATAGATCGTAATAAGGAGGAGCGGTTAGGGGAATTTCCATATTCATAGAGAAGTAATTCAGCGTTTACTGGAAAGCTTGCTCCTGTTGCTTTAATCCTCAAACGTTCGAAATTTCTCTGGTACTTTCTCCTGATAGGACGGAACGGAAACAATGTCTTCTTCCGGAAGACGGAAGGAGGAGAGTGCCCCGCCAAAAATACAACCTGTATCAATGTTCACTGTCTTGTTTTTGAAGCGGGGTTTTTCAACAGGAGTGTGGCCATATATAATCCAGCGCCTGCCTGCGTAGTGAGCGGCCCAGTCTCGTCGAACGGGCATGCCGTTTGCATGAACTTCTCCAGTGACATCCCCATAGAGAACGAAGGTACGAGCTTCTTTGTTATGTTTTCCTATTAGATCTTCTCGAATACCAGCATGCGCGATGACTGCGTTTACTTTTGGCAGCTCAAGATATAGAGGGGATTGTTCATATAACTCCATGAATTTCCCTCGCACCTTTTCCTGCTCCTGAGCTGTTAATGCTTCGTATTCTGCTACAGTAGTTTCGAGCCCGTGAGTCTGCTGGACGTTGTTACCTTTAAAAAAGCGATAAAGCTTGTTGCAGTGATTGCCAGGCACATAATAGCCTTTTTGCTGAACCATAACTAGCTCATGAACGAGGTGAATGACTTCTAGTGAGTTAGGACCTCGGTCTGTTAAATCTCCTACAAAGGCTGGGAGTCTTCCATCTGGATGGATAGGTATCTCCTTCCTCCATTCATACCCAAGCTTTTGGAAGAGCTCCTTCAGCTCCTTCATACAACCATGCACATCTCCAATACAATCTATTTTCATTTTATTTCCTCCTTTTTGCAGCAATTATTTTCTTGGGAAAGGGTATATGTACATCTGACCGATTAAATAAAAAGGGTGGATGCTAATGATTAGCTTATCCACCCGGTGTCTTAATCAAACATATAGGTCCTTGTACGAGAGCGTACGTTTAAAATAATCCCTACTGCCAGCATATAGGTGATGAGGGAGCTTCCTCCATAGCTGAGGAAGGGGAGGGGAAGCCCGGTGATTGGCAGCAGCTTAATGCTCATGCCAATGTTTTGGAATACTTGAAAGGTAAATAAACCGATAATTCCTACACACAAATAGCTGCCAAATTGATCATTGCTTTCTAGTGCTGTGTGAATCATCCGATATATTAATAGGAAGAATAACGTCACCACGACACTTGCTCCAAGGAACCCAAATTGTTCAGCGATAGCAGTGAAAATCATGTCTGTGTGTCTCTCAGGAATATAGACTTCCATATCCATATAGCCCTTACCAAGCAATTGACCGGAGCCGATAGACATCATGGCTCTCGTCAGCTGATAGCCATAATCCTCATATTTTTCCGGCTGCAGCCAACCATAAAAGCGTTCTGATACGTGTCCAAAGGAGGATTCAGTTAAGAATTGCTCCATAGCTGTTGGAAACACGAGGTATATAGCGACGAAGGTAACCGCAGCGACGACGATGGCACCTACAATAGAAAGCAGAATACGCCAGCGAATACCAGACACGAGAATTAATGCACCGGTAATGGCGGCTAGCACTAGAAAGGTCCCAAGGTCAGGCTGCATGGCGATAAGAGCCATGGGAGGTAATGCGACACCAACTATTTTGGTTAATAGCCACACGTCATCTTTGATGGTCTTGGATGTTGGTCTTTTTTCAAAATGTCGTACGATAATGTGCGATTGAATGATAACAAGGAATACTTTCATGAACTCCCCTGGCTGGACGGTTCCGAATGGGAACTTAAACCAGCTGACCGCACCATTATTCCCATGAACTAGGTTTGGAGGAATATTGAGTTCCAGCATTAATAACGTCAGCACTCCAAATCCGTATATCCACCATGCAAATTGACGGAAGCGGTCATAATCAATGAGCATCACAACTGCTACCACTATGGATCCGAGAATGTACCACATAATTTGTTTTTCAAAAAAGTTTGAGCCGTCATACTTAGAAGGTAAAGAGGGCTCAATTGTATATAGAGCAAATAAACTTGCACTAGCCATAAGTAATATGATGAATATTAACGTTACGTCTATGTTGAAACCTTGATTTTTTTCGTTCATAGAGGATTCCTTTCTCGTATGTGTTAAGCAAGATGACTACAGTTGTTAGTAGTTCAGTTAGGTTAAGTATATACCTCTTTATTATCAATGCGTAGCAAAAAGAAAGTACAATGAAAAGTGTACACTATTCGAAGGGTTTTTTTAAGAATTTTCATGCCCATCTTTAAAATAAATGTTCTTTTTTATCGGGTGCTACTACCGATCAGAATATGCAGGAGAAGACATGTTTATTTAACATAATAAAGTTAATGATAAATGCCTCTAGTACCCACGAAGATTCGTTGACAAAACAGGATGTGACCATTACGATTAAACGGTCAAAAGACAAAATAGGTTGGACTCGTTTGTACACAGACGATAAAATAGAGTGTTAGCTTCGATTGGCGATAAGGAGGGATTTCCATGGAATACCTTGAAGAACATGAAAGAAGAGAGCTTTGGGGAAAGATACAGGACGCATTGTTTCAGGATAAGATTGATCAATTCCGGGCTGAATTTCTAGAAATGCACCCGTATGATCAAGCAAAAATATTCGAAGAACAAAGCACGGATGTGCGAATGCAAATCTATACGTACTTATCGCCCGAAGAAATAGCAGAAGTCATGGAGCATATTGATATTGAGGAAGTGGAGCATTATTTCACAGAAATGGACCCCCGCTTTGCCGCCCAAGTGCTAGCGGAAATTTCCACAGATGACGCTGCTGACATACTGAATGAGTTAGACAAGAATCAGGTTGCAAGCTATTTAACCATCATGGATGATGAAGCAGCCTCTGATATAAAAGAACTTCTATATTATGAAGAAAAAACAGCTGGAAGTATAATGACTACAGAATTTATTGTCATTCATGCTAACCAGACGGTGCGCGAGGCGATGCTGCATATAAAAAGGGAAGCTCCGGACGCTGAAACCATTTATTATTTGTTCGTAATAGATGAGGATAAGCATTTAGTTGGTGTTATCTCCCTCAGAGACATTATCATTGCAGAGGAAGATTGGCTGATAGCAGAAGTAATGAGTGACCGGGTTGTCTCTGTACAGGTTGGGGAAGATCAGGAAGAAGTCGCTCGTATGATGCGTGACTATGATTTTCTTGCCCTTCCCGTTGTAGACTTTCAAAATCATCTGCTCGGAATTATTACGGTCGATGACATTATGGACGTTATGGAAGAAGAAGCAAGCGATGACTATTCTAAGCTAGCCGGTGTCTCCGACATGGACCGTCCTGATGAGAACGCATTCGCCGCCGCAAGAAAAAGATTACCTTGGCTAGTGATCCTTCTCTTTCTTGGTATGGTGACGGCTACGCTAATGGGGCGCTTTGAAGCGACACTTAATCAGGTAGCTATTTTAGCCGTATTTATTCCACTAATTGCAGGAATGGCTGGAAATACAGGAACTCAAGCACTAGCTGTAGCCGTACGTGGATTAGCGACAGGGGAGCATGAGAAGGAGAACATGGCAAAGCTTGTATTACGTGAAGCTGGAACTGGTCTTATTACTGGAGCCACCTGTGGCTTGCTCATAACCGGCATAGTCTTTCTATGGCAGGGCAACATTTTCTTAGGTATTTTAGTCGGCATATCTATTATGTCCACCCTTATTGTAGCGACCATTGCTGGTGCTCTGGTACCTCTTATTATGCATAGATTGAACGTTGATCCAGCTGTTGCATCAGGACCATTTATTACTACCATTAACGATATCATTTCGATTTTAATCTATTTAGGTATGGCTACGACCTTCCTAAGCTTACATTTATTGAATTCATAGTTTTACAAAGGAGGGTCAGTATATGGAACACGGTTCAGCATCCGTAACATCCCTCGTCATTGTTATACTTGCTGCCTTTATAACACCAATATTACTGCATCGATTCAAGCTAAGAACCGTTCCTATCGTAGTTGCAGAAATTATTGTTGGTCTTATAATTGGAAAAAGCGGTTTTGACCTGATTGAATCTGGTATGTGGTTAGAAACGCTATCAACGCTCGGGTTTATTTTCTTGATGTTCTTGAGTGGACTTGAAATTGATTTCTCTGCCTTTGCTGGTGGACAAAAGAAAGAAAAAACATCAACAGGAGAGCTTACTCCAAACCCATTGAAGATAGCCTCCATCATGTTCGGCATCGTATTAGGGTTATCGCTTGGGTTATCCGCCATATTCGTATGGTTGGGCTTCATTGATAACGTATTTCTTATGACATTGATTATTTCAACCATTTCTTTAGGAGTAGTTGTACCAACACTTAAAGATGCAAACATGATGAAGACACACATTGGACAAATCATCTTACTTGTAACCGTAATCGCTGATTTATCCACCATGATCCTGCTTGCTGTGTTTGTGTCTATTTATGGGGGAGAAGACAGTGGAAGTATGTGGCTACTGCTCATATTGTTCGGAGCTGGTGTGATTATATACTTCCTTGGGAAGAAATTTCGTGATCAATCCTTTGTTCAAACTATGTCTAAAGGTACTGTACAAATTGATACACGTGCTATATTCACCATTATCATGGTGCTAGTCGGCATCTCGGAAACGGTAGGGGCAGAGAACATTCTCGGTGCTTTCCTTGCCGGAGTAATTGTAGCCTTACTATCCCCAAATCAGGAAATGGTCAAACGTCTCGACAGCTTTGGGTATGGATTCCTCATCCCGATATTCTTCGTAATGGTCGGTGTAGGGATTAATATTCCAGAGTTATTCCAGGATCCGCAAATCTTAATATTAATGCCATTGTTATTCGCAGCACTAGTCATTGCCAAAATGGTGCCTTCCCTCATACTGAAGCGCTGGTACTCGTGGAAGGAAGTATTTGCGAGCGGTTCTATTTTGACTGCTAAGCTTTCTCTTGTTATTGCTGCTGCCACAATCGGCGAAGAGATGGGACTCATATCAGCTCGAATGGAAGGAGCGCTTATTCTTGTTTCTGTCATTTCCTGCCTTGTAGCACCAGTTGTGTTTAAAAAGCTATACGATGAGTCTGATGAAGAGCAGGAGCATAAGTACACTGTTTCCTTTATAGGCTCCAATCAAATGACATTACCTGTTGTACGAGAATTGGACTCAAGCTTATATGAAACGTACCTCTATCATACAAAAGTGGAGAAAATCGACGAACGTATTTCAAGCTCCTGCTTTGAAATCAACGATGTCGAAAGCTATGATGTGGAAAGCCTGCATGGACAAGGTATTTTTGAGGTAGATATACTCGTTGTATCCACAGGAGATGAAAGGCAGAACGCCGACATCGCTAAATACGCAAAAGAGCGTGGAGTGGAACGTGTAATTGCCCGAGTGGAAACAGCAGATTTAGATCAGGAGCTGAAGGCAATAAATGTAGAAGTGTTCTCTGTCTATCTCTCGTCTAAGGCGCTGCTCAAATCGATGATTGTTGCACCAAGCTCAGTTGAGCTGTACACAAATCAAGAAAGCCAGCTGTATCAAATTAACATGAACAACCCAGAGTATGATAACGTGCATATTCGCAACTTCCCATTTACAGGGGATGTCATCATGGTTCGTATCTTTAGAGGGAATGATTCCATTGTCCCTCATGGGGATACTGAATTAAAAAGAGACGATCATCTCATTGTGACCGGCTCTCCGGAATATGTTCACGATCTTCGCAACATACTGGAATTTTGTGAATACTGCTAAGTACTAACCACGCCTGATTGGGCGTGGTTTTTTTCGTATAAGGGTATGAGCCTGAAGAGTTTGTGAGCTATCATGAAAATGCAGGACAATGTAACCGAATAGTACACATACTAGATGGATATACATTCCTTTCTCTGCATATGCTACATCTGTCCCATCACACGTGGTACTTGTATTTCGTTAGAAGTTCGTATAAAATAGTATCAGGTACTAATAACAAGTATTAAAAATAAAATCTATGATATGATGAATAGGACAAAAACCATGAGGAGGTAGAATGATGAATTTTTCATTAGAAGGACGTACATATGTAGTAATGGGCGTAGCGAATAAACGTAGTATTGCCTGGGGAATTGCTCAATCCCTTCATAATGCTGGAGCTCGTCTCATTTTCACCTACGCTGCCGAGCGTTTTGAAAAGTCTGTTCGTGATCTTGCAGCAACGCTTGAAGGTGGGGAAGAATCTCTCTTTTATCAGTGTGATGTAACCGATGATGAGAGCATCATGGAAACGTTTGAGCATATCCAAAAGGATGTAGGAATAATTCATGGACTAGCTCACTGTATTGCATTTGCGAACAAAGAAGAGCTAAAAGGTGATTTCCTTAACACAAGCCGAGATGGTTTTCTAACAGCACACAACATCAGCTCTTATTCTTTAACAGCCGTTGCCCGTGCTGCACAGCCTCTAATGGCTGAAGGTGGCGGGATTGTAACACTGACTTATCTTGGCGGCGAGCGCGTAGTGCCGAACTACAACGTAATGGGTGTAGCGAAAGCTAGTCTAGACGCCAGTGTCAAATATCTTGCGGAAAGTCTTGGTCAGCACAGTATTCGCGTGAATGCTATTTCTGCTGGACCAATTCGTACATTATCGGCTAAAGGAGTTGGCGATTTCAATTCCATTCTAAAGGATATTGAAGAACGTGCACCTCTGCGCCGACCTACCACGCAAGAAGAGGTGGGCGATACAGCCTACTTCCTATTAAGTGACTTTTCTCGTGGAGTGACTGGAGAAATTATCCACGTAGACTCCGGCTTCCACATTATTGGACGTTAATCCTACACCTTTCTCCCCCTGACTCCGTGCTGAGTGCAGGGGGTTTTTTGTGGTAATTCGCTCTGCTGCTTCATGGTGTATTTATTGGCTCTCTTTGGTGTATAAAAAAAGCACCCATGTTTGTAGCATTCGTGACTGCTTCTGTAAAAATAGGCACATATGGACTCTTCTATGCATATAGTAAAAAGAAGGATTATGTATAGGGGAGTGTGTTCAATGGCGAGAAAAGATGATAAAGCAAGAAAGCCGATGCTATATATCACTCAACCTGAATTTCAATCTAACGAACCTACCATGCAGTCCACTTATCGATCGGAACGTCCGAAAAAAATGTCGGCAAAGCGGGATACCAATAAGGAAGCAACAAACAAAGAGGAAAGTCCATCTCAAACAGAAACTGCCACTCATACAGTAGAACGGAAAAAGAGAAGAAGGTTTGATGGATATTTTGACCAGCCGGACCAGGGGAATAGCTTTTTCGATAATCCACCTGAGCAAACAAATCACGACCATAGAGATGTATTTGATGATTTCGATGTGACACCACCTACTATTGATTCTGAAGTGGAGCATGACGAAGAAGCGGAAGAGGAGTACGAGGCTGACGAAAGAAGAAAAGTCTCCTTCTCCAATCGAAAAAGACGAAGCAAGTTTAAAGAAATGGACTTGGAAGAGAAGATTGATTACTTCGTTAACCTACCTTCTCAAGTACCGAGAATGAAATGTGAAGTTGCTACAAGCGACAAAAACTACCGTGGTTGGATACAAGACTACCAGGATGGTGTCGTTCATATGAAAATCCTCCATCGTCCCTTCCGGATAGAGGTGCCTTTTGAGGAAATTAAAGATATTGAGTTAAAGGGATTTTAGCTGCAAATAAGCCAGTCTCCGCTAGATGGGAGGCTGGCTTTTTCCATTGATGAGTACATTCTAGTGCGCCTCATCCGGTAGGACAATGCGCCTTGTCTTGGTACTAAGATGTTTAGCATTAGCGTTCTCCGCCGTTCGATTAAGCGCGAGCGTTAATAGCTGGAAGGCAAGTGATATGGCAGAAGCAGCTTAGATCTACTGTAATGCAGATGCCTGTTGCACGAAGGTTATCTGTTTTTTGTTTGCTTGGAGATTTTGGATCGTCATCTTTAGCATCTGGATCGATTAGCAGCTCAAGAAGCGCACATTCGCAATCTTCGTCTACTTCTTTCACACGGAAGTAGAAGCTTTCTAATACGTCACCGATGTTATTACGACGTGCACCGAACCCTTTGAAAGGTTTGCAGTCTTTGCAGTATAGAAGCACTGGTACTGTGTCTTTGTTAGAACCTCCAGTGTCACCTAGCAAGTCATTGATTGATTGCTCACAGCTTGAGTTACAATCATCAGATACGTCGTTTTGTGCATCTACGATCTCTTTAAGGATGTCACATACGCAGCCTTCAGAATCAAACTTTTTGCCACAAC
The DNA here is from genome assembly GCF_042434395.1 of Pontibacillus salicampi. Classification (NCBI taxonomy): domain Bacteria; kingdom Bacillati; phylum Bacillota; class Bacilli; order Caryophanales; family Bacillaceae; genus Pontibacillus; species Pontibacillus salicampi. Next base: position 435,443 of record NZ_JBHLTP010000011.1, on the reverse strand, counting down.
CCATGTGTCATTTCCCCTTTCTTGTGTAATTGACTTATTGTCTTTAATAGAATATGTGCTACTACCCCTTTTGTGTGGGCGAAAGCCTGTATTTTTTCACGGTATCGGGCGAATGTAATACTTTTTTTTAGGGAGATGTCCAGCGCCATCCACTCGGGCTCTTTTTTCTGCTTATTCCGCAATGAAGCATACATAATGAAAAAAAGAGGCACGCGCCCATACCATAGCTGGGTTATTTACATAGGATAGTATCGATTAAGTCATCAAAAGGAGTGATATGGCATGTCTGAGAAAAAAAGAGTCATTAAAGTAGATGAAGTTATCATTCAAGCGGATAATGTTGTAATAGAGCCAACGCGTAAGCGGTATGATCGGGAAGAAGAAGCAGAAGACGATCGAGAATATCGTCGTGGCCCGTTTGATAACTTATTTGGACCTGGACCACGTAGCGTAGAAGCAGCAGAAGCTGAGGAAGAAGAGAAGGATGAAGTGGAAGAGGTTGAAGAAGACAAAGGAGACGACGAAGAGCCAGAGCGCCGTCCGTTTTCCTGGATATAACCCCCTAACATCTATCGTGTTTCGGACGTCCTGCTATCCATCCAATAGCAGGATTTTTTACATATCCCCTTAAAAAAAGCTATCAAGTTCTTTCTATATAAGACATACACTACAAGGAAAGGAGGATTACCCTTTTGGTATTTACGTGGATGGAGCTAGTTATATTAATCTTGGCAAGCTACCGGGTTACCAATCTCTTAGTCTATGACACCATAATGGACTGGATGAGACGTCCTTTTCATAACACCATTCGAAAAGAAAACGCTCAAGGTGAAATAGAGGAATACATTGAAGTGAAAGGGGCAGGCCTTCAAGCATTCATAGGGGAGTTGTTAAGTTGTCATTGGTGTACAGGCTTCTGGGTGTCTGTTGTCATCCTGTTGACCTTCCTATATGCTCCCCCTATACAGCCCCTAGTGGTAATTTTTGCTGTTGCTGGCGGTGCCTCGTTATTAGCGCATATTTTTCCGAGGGAGTAGGAAAGCAACCCAGACATAGAGAGGAACGGAGACATACACTAGAAGCGTAGGATTTTTCTTTGTGAAAGGATGTGGGGACCATGAGAGTCAACAGGAAGGTACTGACGAAGAACGCTACTCATTCTGCAAACCAAACACAGGAGCGGCCAAATGCGAATGCACCGAAACCACTAAAGAAGAAAAGTGGCTGCGGTTGTGGAAAGAGGCGGAAGTAATTCACTATGGGACGCATAAGAATTTTCGAACCTCGTTGGATGAAGCCGTTTCATGACATTAATAAACATCTTGGGGAAAAGGAAAGCTGGCTCCAATTTCCTGAACGAAAGCACCAGAAGTTCGAAAAGGACTTTGATCAATGGCATGAGGATTGGCACCCTGATTTTGATAAAGCCATGAACAATATTGAAAAGAGTATGCAGGAGTTAGAGAAAAAGATGGAAGAATAACGCTTCTTGAGCTAAGGCTTAGGAAGCTCTTTTGTGTTGGCTCTATTCTGAAATGCGACTTTGACTTCAAATTTGAAAAAAATGATTACTTGGAGGGGTCAGCTCAACACTAGGGCTTTCAGTCTTAACAAAGACCTCTATGTTAAATTTTTTAGCAGCAGAGCAGGACTTTCCTACAGGATAGAGTATTAAATATAGTATAAAAGTGTTGTAAGCGCTTCATACGAAAGTTCTGTTTTTCGGGTATTGCCCATTTTGAGTAGGGATTACCGAATGAAAGAAGAATAGATAATACAGGAAACGGGTATTAGAAAGATAGTAGGAAAGATGAGGAGGAGAAGGTATGGGATACATTCTACCAATTACACATCAACAGTATAATGACTATCGAAATCGTATGGAGCCTGTAAAGCCTGATCGTTTTTACATTGATCCTCTTGTACGGCTAGACCTGCAGGAGTACTTGCGTGATAAAGAGCCAAGAGAAGAGGATAGGAAGGAATATCAGCATTTTAGCGAACAAATTAGTCACCACAAACCGAAACCAGAAGCAGCAGAGAATCGAATTTTCACTCCAAATAGCTCCCATGCTGGTAAATCTCACAAAATTTACGCAGACTTAACAGGAATCGGTCGGCATTTTAACGAAAGTGTGTAACAGTGGGATGGACAGCGCTTCTACCACGGTCAGATGCGCTGAACACACATACTTTCAAACATGTCGAAGGGGTTGTTTAGCCTATGGAACTAAAACAAATTAATGATTATTGTTATTATTTCAAGGGTGCTGTGAACATAGGCTATGTCCGTAAAGGTGATTCGGGTATGCTTGTCGATGCCGGAATTGATACCCAAACGATGAAAAAAGTATTAAGACAGCTTGATGAGCAATCACTGCCGGTAACGCATCTCTTTATCACCCATGCTCATTCCGATCACTATGGGGGAGGCTCTTACCTGCAGCAGGACCGATCCATTTACACATTTGCTCCTTATTACGAAGAGGCAATCCTCCGTAATCCTTCTTTAGAGCCTCTTTACTTATTTGGGGGCAACGACCCTCTACCAGAGCTTCGCAATAAGTTTCTGGAGGGAAAGCCGATATTTATTGATGAGGTACTGCAAGAAGGTGTATATGAGCGGGATGGATTTCATTTCACCACCTATATGATGCCGGGCCATAGTTATTATCAACTTGCTGTCTTAATTCATGACACTTTATACGCAGGCGATGCCTATTTTAGTGAAGATAACTTACAAAAGCATGGAATACCTTTCTTAACGGATGCGTATCATACAATTCAAAGCCTATACAGAGTCAAAGATATACAATGTGATGGAGCTGTGCCTGGACATGGCGAGTATGAGATGGATTTCCATCCGACAGTAGATGCTAATATTGCATACCATCACGAGCTGTTACATATGATGATGCAATATATTGAAGACCATGAGCCTGTTAGTCATGAGGCAATTATTGCTTATATGTGCGAAACTTTCCAGGTTCGTGTGAAGGAATTAGCTCAATGGCTCTTGTTCCGGACGGCTGTTACTGGTTATTTAATAGCGCTATTGAAGCAAGAACGAGTGGAATACTCAATAGATCAATACCGCTGGATGTTCCAACTCAAAAATAAAGAAAAAAGAGAAGCTTAGTATGGAACGACATACAAGGCTTCTCCTTTTTTATATTCTGCATATAGGACATCTGAAACATCATATAGTTGATGGATTGCAAGCTCTCCCATAATCCATTCCTTTGTCAGACCTGCTTCCCTTATGTTGTCCCATATAAATTCTCCATCTGTTATAATCCCCCGAGGAAGGGGGACGGGCTCTGGCTGCATATCAAAGTCTCCACGAGACGGTGTTTGCTGCAGCGATTTTTTCAATACGGATACTGTTCCATCTGTTTCTAATACCGCGTACTCGACCTCTTGAATGGAAAAGACCTCTTTAGAACGAAGTAGATGCTGTAGCTGATTTATATCTAACTTTCCTTTGGTAAGCTGCTCCTTTTGGATGTGACCCTGGTAGATGATTATGCTCGGTCTTCCTTCTAACAGCCCCCTTGTCCCTTTAAACTTTTGGGTGATCATTTCCGTTGTATAAATGAGAAGTCCCCAAAGGAATACGGCAAACAGCACTTGCCGTATCCCCACCTCTTGATCATAAAGCGCGTTTCCGACCAGCTCCCCAAGGACAAGCGCAGCAATGAAATCGAATGCTGTTATTTGTGTTATTTGAGATTTTCCCAGGAATTTAGTCAGTACAAATAAGCACAAAAAGCCTATTAGCGTCTCTACAAATATTTGTCCGTAAATCAATGTCCCCCTCATCCTTTCTGGCCGATTTCATAGACACTACTTATACATCATTTCATTGTCACCAAAAAGAGGAGAGAACATACTACAGATAATAAGTTTTGCTTTTTACGATAAACCTGTAAGAGGAAAAAGGTAACATTAAAAAACGCCCGAAGTGCCTATACACTTGGGCGTTCTATATTAGCCGAGCTTTTTTACCATAGTCTTGTGAGGAATACCTGCATCCATGAATTCCTCTGAAATCACTTCATAGCCAAGAGATTCGTAAAAGCCGAGCGCCCTAGTTTGGGCATTCAGCTTAGTGTGCTCATAGCCTTGCTGCTTCACGTAGTCTTCCATATAGAGAATCATTTGCTTACCAAGGGAAGTTCCTCGCAGCTCTTTTATGACGCAGATTCGCTCTAGCTTGCCATAATGGTCAACGAAGCGAAGGCGACTGGCTGCCACAGGTTCGACTCCTTCATATCCAACAAAATGCTCGGCAACAGGGTCGAAATCATCCATTTCTTCATCCAAAGAAACGTTTTGTTCTTCTACAAATACTTTTTGTCTTACGTAGTAGGCATCTTTAATGTTTTCTGCATTCGTTACTCTTTCTATTATCAAGTTAACTTACCCCTCACCAATACGGAATGTTTCAAATACTGTCCATGATCCATTCTCTAGCTGATACAAGAGCTGAAAGCGAGTAACTGTTTCTTCAAACTCAAAGCCTTGCATTTGTAAGCTTCCATATACATCAGAATGTTCGTCATCTGAGAGCTTCTGCGCAATAGTAATGTGCGGGACAAAGGAGAAAGAATCCTCTTCCGGGATGGGATCAGCTTTGTTCAAACGCTCGTGCAGGTTCATTAATTCTTCTACCTGTTCCACTTTCATGTAAATAGTGTTGGTTACAGGGGAGAAGGTGCTTAGTTTATGAATCATAAGGGAAAAAGGCTTTGTGTTTTTTGCTACTTCTGATAGCTGCTTGACAACTTCTTCTATATCTTCTTCCTGTAGTTCAAAAGCCTCTTTAATGGTGATGTGTGGCGGAATTAACGCATAATGCGGGTCGTAGCGTTTCCGATAGGAATTAGCTACATCCTGAATCTTTTTCGACGGGAAAATGGCAACACCATATTTCATTCGAATACCTCCTATATTATGAAAAGATCGTTATGTCGTGTTAGATGAATGAGAATGTACTCTATTATATCAAATTTTCTGACAGTTAGCGTGTGAAAATTTACTGATTTTCAGCACTAAACATAGTTGGAAGTGCTCGTTTTAAGTCCTTTTGCCAGAATTTCCATGTATGTTCGCCGTCAAGCTCATGATACGTATAAGCAGAGCATTTCTCCTCCAAGAGCTGCTTGAGCTTACGGTTCGGAGTTAGAAAATCCTGATACCCATCGCTTGTGGTAGGTACCTCTGTTTCTTCTGTACCAATGGTATGGTAAATGTCTATCGTACCAATCTCCGTACTCTCTTCTACCTGTTCCATGACATAGTTATTCACGAGTGGAGATTGCATTATCACTTTTCCAAACGTGTTAGGGTATTTAACCGCTGTCATAAGTGCCATGGTTCCACCGAGAGAGTCGCCCATTAATGCTCGCGAACCACCCATGTGATACGTAGGAAGCTCCTCATCCAATAACGGGACAACTTCATTTACTAAAAATTTCATATAAGCAGTGAATTTTTCCCCATCTGGATGATACTTTTCCCGACGGTCATATTTATCCTGATAATGAATACCGACAAAAATAGTATTTTCTATTGAACCGTCCTCATGGAAGCGGTCACTTAAGGTAGCAATTCGTCCGAGCTGCATATAATCATCCCCATCTTGCATGATACACACATGATACTTATATAAAGGGGAGAAAGAGGACGGCTTGTACACTTTTACCGTTAGAGCTTCGTTTAAGTACTGACTGTCGATGGTGTAATCCACCATGGTTCCATCTCTTCCCATACAATTATTTCCTCCTTCCAATAACCAGGAAGTCATCCTACACCCTTCCCGTAAAATCTATACTATAAACGCTCAATACCTCTAGTGTATCATAAACCAATCCAATAGAAAGAATGCAGACTTTTTACAATGCAGCAAGACATTACTATGATAGACTAGGAGTCAACATAAAAAGGGGAGGACGAAATCGTGGCACAAGTAAATAACGAACAAGTTCACAGTAAAGATGTAGAGTCAGCGGCGCGTGCTTTATTAATGGAAAGAGGAGTAACGGTAGAAGACATAGCTCGTGTGGTTTATGATATGCAAGCCGAGTATAATGACACCTTGTCTATGGATGATTGCTACGAAAGCGTCGATCGTGTATTAGAAAAGAGAGAAATACAACATGCTATATTAGTAGGTGTGGAATTAGATAAATTAGCAGAAAATAATCAGCTGTCCCAACCGCTTCAGCAAATTGTTGAATCAGACGAAGGCTTATTTGGAATTGATGAAACGATAGGTTTGGGAGCAGTATTTGGCTATGGTAGTATCGCCGTCACAACATACGGCCACCTTGATAAGCAGAAGATTGGTATTATCAAGCGCCTCGACACCAAAGTTGTCGATGGGGTTCATACATTCCTAGACGATATTGTCGCAAGTATAGCAGCCAATGCATCTGGTCGTATTGCACATCGGCAACGGGATCATGATGAACACTTGGAAGATGAAAAACGTAAAAGGCGTGATGAGGAAGATCTCTTGAGTTAGTAGTATAACAGCTCCCTTCATTAATGGGGAGGGAGCTGTTTCATTCGAATAAAATTAACCATTATGCACCTAAAGGAAAACGGGAGAGAATTAGGCTGTTATATTCTTAAATAGCATGGCATAATCATGCAAAAGGTGATAAGATAATTAGAAAGAACTGGATAATGAAAGATGGCAAGAAGTGTCAACGTCGGGGAGTGATGCCTTTTAAGAAGGTGTGCCAAAAAGATAATAATTTTGGTTCCAAGAAAGGGACAGGATCTTCTGTCAAGCATTTAATTTTGCACATAAATATTGTTTTTTATGTACAACCTTGCTAAAATACTCTAGCGACGACTATTATTTAAGGGGGTCTTTATATGATGAAGAAAAAAGGATTCTTTAGCTTATTACTTATGTTAGCGCTTTCTTTAGTGCTCGCGGCATGTGGCGGCGGTACTTCTGATGGCGGAGACGAAAGCGGTGGAGATGAAGGCAGCGGAGACAGTGGCGAAAAGCAATTCGTCAGCATTCTGACAGGTGGTAACCAAGGTACATATTATCCACTTGGCGGAACCTTTGCAACCGTAATCAATGACAATGTTGATAATGTAGATGCCAACGCTACTTCCTCTGGTGCTTCTGTTGAAAACATGAAAAAGCTCGCAGATAAAGATGGAGAAATTGCTTTTGTTCAAACGGATATTGCGGCTTATGCAGCAGAAGGTAAGCTAATGTTTGAAGATAATCAAATTGATAATGTACAAGCTATTGGCTCTCTTTATCCAGAGACAATTCAAATTGTAACAACGAAGGATTCTGGTATTGAGTCTGTAGAAGACCTAAAAGGGAAAACGGTATCCATCGGTGCTCCAGGCTCTGGAACACGTGCTAATGCAGAGAACATCCTTGAGATTCATGGAATGAGTGTAGATGACATCGATGCGCAGAATCTTGATTTTGGAGAATCCACTTCCGGTATACAAGATGGGAACATTGATGCAGCATTCATTACCTCTGGTACTCCAACTGGCGCGGTAGAAGGATTAGCTGCCACTACTGATGTGAACATCGTACCAGTAGCCGAAGAGAAAATTAATGAGTTGAAAGAGAAATATCCTTATTATGCACAAGATTCTATTAAGTCTGGGACATATGGCTTGGAAAGCGAAGTAACAACCGTGGCAGTTCAAGCTATGCTCGTAACCCACAAAGACTTAAGTGAAGATCTTGTCTACAACATGACGAAAGCCATCTACGAAAACACAGATGCTATCTCCCACTCTAAAGGGGAATTCATCACTGCTGATAGCGCTCTAGAGGGAGTAGGAATTGACCTTCACCCAGGCGCGAAGAAGTATTTTGATGAAAAAGGTATCAGCAAAGAATAGAAAAAATGTGAGTAGTAGAGAAGAGATAGGCCAATATGTTTGGTCTATCTTTTCCTGCTATAAAGAGGGACAGGGAATGAGACGACAGACATACAGTAAGTGGGGAATAATCATATCGATAATTCTAGTAATTATCACGGTGCTCTCCGTATTTATCTTTTATCCTAACCACTATGTACTTTCCCTTCAAAAGCAAAGAACGGGTCAGCTTCTGGCCTATCTCCCAGTGAAAGAAAACACAACCTTTCAAATCCAATATACCCACTCTGTACACCTATCTGGCGTTTCAGAGTATTATCAGGCTAAAGGGAATTCCTTGCAGCCTACCAAGCTTGTGTATGAAGATACAGCTATTGGTATGCCCTCCGATGCTCATGGTGATGACGTCTTTAAGATGGAGGATGGCAAATATATCATTGAAAAAAGTGAGCATGCAAAGCCCTTTGATGAGTTAAACTTATCAGTGGGCCAAGTTAGGGCCGACCATCAAATTATCTACCAAAACCAATCCTATCTATTAAAAGAATTCGTTGGAGCAGGAACCGATGTGATAATCGACGCAAAGCGATTGAACAGGTGGCAGCTCTGGAAAGGAGTGAGTATGCTTGAGTAATCAAGATCCGTCCTTCTCACAGGACCAGCAAAAAGAAATCCTAAGTAAATACGACAAAGAATCCGGCTCACGCGAGCTTACTGGCCTTTTAGCTAAAATCGTCTTTTTTGGCCTATTGGCATTCTCCTTATATCAACTATGGTTCACTGTATTCGACCGTCTGCCAGCTCAAATTCACCGCCCAATACACCTTGGCTTTGGATTAGGCTTAATCTTTCTCCTATTTCCAGCTACGAAACGGAAAGCAGCTAAAGGAAAGTTAAGCTGGTATGATTACATCCTTTCCGTTCTTGGCATAGGTGTCGGTGCTTACTGGCCTCTTAAGTATAATGAACTCATTCAAAATGCTGAGATATCCCAAATGGATTTTTATGTTGGGGTATTAGCAGTTGTACTTATTTTAGAAGCAACTAGGCGTGCAGTTGGTCTCCCAATCACTATTATAGCTGCGCTGTTTCTTGCGTATGCCTACTGGGGCCGTCAGATGCCTGGCTTCCTTGTTCACAGAGGAGTCGACTTAGATAATCTGGTACAATCCATGTACTTTACAACAGAAGGAATACTTGGAACACCACTTGCGGTGTCCTCCACGTTTATCTTCTTATTTCTATTATTTGGGTCCTTCCTTGTCAAAACAGGGGTTGGGCAATATTTCAATGATTTAGCAGTCACGCTTGCAGGTAAACGTACAGGAGGACCGGCAAAGGTGGCTATATTTTCCAGTGCACTTCAAGGTACGATTAGCGGAAGCTCTGTTGCGAACGTAGTGACGTCTGGTTCTTTCACAATACCAATGATGAAGCGACTAGGCTACCGTAAGGAATTCGCTGGTGGGGTTGAAGCAGCGGCCTCTACTGGAGGACAGCTCATGCCGCCGATTATGGGAGCAGCAGCCTTTCTAATGATTGAATTCATCGGCATTGACTACTGGACCATTGCGAAAGCAGCTGCCATTCCTGCAGTGCTTTACTTTACTGGTATTTGGATTATGACCCACTATGAAGCGAAGCGCTTAGGCTTACGCGGCATGGCCGATGAAGAGCTGCCGGATCGAAAAGAAGTATTCAAGAAGCTCTATTTATTAGCGCCGATCTTCGCTATTATTTTCTTCCTAGCATCCGGTTTAAGTGTAGTAATGTCTGCATTTTACGGCATCCTAACAACGATTGTTGTCGGCTTGCTTCGTCCTGAACGCTTTCGTAAATTGTACATCGGAACGTTTGTCGGGGGAGCTGTTGCCTATCCTGTAGTAAAGCTAGTGACAGACGGAGGAATTCCTGAAGCAGTCATCTCCAACAGTCTTGTGTGGGGCGCGATGGTTACCATTTTAGTAAGCTATTTATTTGATGGCAACTTTAAGGATTCAGTAGAGGCCCTTGTGGATGGTGCACGGACCGCACTAGGCGTAGTAGCCGCCACCGCTGCAGCTGGTATCATTGTTGGGGTGGTTACAAAAACGGGACTTGGACTGAAGCTTGCAAACAGTCTGGTAGACCTTGCCGGCGGTAACCTATTACTAACATTATTCTTTACGATGATTGCAGCGATTATCTTAGGAATGGGCTCTCCAACCACGGCCAACTATGTAATTACATCCACCATTGCAGCACCAGCCATAATTCTGCTTGGTATTAATGATCTACCAGCACATCTATTCGTATTCTACTTTGGAATAGTGGCAGATATAACACCACCAGTTGCCCTGGCAGCCTTTGCAGCAGCAGGGGTTTCCGGCGGAGAGCCAATACGTACAGGAGTCAACGCGGCTAAGCTAGCTATAGCAGCGTTTATCATTCCATACATGTTCGTATTGAGCCCTGAACTGCTTATGATAGATACAACGATTCCAAGGCTCATATGGGTTCTATTCACAGCACTTACAGGTATGATGGCCATAGGAGCTGGAATGATTGGATACTGGTATCGTAAAACGTATTGGATTGAACGAGTTCTTGCTGTTGCAGCAGGTCTTGCGCTGATATATCCTAACATTGTTTCTGACATAGTGGGTCTTGCTGGTTTCACGGCACTCATTGCTGCTCAGTTCCTTTATAAAAAGGATATGATTGGTCAGCCGGTTATTAAACCAACGAAACAAGAAGCATAAGCATAAACGCATGTGTCTCTCATTGCAGAGCACATGCGTTTTTTTAGGGATAACGATTTTCAGGACCAATTTTATGTACATTGAACGATCTAGTCTTGGGACAGTGGGTTGTTGCTGTTATCTTAGGAGACTTATTTGGTATGGTATGTATATCATTGATGTGGAATAGGTGATGGAGAGAAATGATTGAATGGGAGCCTATCGTCTGTAATATGCTCCTGAACAAATTGCAGGAACGCTTCTCCTGACAAAGGAATTTGATGCTTCTTATAAATAGAATAAAGAGATCGTTGAAGTGTTATATCGTCTATACTTAATTGGTGTAAGGACGGTAAGGTTAATTCTTTTTGAACAGCTGCTTTAGATAATATGGAAATCCCCATTCCGGACTCTACTGCTGATTTGATGGATTCGGTATTTTCTAGCTCCAGTATCGTTTGTAGTTTCGCGGGATTCAGTTGGTTCTGTTTTAGCGTTTCTTCCATTACCTGCCTCGTCCCTGAACCCTTTTCTCTAATGATAAAGGGAATGGAGAACAGCTGCTCCGGTGTAATATATTCATTTTTAGTCCATGGTTTTGTACAGGAGGAAATGATCACTAACTCATCCTCCATGAATGGCTCCTGGACAAATTCAGGATAAGAAATCATTGATTCAATGAACCCAAGGTGAATTTCTCCATTATCTAGCTTCTTAATAATTTGCTCTGAATTGTATATCTTCAAAACGATGGTAACGTCTGGATATTGTTGTTTAAAGGCACCAAATAGATAAGGAAGAATATGCTCACCGATTGTGAGACTGGCTCCGATAATCAAATTTCCATGGATTGATTCGGAAAGTTGCTGTAATTGTTTTCTTGTATCATGGACCTTGTTTAAGATTGCCTCAGCGGATTGAAACAACAATTCACCGGCTGGGGTGAGATAGATCTTCTTTGTAGTACGTTTAAATAATACTGTATTTAATGACTCTTCCAGCTGTTGGATGTACATACTTACGCTTGGCTGGGACATATGGAGCGTCTTGGCAGTTTCAGAAAAATTCTTTTTAATAGCTGCAGTATGAAATATTTCTAACTGAGTAAAGTTCAATAGCATCTTTCCTTTCCATTCCAAGAGAATAGCAGGTTTCCCCCCTGTTCACCCTATTCTCTTTTTTTGTTTCAAATCCCTTTAATCTTTTTACAAAAGAAAAAAAGTGAGAATGGATAACAATACGGAAGTACATAGCATAGCTAAAAAGGGTCGAAGTGCCTTTAATCGAATGGCTTTAAAGCTTACATTCAAACCTAGTCCGACCATTGCCATTGTTAGAATGAAGGTGGACATGTTATTGATTCCGGATAGAACGTTCTCTGAAATAGGGATATAGGTACCAAAGACGTAGCTACCTAGTAGACTCGTTCCAATAAATCCCAATAAAAACCAAGGAAAAGGTACAGGTGTTTTATCCTGATCAGAAGAATGCTGCTTTCTTTTCATCCAATACACCATTATGAAGCATAGGGGTACCAGTAAAAAAACACGGCCAAGCTTCGCAAGTAACGCCATAGCCAAAGCATCTTCACCTGCGGGAGCGGCTGCCAAGGCAACATGAGCAATCTCGTGTAAGCTAATGCCAGACCATATTCCATAGTCTACCGCGCTTATGGGTAGTATATTGCGTACTAAAGTGTATAGAAGAGCAAAGACCGTACCGGCTAATGCAATGATTCCAACCCCTATTGCTGTATCCTCTTCCTTCGATTTTAAAATAGGGCTGACAGCGGCTATAGCGGCTGCACCACATACCCCAGTACCAACTCCTAGCAACATAGAAATCGTCATATCTGCTTTGAGCCAGCGTGCAATGAGCATAGTGACGCCAATAGAAAAAGCGATAACTCCCACATCTCTTGCCATCAATGGCATCCCCTCTTGAAAGACTACTGACATATTGAGCTTGAGCCCATATAGAATAATGGCAAATCGGAGCAACTTCTTTGCAGAGAATTCAATACCGGAGCGGAGTTGTTCCGGATAGCTCCAGATTTGACGACACGTTATGGCAATTACAATGGCACAAGCAAGTGGACCTACAAAGGAGAACCCTCTTAACTCAGCTAACCCATACCCTAGCATGGCGATGAAAAAAGTAAAGACAATTCCTCCTGCGAAGGGAAGTATTTTTTTAAAGCGCTCTGCATTGGTTGAACCAATTTGATGATGCTGATTATGGTAATTATATTCTGTTTGTTCCATTTCACACTCTCCTTTTCCTCTCGGTAGTGATTACATTTAACGTACCATAGATTTACAGAATGCGATTATATCAATTCCTAATGCAGTTTATTATGAATTTTGATAAATGACAGAACTTGAATATATTAAAGTATAAAGAAAGGGAGGAGTACTTGCATAAATGAGTGTGAAATCATGGATCAATAGTTAAACACTGAAAACTTAATCTGTGTTGGATATCTACTTATTGTTATTTATCAAAAAAACATATAGCATTTATTAATAATGCAAATAACAAAATATTCAGAAATTAATTGAGGTTTTTAACTTCTTGTGTTTAAATGAATGTAATTCAGTAATCAAGACTTTTTGGGAGGAACGCTATGGTCCACACAGACAGTCCAATTCCACTACATATTCAAATAAGCACCATATTGGAGAAAGAAATTAAGAAGGGACTATATCAAGAAAAAATCCCAAGTGAACGAGAATTGATGGAGCGCTTTTCTGTAAGTCGTACGACAGTGAGGGAAGCGGTCTCGAGATTAGTTCAAGAAGGGACGCTAAAAAAGATTCATGGTAGAGGAACCTTCATTTCTGAAAAACCACCTGTACATGAATGGCTATCCTCATTAAACAGTTTTACAGAAACAGTGGAAAACATGGAAATGAGTGCTGGAAGTAAATTATTGTTTGCGGGAGAGGAAACAGAGGAAGATATTGAGGGTTTATTTGATCACGATGACATATTTCGAATTGAGCGTTTACGATATGCGGATGAGAAGCCAGTAGCTGTTGAAAAGCATTATTATCCTATCTCAATTGGAAAGAAGCTTTCGGAATATGATTTAGAGTACTGTACTATATACGATTTATTGGAGCAGGAGCTTGATATTAAGCTTGCAGAAGCAGAGCAGTTTATCTCCAGTGAGATTGTTCAACCTAACGAGAGTAAACATTTAGAAGTATCACCGCAATCTAGTGTTTTAAAGGCAGAACGTGTTATTACAGATCCATTTGGGGAAGTTGTTGAATATTACCGAGCTTATTTTAGACCAGATATGTACGTATTTAGAATTAAGACAAAACGTATGGGGTAAACAAGAATAATTTTTGTTAATACTGGTCCGTACGTCATAATGAGTAAGGACAAAATTGTAAGCGTTATCATTCAAGGGGGGAACGACTTGAAAAAATGGGTTAACAGCTATGCTGTAACGATTACAATTATAGTAGCCTTTAGTATGTTGCTAGTTGGATACGGTATGAATCGTCAAGATGCAAAGGCATCAGGAGAAACAATCGTTTTGAGACTTGGTCAATCCAAAGCTGCCAGTCATCCTGTGTCCAAAGGTATTGATAAGTTTGCTGAAATAGTAGAAAAGAAATCAAATGGAGAAATTGAGATAGAGACTTATCATGATGCGGTGTTGGGGAGTGACCGGGAGGTGATAGAAGGAGCACAGCAAGGCTCATTGGATTTAGCGAGTTCCTCCACTCCTAACATGTCTAGTTTTACAAAGCTATTTAATGCGTGGGATTTACCCTATATCTTTGAGTCAAAAAAAGAGGTGTATCAAGCTATTGATGGTGAACCAGGGGATGTTATACGAAAGGCATTATCAGAAAAAGGTTTTCAAGTTATTTTTTTTCCCGATTATGGATTTAGACAGATTGTAAATAATGTGAAGCCTATACAGGTACCCTCTGATTTAGAAGGTTTGAAAATTCGAACCACTAGCTCACCAATCGAGCAAGCAGATTTTGAAGCATTTGGGGCAAACCCTACCCCGATTGCATGGCAAGAAGTATTTACTGCTCTCCAGCAAGGTACAGTGGAGGGAGAAGGGAATAGTTATTCCTTATTATGGGATACAAAACATCAAGAGGTATTACAGTATGCTACTGAAGTGAACTATAATTACAGCTCTGATATCGTCCTTATGAATAAGGAAATTTTCAAGAGCCTTTCTGAAGAACATCAACAAGTTATTATGGAAGCTGGAGAAGAGGCAGTTAGTTGGCAAAGGGAACTTGCAAATATGGAAGAAGAAGAAGCAAGGAAAAAATTTCAACAGTTTGGAATTGAAATATACGAGCCCACAGAAGAACAAATGAAGATATGGCATCAGTCAATTAAGCCAGTTTGGAAGGAATTTGTACGAGAAGGAAAAGCAGATCCTGAATATGTGAATCTCATCCTAAATACATTAGGGAAGACCAAAAAAGAAGTATTCCAAGAATGAAAAATCACAAATGAGGTGATGGAATTGAATGAAGGAGGTTCTTATGGACAGCAAACTAGTAGTAGTTATCCTATAAATTACAGAAAACAACACTTTGCGAAAAAGTTAATTCAATTGGTAAATGATAAGTTTGAAGAAGTGTTTATTGTTGGAGGTTTTCTTTCCTTTATTATTTTGATTAATTTACAAGTTTTAAATCGCTACATACTCCCTTTTGTAGAGATTGGAAATATAACTACTTGGACAGAAGAAGTGTCCCGTTATATGTTCATATATATATCCTATCTTGGAGCTAGTCTAGCAATAAAAAAAAGAGAGTCTATTGAAGTGAACATATTGGTTCAACGACTACCTTATCATTTACAGCAGTCTCTATCATTCGCCACTTCAATATTCATGGGTATTTTTAGCGTGGTTCTTATTTACAAGGGATTTCAGATGATCTTGATGCAAATAGAGATGAATCAAACCTCTCCAGCTCTAGGGATGTCTATGGCTATACCTTACAGCGCTGTTCCCATTGGATTTAGTGTACTATTAATGCGAATCATCCAGATTGCATGGGAAGATGTTCAGAAAATGGTATGGAAGGATGTAGGGATTTCTATCCTTATTACAAGTGCTTTATGTCTACCATTTCTAACATTAGGACCGTCTGAAATCGTTGTATTGTTGTTTGGCTATTTCATTATTTTTATTCTAATTGGAATGCCTATTGCATTCGCGTTGGGGATTTCTACACTGGCAACGGCAATGGCTACAGGAGCTATTCCACTAAATTTCTTTTCTCAAGCAGCTTTTACTAGTATTGATAATTTTCCAGTCATGGCTATCCCATTTTTCGTAGCTGCTGGAATTCTCATGGGGGGCGGGAAGATAATTCAAAAGCTGTTAAAGCTCTCTGACGAACTACTAGGTTTTCTACCAGGAGGTCTCGCTTTAGTAGCGGTGGTAACGAGTATGTTCTTCTCGGCGATAAGTGGTTCAGGCCCTGCAACCGTAGCTGCAATAGGAACCATATTGATCCCAACTATGGTTAAGCAAGGATACAGTATCGCATTCTCAACGGCTATTATTGCAACTGCAGGTTCAATTGGGGTCATTATTCCACCTAGTAACCCTTTTGTTATTTATGGTGTGTCTGCCCAACAATCTATTTCAAAATTATTTATAGCTGGCATATTTCCAGGTCTTCTAACAGGAGTTGCATTAATGGTCGTCAGCTTTTTGATTTCCAAAAAGAATGGATGGAGGGGAGAAAGAACAACCTTCTGCCTACGGTCTGCATTCACTGCATTTTGGGATGCGAAACTAGCATTAATTGTCCCTTTTATTATTTTAGGAGGTATTTATGGAGGGGTTATGACACCTACAGAGGCTGCTGCAGTGGCGGCTGCTTACGGGTTAATTATAGGAATGTTCGTTTATAAAGATTTAAATTGGCGTTCTCTTTACACGAGTTTATCTAAAGCAGGGGTAACATCCTCCGTTATTATTATGCTGATTGTTATGGCTACTTTGTTTGGCAGGCTCATTACACTTGAGCGGATGGCTGAAATTGTAGCGACATTTGTGCTCGGAATCAGTGAAAATACTATCGTGATACTTCTGCTTATTAATCTATTTCTTTTAGTTGTTGGCTTTGTATTAGAGGCATTGGCAGCTATTGTAATACTGACACCAATTTTAATGCCTATGGTAATAGAGCTTGGAATAGACCCAATCCATTTTGGGATTATCATGGTATTTAATCTTGCCATTGGATTTATTACCCCACCAGTTGGAGTAAATCTATTTGTTGCGGCGGGAGTAGCTAAGATAAATATTGAGAAAGTAATTCATGCTGTAATTCCTCTACTACTAACTATGTTGTTTGTATTAATTATTCTAACGTATATCCCTTCTGTTAGCTTATGGTTAGTTAGCTTTATGAAATAAAAGATAGAAAGGAGCATAGTAATGAGTCTATGTCATAGTAGGAGAAGCCCTCCAAATAAGCTTCTCTCTATATTTTATAAGGAGGTAGTATATGAGTTCATTTACGTTGCCAAAACATCTTGAATTAGGAGCAGATAGTATTCAAGAGTTGGGGAGACTTGTACAGGAACTACAAGGAGAGCATATTTTCGTCATTATGGATTCTTTTCTCGCCAGCTCGACCATGCAGTACAAGAAAAAAATTCAAAATATTGCGAAAGAAAATAGTCTACAATGTACAGTTTTCTCTGATTATCAAGGGGAACCTACTACGGATCATGTAAAAGCAGCGTTAAACAGATTGAATAAGGTAGGTGCTGATTGTGTTATAGCAATCGGGGGAGGCAGTACCATAGATTTAGGGAAGGCTGTTGCCGTTTTTGGCTATAGTCAAGATACTTCTTATGGTGATATTCCATTTCAATTGAAAGTACAACGACTTCCTTTGTTAACTATTCCGTCTACTGCTGGAACAGGGTCTGAAGCTACTAAAGTCATGGTTATAACTGATTCTATTACTTCAATAAAGATGAATCCAGGTCATAAGGATTTAGTACCAGATGGTGCTATATTGGACCCTAATTTATCAAAGTCACTTCCAAAATCTATTACTGCATATACAGGATTAGATGCTCTAACACATGCGATGGAAGCATACGTATCCAATCGCGCAAATGAGGTAAGTGATCACTTTGCAATAACAGCTATGAAGTTAATTGGGGAAGCACTGCCAAGAGCATACGAGGAAGCGGAAGATATGGAAGCCAGAACAAATATGCTGCTTGGTAGCTGGTATGCTGGAATTGCTTTTTCGAACTCTTCTACAAATTTAGCCCACGCCGCAGGTAGGGCACTGGGTGCTAATTTTCATGTGCCACATGGCTTGAGTGTTGCATTGTTATTGCCATACGTAATGGAGTTTGGATTAGAGGTAGCGACAGATAGGTACGCTAAAATTGCTACTGTTCTAGGAGAAGAAAATCATCATGATAAGACCTACTTGGCTAATAGCGCAGTGGTGAGAATAAAACAATTCAATGATAGGTTTCATATTTTTGAAGACGGTTTGAAGTTCATTAATATAGAAGAATTGGAGGCTAATATTTCAAATCTTGCTGACAAAGCGTTAAGTGGAAATGGAATACAAACCAATAGGAAAATACCTACAAAACAAGATGTTGAAGATGTCTTTGTTGCATTGTTAGAGAAACTGAAAGAAACCAAACTGGTCCGTACGTCACGATAAGTTAAGGTAACCGAATGAAGGAGGAGATACAATGGTACAAGTGACAAATCGTAAACAAGAAGTAAAAGGTCAAAAAGTGAAGATGACGCCTAGTGAGGCAATTGTTGAGACACTCGTAGCAGAGGGGGTTTCTCAAGTTTATGGTATTCTTGGTTCAGCTTTTATGGATATGCTTGATTTACTTCCAACAGCAGGAATTAAATTCTTGCCAGTCCGTCATGAGCAGTCAGCAGCCCATATGGCAGATGCTTATACACGAGTTTCAGGTGTAGCAGGGGTTGTAGTAGGGCAGAATGGTCCAGGCATTACAAATATGGTTACTTCCGTAGCTGCAGCAAATCAGGCTCACACTCCGATGGTTGTTATTTCACCGTCTGCTGGTACACCAACAGTTGGATGGGACGGTTTTCAAGAGTGTAACCAAGTCTCTGTATTTGAAAGCATTACCAAGGAAACTGTCCAAGTTCCACACGTAAGCAGGGTTGCAGATTGTTTGAGAACAGCATTTCGTATTGCTTATGCAGAGAGGGGTCCTGTGTTATTTGATATCCCGAGAGACTACTTCTACGGTGAATTAGAAGACAGAATTCTCGAGCCATATCAATATAGAACCGATTCGAGAGGAAGCGGTGACCCTGTATTAGTTGAACGTGCTGTAGAAATGTTAAAGAATGCTAGATATCCAGTCATTATTTCTGGTAGAGGAGTAGTGGATTCTGACGGTATAGAAACTGTTAAGCAAATTGCTGAGCATGTAACCGCTCCTGTGGCCGTTTCCTATATGCACAATGATGCTTTTCCAGATAATCATCCATTATCGGTCGGACCGATTGGTTATATGGGTGCCAAATCGGCGATGCACACATTAAAGAAAGCAGATGTGGTCTTAGCAATTGGAACAAGACTTTCAGTGTTTGGTACCTTACCTTGCTATGATATTGACTATTTCCCAAAAGAAGCAGATATCATTCAGGTAGACATTAACCCGAGAAATATCGCCAGGACTCATCCAGTAGAAGTAGGTATAATTGGGGATGCTCGGGCAGCGAGCGAAGCAATACTTCATGGTTTGCAAGGTCAAATGCCTCAACCTGCAAATAACAATGAGCGTATAAAGGAAATTACTACCTTAAAAGAAGAATGGGAGAACGAGCTAGTAGAACTAGCAATGGAACCTGGCAGCCCAATTAACCCAAGGAGAGCTCTATTAGAATTAATGCGAGCTGTACCAGAAGGCACGGCGATATCAACAGACATCGGAAATGTATCATCCACCGCAAATGCTTATTTGAAGTTTAACAAGGGGAGAAAGCATATAGCTGCACTTACTTTTGGTAATACAGGTTTTGCATATCCAGCAGCACTTGGGGCAAAGCTAGCAGATCCAAACAGCCCTGCTGTGGCTATTGTAGGAGACGGGGCATGGGGAATGAGTCTCCATGAAGTAAGTACTGCAGTAGAACAAAATATAGGAGTAATTGCTTGTGTGTTTAACAATCATGCATGGAGTGCAGAAAAGAAGAATCAAGTGGATTATTATAACAACCGATTTGTCGGAGCTGACATTGATGCACCGGATTTTGCGGAAGTGGCCCAATCTATGGGAGCGCAAGGCTTTCGAGTAGATAAACCAGAAGACGTTGGACCGACAATTGCAAAGGCAATTGAATCAGATAAACCAACTGTTATAGATATCCACGTTGATGGCACCCAACTAGCACCTCCGTTTAGAAAGGATGCTCTTAAGATGCCGACTCGCTATCTATCTAAATACAAGCACTTGGATTATAGTGAGTGGGGAAAAGAATAACATATGACAAGTGGCCTTATGTATCATAAGGCCACATAATATTTCGTTTTAGCAGTAATAATTTAATGTTACTTAATAATACACAAAACAATCTCCTAAACCCTAGAGGTAAATAGTCTCTCCAGTTTCTGCGGACTTGTATATTGCATCTACTAGTTGAGCAACTACAAGAGATTGGTGAGGGGTTACAAGAGGTGATGTATCCTCTATGATGGCATTAATCCACTGAGAGAGCTCTCTATCTGCTACTGTGTTGGTTTCTGCTTGATTAAAATCTATATCTGCAGCATGTTGGAATCTTGTTTCATAAAGGTGCTTGTGTTTTTCGCCATTCAAGATAAGTTCATTGTGGGTACCGCATGAGGTTCTTTGCATCTCTGCCCCACCTTTTGTACCAAATAGGGTGGTCATGGCCTCTCGTTCATCTAAAGTATTTAAAGCCCAGGCCGTTTCCAAATAGATGATAGCTCCATTTTTCATTCTAATAAATGCAAATGCAGAATCTTCTACATGGAAGGTTTCTGGCTCCCATGGACCAAAGGGGTTAGTGAGGTTTTGTTGTTTTAGCTCATGGAAAGTAGAAGCTGTAACAGAATGTACCTCATAATTATTCATGCACCATAAAGTCAAATCGAGTGCATGAGTTCCAATATCAATTAATGGTCCACCTCCTTGTAACTCTTTGTCCATAAAGACTCCCCAGGTTGGTACTCCTCTTCTTCTTACTGCATGAGCTTTAGCTGCATAAATATCTCCTAACTCTCCTGTTTCACATGATTGTTTCAAGAGTAATGCATCTTCTCGGAAACGATTCTGGAATGCTATCGTTAACTTTTTACCTGATTCCTTTGCAGCCTGTACCATCTCTGCTGCTTCTAGAGCATTGATAGCCATTGGTTTTTCACACATGACATGCTTTCCAGCTTGCAATGCCGCAACAGTGATAGGGCTATGATACAAGTTGGGTGTGCAAATAT
This sequence comes from Pontibacillus salicampi, assembly GCF_042434395.1. Lineage (NCBI taxonomy): Bacteria > Bacillati > Bacillota > Bacilli > Caryophanales > Bacillaceae > Pontibacillus > Pontibacillus salicampi. Next base: position 414,346 of record NZ_JBHLTP010000011.1, on the reverse strand, counting down.
GCACCACATCTATATCTTTGTTCGCAAGTAAGGAATGATAGTCAGAATACACTTGTGCCTCTTTAATGTGAAATGCTTTGGCTATTTGTTCTGCTTTTTTCCTATCCCTGTTACAAAATGCGATTACCTCAACCTGATCCTTCTTTTTCATAAGGGCGGGCATGTGTTTGTTTTTGGCGATAGCCCCGCAGCCTATAATTCCAACTTTCAGTTTACTCAACCTTTATTCACCAACCTTATTTTATTTGGAGCATGCGTGTCCTAATATCTCGTTTTCTAGTCTTTATTCGTTCTATATCGTAATGAAGTACCAATGAAGCTATTTGAGAACAGAATCTACACTTCGCGTGTATATGGGTTTTGTGAACATGCGGCACCTGTAATAGATTAATACCTTGTACGACATGCTTAGGGCAAACAAATATCATCCTGCTTCCTCCCCAATTCTTCTGATAGGTGATGGCACTAACCTTCCCTAATTAACAAGCTCTTTTGAGGTTGTATTTTCTTCTACGTTATTTTCTTGATTACTAACCTTGTCATGGAAGAAGAATAAGAAGATTAGAGCTACCACTAGTGCAATGGAAGCCGGGTATAACCAAAAGGAATTCCATTGAGAGAGTAAGCTTCCTCCTTCTCCAGTTACAGTATTATTGTAAAGGAAGCCAGACACAGCGCCACCGATGAACATACCAAAGCCTTGCGTGAACATAATGAGCAGTCCTTGGGCTTGACTTTTCATATGAGGACCTGCTTTCTTTTCTGTGTATATGTATCCGTTTACAAAAAAGAAATCCCAACATAGCCCATGAAGTGCTATCCCAGCAAAAATTAGAGTAACGACTTCACCCGATGCACCAAAGGCAAATAAAACACATCGTAATAGATGAGCTGTAATACCAATGATAAACATATATTTAAATCCGAGGCGTTTGAAGAAGAGAGGCATTAGTAATAAGAAAAGTATTTCAGACATTTGACCAATGGTTAGTACAGAAGCAATGTTACTCACTTGCATATCGCCTAATAAGACAGAGGCATAGGATTGATAGGCAGCTTTAGGGATAAATAACAGCACTGTTCCTAATATGAAAATGAAGAAATATTTCTTTTTTAATAATGAAAAAGCATCAACACAGAAAATATCTCGAATCGATAAAGGTTTTCCCTTGGCTGGAGGGGGAGTATCAGGCAAGGTAAAACAATAAAGCCCTAGTAATGCAGATATGACTGCTCCAATCTGGATAGATATGGGGCTGTTGGAGTAACCAAGTGTTCCGATAAACAGGCCTGCCACAATAAAGCCGATTGTGCCGCAAACTCTAATAATAGGAAAGTATTTAGTAGTGTCTTTGATGTTCTGGAAGCTGACATTGTTGGTTAACGAATACGTTGGATTGTAGCACAGCATGTAACAAAACATTAGAATTAAAAAAATCGAAGCGTTACTATTATAGATTTGCTCGGGCATAATCCAAAGTACAACAGCTCCTAATAGATTAACTACCCCTAGTACCTTTTGTGAGGAAAAGAAACGATCGGTAATCATACCGATTATAATTGGAGACAAGATGGCAGCGATGCCTCCTACAGAGTATGCTGTTCCGACAATGGTCGATAATCCATGGCTGCTAAGGATAAGTCCTATAGTGGCAAACCAGGTCCCAAGTACGAAATATTGAAGAAACATCATAGTAGATAGTCGAGGAATAACTAGTGCTTTAGAACTCAAATCATACACTCCTTTTTTTAGTTGTACCTTCTGTTAAGGGGGAGGGTCTCCGCAATACAATAGCGAAGACCCAGCATCCCTTGCTACTTATTCCATCTTTTTAGCCCCAACAATTTCTCTCCAAGTTCGGTTAATTCTGCTCGTTCATATTTTTCCTGCTCCCAGTTTCGTGGGTCACCTGGAAAGGCATCTCCTTGTGGAGGGATACGATCGTTCCAGGAAGAGATACGCTCTTGTCTAAGCTCTTCATTATCCTCCTGTGCAGGGAACATAGAAATGTACTGAGCGATTCTAGGCTGGTCGGCAAGATTTGGTCTTATCCCATGAGGCTGCATGGAGTTAAAGATTAGTAAATCTCCTGCCCGTTGAACGACTTTCGTAGGCTCATACCCAGTGGTATCAGGATGGTAAGGGTCCCGATCTTCTGGCTGGTTTTTCACCCATTCTGGGAAGTCACGATAAAGTTCAGGAATACACTGGAATCCTCCCATTTCTGTAGTGGTATCTACTAACGAAAGCACTCCTTGTACATTTTGTGGTAACGGTTCCTGACTCGTATCAACATCCCAGTGAATGAATCCACCAGTAGCGGTTTTATCTTTTTTCGGCATATTCAAATTACAACGGTCAATGCTCGTCCACAGCTTTTCCGTTCCCCAAATATCCACAAAAGCGTCATATACTCTAGGGTGCATACGGTTATCCCAAAGATATTGATGGTTATAAACCTCGACCATACCAGTTCCTTGCAGCTCCTTCATTTTCATTTCTGCGCGGGGTGGGGCATACCATGTGGAGGAATCTTGTGGATCCTTCTCATCGAATTCCCAAATTAAATTCTTCAGTCTTTCCACATTCTCTTGTGGTACAGCATTTGGAATAATGATGTACCCATTCTCTTTCCAAAATTGCCAATCCTCTTCGCTAAGAACTCGAAGGGGTTCATTGTTGAGTCGTTGATTAAGCGGCTGTGTGATCTGTAAGGAATCATGGTTTCCTTTGTTTTTCGTTTGTTTGCTCATATAATCTTCCTTTCCTTTTGAGTGGTTTGTGTTGCTATAAATAAACGATAATGTATGAAACGCGTTTCAGGTCAAATAGTATTTAGAAAAAAAAGAATTTTCTATACACCCTTTTCGAAATGCTCTAAAATGGAATAAGTTGGGTGAGGATGTATTTGATAAGTAAAAGTGCCAGAATATGTGGTAAGCTAAAATATAGTCTAGGAGCTTAAAGTTTTATGAAAGATAGAGTACATAGTATTTCATTATTATAGTGATAGAGGTGACTCATGTGAGTGCAGTTAATGGAAACGAGGAATTGATAGCAATAGGAAACATTATAGAAGAAAGAAAGCATGATAGTGCAAGAGCAATGAAAGAGAACGAGCAGGAGAGTGAACAAGCAGAAGTAGTTCGGGCCGAGCTGTTTCAGCTGTTTGCTGATGGGTTGAAATACGGAAAGGATGCGACCTTTCCGAATATAACAGAATGGGGGAAGCGGATAGGGCGGCTGGCCATAGAACATGGTGTGCAATTAGAGCAATCTCTATTAGGAACGACAACCTTCAGAACATATGTATGGGATATGCTCGAGGATGTATTCCGTGAGAACCAATTTTCTTCTCAAACTGTTTTTCAAGTAGCTCGCATTATTGATCCTCTGTTAGATCAAGCCGTGTATGCGTATAGTACCTCCTTTATTTATGCTTACAAGGATGAACTAGATGAAGCTCATGATGAATTCTTGAAATTGTCTGCTCCTGTAGTTCCAGTTTTAGATGGGATCGCTATACTGCCTATTATAGGAAGTGTGGATGAAAAACGAGCTTTCTATTTAATGGATACGACTCTTCAAGAAGCAACGCAAAAACAATTAAACTATCTATTTATTGATTTATCTGGCGTGACGATTGTGGATACGATGGTAGCAAATAGTATCCATAATATTATTCAGTCGCTAGAGTTAATCGGGGTGAAAGCCATTCTCTCAGGCATACGTCCGGAAGTGGCTCATACAATGGTGAGTTTAGGTATTAATTTCTCTGATATTCAAACCTACAATTCTCTTCAGCAAGCACTCTCTATGCATGCTTTTGATCAGTAGAATAATAGATTGAAACGCCTTTCCTTTGGGAGGGTGTTTTTGTTTGGGGAGATTGAAGGGATTAATCGGCAATCAAGCTATATATTCGATTCTTAAATCAAAGGACCAGTCGTTAGAACAGAAAGAGCATCCCTTTTAGCCTAAATATTCCTTGTTTATGAAAGGGTCAGTATCAAAGAAGCCCAGATATAAGGCGATAACATACAAAATGAGAACAATAAGCACGATAATCATAAGGGGAATGTGAGCATCTTTATCTTGCTGTCTTTTAAGTCGTTCTTTTCGGTACTTCTGTTGTATGGAAGACTTGTATTTTTTGTATTTCAAGAGTAAGCCCCCTCTTTTTTTCACCTTAAATTTTCCCCACTGCAATGGTTAGCTACAGTTTATCATAAATTTCAAAATTTGGAATTCTACTTCCTTTCCCGGCTCTTTATCTACATAAACAGGATTAATCCAACCTGTTATCCATGTTAAGATAATACAAAACGACCAATGGGGAATCTCGATGATTATATCTAATGAAGTGGCGCAATCAATTGTAGAAGAAACGCAGACTATTATGAAGCGGAACATTAATTTCATGAATCAGGACGGAAGAATCATAGCAAGTATGGACCGGAATCGAATAGGGGATTACCATGAAGGAGCAGAGCAGGTGCTCCAACAACAGCAAACGGTTATTATTTCCTCCAAGGAGCAATATAAAGGAGCAAAGCCGGGAGTGAACTTGCCTGTCCATCTCCACGAGCAGGTGGTGGGGGTGATTGGAATTACTGGCGAGCCTCAGGAAGTAACGCAGCTCGGGGAGCTTGTGCAGCGCATGACAGAAATTCTAATCAAAGAGGCTTATTTAGAAGACCAGATAGAACTGGAGAATAGAGCTAAGGAAACCTTTATTAATGAATGGATTGCAAATGACTTTGAGGATGAGAAGCTATTCGCAACAAGAGGGATGATGTTTGACATTAACATTCATCAGCCGCGAGTTGCGGTTATATTAGAGCTGCCTGCCTTACAGGAGGTATTTTATGAGAACTTTACGAATGCGACTTTGGATGTGAGGGAAGAAGTGAAGCTGCAACGGTTTCGGCGTGATATAGAACGTCTAATCCAGCAGCATTTTCCAGAGCCTAATGACCACGTGCTTCTTCCATACGGAAGCTCCAGGTATTACATTCTGCTCTCTGTTAATGGACGGATTGACTCAAAGGCTCGTAAGGAAAAGATTACGTATCGAATGAATAAAATTCAAGAAGGGTTGTTTCACACCTACCATCAACCTAGCGTGGTTGGTATTGGCAGGCTGTGTCTCTCCCCGCCATCCATGAAGTATTCTGTAGAAGAAGCAAAGCGAGCTCTTCGCTATGCGGTGGACCACAGCAAGCCTTTATTTTATTTCGAAGATCTTGGAATAGAATCATTTTTGTATGATATTTCCCCTTCTGTTCGAGCAGACTTCCTGGAACGAATTCTAAAGCCGGCTGAGCTAACGAAAATTCCATCTATTCTCGAGACACTGGAGGTGTTTTATCATAACAATGGGTCAATTACCGAAACGGCGGACAAACTTCACGTTCATAAAAACACCCTTCAGTATCGCTTAAAGAAGGTAGCGGCTATAACGGGATATGATCCCCGTCAATTAAAGGATTCGACGTTGCTGCAAATTGCCTTATCATTTTATAAAGCTAAGGAAAAGGACATCTAATCAGGTGTCCTTTTTGTTATTAGTAACAAATATAGAAAATAGAAAACGGTTTATTTTATGCTTTGTAACATAGTAAAACGCTTACTTTTTTCTTATGATAACGTTAACAACATATAGGAGGTCGACAGGATGTCAAACCAAGCACTTATTCAAGCTAATCTTCATTTCGTATATGGAGAGGAAAAAGGCAATCGCATTATAAAATCTATAGAAGAAATGATAGATACCTATACACAACAAATACAGCCACAATCGAAGCGGTGGGTCGATGAAGAGGACGTTATGCTTATCACTTACGGTGATTCCATTAAAAGCGGGCAAGCACATCCACTTCAAGATTTAAAAGAATTTTTAGAAGCCCATGTAGGTAATACGATTAATTCCGTTCACCTTCTACCTTTTTATCCTTTTACATCAGATGATGGCTTCTCTGTACAGGACTATCTAGCTGTAAACCCAGAGGTTGGAACATGGGAGGATGTAGAAAGCTTATCTAACTCTTATGACTTAATGTTTGACGCAGTGATAAACCATATTTCCAGTAAGAGTGAGTGGTTCACAGAATACTTAAAAGGTAATGAAGCATATCAGGATTATTTTGTAGAGGCTGATCCTGAAGCGGATTACAGCTCGATTGTTAGACCCCGCGCTCTTCCGCTGCTTACAAAGGTGGATCATGTAGATGGAGAAAAGCACGTGTGGACAACCTTCAGTGAGGATCAAATTGATTTAAACTATGAAAGTGAAGCGCTGTTCCTTCATGTACTCGACATACTCGCCCAATATGTAGCCAAAGGAGCACGCTATTTACGCTTAGATGCGATTGGCTTTTTGTGGAAGCGTTTAAACACGACAAGCATTCATTTAGAGGAAACACATCGTCTTGTACAGGTTATGAGAAGTGTATTAGAGGAAATTGCCCCAGGCACCATTATCATTACCGAAACAAATGTGCCGCACAAAGAGAATATTAGCTATTTTGGTGACGGGTCTAATGAAGCCCATATGGTGTACCAATTCCCGCTGCCACCCCTAACCCTTCATGCTTTAATGAAAGGAAACGCTCGTCACTTAACAGAATGGGCAGATTCATTAGAACCGACTACAAGTCATACAAGCTTTTTCAATTTCCTTGCCTCTCATGATGGAGTAGGTCTTCGTCCAGTAGAGGGGATATTATCCAGTGAAGAAGTTAATCAGATGGTGGATCAGGTGAAGGAAAATGGCGGACTCGTATCCTACAAGGCTAATGGCGATGGAACCGAGAGCCCTTACGAATTGAACATTAATTATTTTAGCGCTCTAGCGAAAGATCAGGATACTATGGAGCAAAATATCAACCGCTTCCTCGCAGCCCAAACAATATTACTCTCCGTTCAGGGGGTGCCTGGTATTTATATTCACAGCCTACTTGGCTCTTTTAATGATTTAGAAGGTGTAGAGGCAACAGGCCGTAACCGATCCATTAATCGTGAAAAGTTAAATAGGAGTGAGCTAGAGAAAGAATTGACAACAGAAGGGACAGTACGCCATCGAATGTTCCATACCTTCTTAAATCGCATCGATAGACGGAAGCAGGAAACTGCTTTTCACCCGAATGCAGATCAGGAGGTTCTTGTCTTAGATGAAAGGCTATTTTCCATCGTCAGAACGAATCGGACAACAGGAGAGAAAATCCTCGTCCTCATTAATGTATCTGAAGAAACAGTGCGTGTTAAGGAGGAGGCAGTAACAGACTACCTAAACACCAACCATGCTACAGATATCCTGTCTGGAAGCGCCGTAACTCTAACAGAGGATGATATTACGATTCAACCGTATCAAGCCCTGTGGTTAAAGGAGGTGTAGACCTTGAAGATTATTGTCGCACCTGATTCGTTTAAGGGGTCTATCTCCAGTACAGAAGCCGCAGCAGCCATTCACCGAGGGCTGCTTGCCGGCTCTTCTAATCTAGATATAACGTCCATCCCAATGGCAGATGGGGGAGAAGGAACGGTAGAAGCCTTAACGATGATTTTAGAAGGAAGGCTGATTAAAAAAGAGGTAACAGATCCACTAGGAAGAAGGGTTAATGCTAGCTATGGCTGGGTGGAATCATCGAAAACCGCCATAGTAGAAACAGCAGCAGCTTCAGGTCTGCCGTTATTAACCAAAGAAGAGCTTCACCCGTTATCCGCTACCACCTACGGAACGGGAGAGCTGTTAGAGGATGCATTAGACAGAGGTGCAGAGACTATTATCCTTGGACTCGGTGGCAGTGCGACTGTGGATGCTGGTACAGGATGCTTTCAAGCACTAGGGGCTACGTTTCATAATGCCAAAGGGGAACGACTCGACATGAATGGACGGGAGCTAGGTAATGTTGCATCGATTAATACAAACCAACTTCACAATAGAGTTCAGAATGTCCATTGGATTATCGCCTCTGATGTTACCAATCCGCTCCTCGGTGAAGAAGGAGCAGTCTCCGTTTTTGGACCTCAAAAAGGAGTACAGCAGGAACAGCAGGAAGCCTTCGAAAGCAATATGACACACTATGCTGATGTTCTCGAAGCACACCTTGGGCAGAAGCTTCGTGATAAGGAAGGAAGCGGAGCAGCAGGAGGATTTGGGTTTACCCTATATGGTTTATTACCGCATTCAACGGTCCAGAGCGGCTTTCAGCTTATCGCTCAATGGAGTCATTTGCATGAAAGAATTAAAGGGGCAGATCTCGTCCTAACAGGTGAAGGGAAGCTGGATGAGCAATCACTATACGGCAAAGTCCCAGTGGGCATTGCTCGTATCGCAAAAACCTATAACGTACCTTGCGTTGCTTTCGCCGGTACAATCGAGGGGGATGTATCAGGATCGAAGCAAGAAGGCTTATTAACCGTTTTACCAATCGTAGATGCGCCCATGTCACTAGAGGAAGCAATGGAACGTGGCGACATGTTGTTACAACGAGCTGCGACACGCTTTATGGAAATTAGGAAGCTAGACACAAACAACACATTAGGGGAGGTTACACCATGAGCAGTTTTACTATAATAGACTACGTGATTTTCATTGTGTACATTCTTGGAACCGCTTTAGTTGGAGCGGCATTCGGCAAGAAGCAGAAAACGACGAAAGACTATTTCCTTGGAGGCAGAAGCATACCATGGTGGGCAATCGGCTTATCCGTTATGGCCACGCAAGCTAGTGCGATTACCTTTATCGGCGCACCAGGCTGGGGATATGACGGCGGTTTAACGCGAATGACAACGTTTATTAACGTCCCGCTGGCCATGGCGTTCCTCATCGCAACAATCGTACCCTTCTTCTATAGAACAGAAGTGTACACAGCGTATGAGTATTTAGAACGTCGCTTTGATGTCAAAACAAGAACACTAACCGCCGCACTATTTCTCATAGCACGCGGACTTGGCACAGGAGTTGTGTTATACGCACCAGCGCTTGTTCTATCTGTTGTGACCGGCATGGATGTGAGCTTGACCATTATCATTATGGCAGTACTAGCTGTTTCCTACACCGTCCTTGGGGGAATTAGTGCTGTTATATGGACTGATGTTATCCAAATGGTTGTCCTATGGATTGGCGCTGGACTAAGCATTTTCGTGATCTTTCAGGACGTACCAGGAGGCTGGGGAGAAGTAATGAATACAGCAGCCAACACGGGTATGCTTAATTCCTTGGATTTCTCCTTTGATTTATCAATTGAATATACTATTTGGGCAGGGGTTCTCGGTGGCTTCTTCCTGCACGCTTCCTATTTTGGTACAGACCAAAGCCAAATTCAGCGTGTCTTGACGAGTAAGTCTATCCGTGAAAGTAAACTATCGCTCGTATTGAGCGGAGTACTCATGATCCCACAAATGCTATTATTCTTATTAATAGGTGTTCTACTATACATCTACTACCAATACGCAGGAACACCAGACGTCGAAAACTTGAATGAGCTCTTCCCTAAATTCGTTGTGAATGAGCTTCCAATCGGTATATCGGGACTAATAATGGCAGGGGTATTCGCCGCAGCCATGTCCAGTCTCGACTCTGCCCTGAACTCCTTATCAGCCGTATCCATTCGAGACTTTTATCGAAAGTTTTATAAGAAGAATGCATCGGAAGAACATTATCTAAAAGCATCCCGTTACGCTACTGTTTTCTGGGGAATCTATGCTACTATCTTTGCCTTCTTCGCTGGCAATCTTGGACCTGTTATTGAAGCAGTTAACAAGGTCGGCTCTTATTTCTACGGTGCATTGTTAGGAGTATTCATTCTAGCTATTTTTACCCGCCGTGCCAACGGAACAGGGGCCTTTATCGGAGTAATCGCCGGCATGGTCTCCGTATGGATGGTAACCACCTTTGCAGAGGTGTCTTGGCTATACAACAACCTGGTTGGCGCTGTTGTTGCAATAACTCTCGGCTATTTAGCTAGTCAAGCGTTTGCAAAGCCAACAGCCGAAAAAGTGGAAGGGCTTACCCTGGAACGAAAAAGCGAGATACAGGACAAGCTAGCATCTCGTGCTGAAGCAGCAAGCTCCATCAGTCAAGAAGAGTACGAGGAAGCACAAAAAACAAAAAGATGGCCGTTATATCTGGTGCTCTACTTCTTTGCCGTAATCGCCTTTCTCTTATACTTGCAAAACCTATAAGGAGGCATTTTAATGAATCATTATCTAGCATCCACCATCACGAAGCAACAAGCAACGACCAACATAAAAGCCCATTTGCAATCAAACTGGTGGAAAAAAATACGCAACACCAACAGACTCGTGTCCATCGAGCAGATGCATATCCCCTTCTGTTGCTCTGACTATCACGCAGCCACACACAGCATTCAGGAGGGCATGGAAGGCAGAATCGCCATTGAACCAATCAACAACATCAAAGCAATCTTACCAGTAGACTACGAGATTCATACAACACAGCAACAACGAGGCTTCTTCCCGACTCATCACCCCATCACCAAGGAAGAAGCCCATAACGCCATCTACTGGGAGTTATTCACAAAGGAAAAGAAACGCCAGCACATTAACGTCAGCATACAGAATCAATGGACCCTGCACGTCCCTTATTGGATTGGCTATATTCATAACAAACACAACACCTATGACATCATCTGCGTGGACAGCATTACTGGGAAAATAGACTTAACCATTAAAGATACTGTACTAACCTATATCGCAGAAAATGGCACCACAAAAGCTGTTAGCCAATAGCCAGCAAGCATCCGGTGCCCACACCCACCGGATGCTGCATATTACAGTAACCATATCGAAATCTATTGACACCAACGAAAGAAAGCGGTATATTAATAAATGTCTTAATAAAAGCAAAGCACCATAATTTCCCACACGATTCCGTAGCTCAGCTGGGAGAGCGCTACCTTGACAGGGTAGAGGTCGCTGGTTCGAGCCCAGTCGGAATCATACAGTAAATCCCTAGAGCCTTTAAGGCTTTAGGGATTTTTTATGATGTGTCATAAGATTTATGGAAACAGAATGATTATTTCTAGTTATTGGAATAAGGATGAACAAGGAGGACATCCCATAGTAGGATGCCCCTTTGTATGTTAATTACGCTTCCTGTTGCTACGAACACTACCTTACATATCTAAATAATTCTGTTCCTCTTGCAAAATAAATATCACCATTATCATCCATTGCAAACAAGCTTGCATTTGGCTCCAGTACTCCATATTCCCAAGTATCAGGGTTGAAGCGGAATATACCTTCCTGGGTTCTTCCATAAAATTGACCTTCACTCTTATCATACTCTAAATGAGCACTTCTCCATGAGTGGCTTAGCTGATCCCAGTTAAAATTAAATAGTTTCTTCGATTGGACGATATCTTTCGTTTCTGGATTAAATTTGAAGATCGTATTAATTGTAATGCCCCAAAGGTACCCGTCATCATCGAATGCTACTTCGGTTACAGCTCCATGACCGGGAATAGGTACCGTTTCGTAGGTTTTCGATGCAGAAGCTGGATCCCAAATGAAAAGCTTCCCGTTTTCTTCTGTTGGTTCTACACCAAGCCCTCCCCAAATACTTGTTCCGCCGTAGACAATACCATCCTGATAGGTGAGGGAGATGATGCTTTGGTTATCTACGATGTTATAGTACGTGTTATGCGTACCAGATGATTCGTCGATAGTACTCAAAGAACCACCTAGTTTATCGTAGTCTGGTACGGTGCCGACAAATACATTTCCATCTCCTTCTGTAAGGGCAAAGGGTCTATCCTGCCCTTCTTCTTTAAGGGAGAATAATAAATTCGGGTTGGACGCTTCTTCTGGTTTGATGGGGTCAAGCTCGTATGGTTGGTTTGGGTTGTATTGAAATACATTTGCTCCTGGATAGGTGCCGAGGTAAAGATAGTTGTCGGTTGATATCATGCCCTCGGTTTGTCCGTTGCCGCTATAGCGCTCGAATTCCTCTGTAGAAGGGGTGTATTTGGTAAGTCCTCCTACCATATAGGCACTTGTATAGATGTTGTTATCTGGTCCGACTCCAATGGATTGGATGTCGATGGGCTCCCCTTTAATATCTGCTTGGAGCATTTTGTGGTTTTCGGTAATGGGGTTATAGATCCAATAGTTTCCATCATAGCGGATGGAAACGAGACTTTTCCCAGGGTAGCCTTTTTCCTTATATTTCATCCAGCCGAAATCTCTCGCGCTCCACAGTCCGTTCATTGGTGTGGCTTTTAACTTGTACTGGTTTAATTTGTATTCGTATAGGGTGGCATCATTTTTAATAAGGTACACTTTGTTTCCAGGACCTGCATCAGAAACATCGAGACCCTTTACATCCTTTATTTCGTCTACCCATTTTCCTTTTCGTAGGTCATAGACTAGCAGAGTAGCGGAGTTTGTTACTCTGGCAAAGAGGTGCTGTTTTTTGACGTCTAAATCGTAAACGGTCTTTTGGTCCTGGTATGGTTCTGGTAGGGTGATTTCTTCTTTTTCTCCTGTATCAATATCGATTCGTACAATGTGGGCTCCGGATGTACCAGTTCCAGCGTACACATTCCCTTTGTTATCCACGTCAATACTGCGGACATATTTTTGCCCTTCGACAACAGTACCATAATCCCGGAAAGCATCGGTTTCAGGGTTGTACATATACACTTTCCCGTTTGGATACGTACCTCCGAATACACGTCCTTGGTTATCTACGGCGATGCGCCATAAATAGTTTTCAGATGGAACAGGCCTACCAAATGCACGAAGCTCTCCTGTTTCAATGGTATATTGATAGAATTTGTCACTACCAGCGATGTACACATAGCCATTGTCATCGTGGGCAACACCCCAGGAGAAGGAGGCGCCTTCTAATGGGAGGCTATCGACTCGTTCTCCTGTTTGGGCGTCAATGACGTTTAAGACGGCAGGGTCACCATTGGCGACGGTGTATATATAGCCATCAGTTTCTGTGCTGCTGCTTCCATAGGATGCACCCATAATTGCTACACTATAATGGGGCGTTCCTACCTTCTTGACATTGTCAGCATGGACTTCCAGGGCACCGATGCCTGAAACGATGAACAGAAACATTACGAAAAGACTTATCATGTTTTTCACTTTATTCCTCCTCCAATACTTGGCTACCATAATAGTCAAGATCGATCAAAAGCGCCTGTTTGGTATTCGTTTCTTCGGGTTTCCACTTTTCCAGGTGCTTCTCCATAACGGAAAGGTGATGCCTTGCTTGTTCGGTTCTCCCATTATTCTTGTGATGGTGTACCTGTCTCCATTGATTCTCTAATTTCTTGTACATGGAGCGGGGAAGGTCTCCTTGTTTGGCTCTTTGATCCAGATAGTCTTGAAAGGAATGGGAAGTGACTTCAACGGTTATGTCAATCGAATCTGTTTTATACGTGGTTTCTTTATACATTACTTCGCCATGTATGATAGTGCTACCAGGGTTTTTTCCCACTAATGTATCCTCTACCACCTTCACGGTACTGTTATCTGAAGAATACATCGTAACATCTTCCATTTTTTCTTTTTTTCCGTTTGGTAAAACAGCTGTTACGGTATAACTTGTCTGCTGTCCTCTCGTAAGTGTAGTATCCTCAACCTGTAGGGTGATATCCTGCAGTTGTTCTGTTGTTTCTACCTTCTCGTATAGTGCAAAGGAATCATAATACCCATCTGTTTGTTGATACCGGGTGCTCAGGGCGAATAATCTTGCATAGGCTGCATTGGCGGGGGCGTGAATTTTCTGTTGTACTCGCTGCCACTCACCATAGTTTGGGGATACATGTCGGACTTCACTAGCTATTTGATTGTCTTCTTTATCATAAATACGGATGAGAAGACTCGGAGAGCCACCATTCATGTACATCATCACTTCACTCAAGTAGTCCTTATTAGGGGTGACAGGAATTGGATCACTATGGATAGCGACGGAGTAATCCCTTGTGGCGTCGTTGACCTTTAGACTCTGCTTTCCTTCATACACTTGTTCAGTAGAGACATTATAGGTATAGTTGGTTCCTGTATCAAACATGGATTCCCAAAAATCCATACCCTGCTCGAAGCCGCTGTTCTTAACAGTAACGGGTTCCCATGCATATTCATCAGGGCTTAGCACTTCAATTTTGGATAACTGGGTGCGATTCCCATAAGGTGAAAAATAAATGTCGCCATCCTCTCCTATGTCAAAGGAAACAGTGTTAGTCACGTACTTGTGTTCCATGGTTTCGGTGTTAAGGACATAAAGGTCTCCTCCCGTATTAGCATAAAGAAAACCATCCTCTGACCATTCGAGGTTGATTCTATTCCAGGCACCCATTGGGGGATCTTGAACAAGCCGCTTGCTTTTCTCCACTTCAAGTGTTTCTGGGTTTAGGGCAAAGATATACCCAGCAGATGCTCCCCAGATATATGCGTCGTTCTTTCCAATAATGAGCTCTCCTATATGCTCTGGCTTGTCCAATCCCTCAAGGTCTAACGATACTTCCTTTTCCAATTTCTTAGTAGCTGGATCCCAAACAAACAGCTTCGCTTCCTCAGCAGTTGGGGTACTGCCGAGACCACCTTGAATGGTAGTGGATCCATATAGTTTCCCATCGAAATAGGCCAGGCCATTTACACTCTGATTCTCCACTATGTTCCGATACACTTCGTGTGTCGTTCCATCATACACAGTCAATGCTCCGCCAAGCTTTCCATAAGTAGGAATACTCCCAATGAAAAGCTTGTCCTCTCCACTTGTCATCGCATGAATGCGCTGCTGATCATTTCCAATGGTAAAGAGTTCCTCTGGTGGCCCTGCTGGGTTTTCGGAAGGGGTAATTCGTTCCACATTTCCTGCTGGATATACTCCAAAATAGACGTCTCCGTTATAGTCGTGGATGACGTCTCCTTGCCCAATGGAGAAGGATTCAACCTCCTGAGTTTTTGGGTTATAAAGAGCACCTGTCGCTCCTGTCATACCGGAAATATACATGGTGGATGCATCATAGCTATGAATAGTGTTGGTCACGTTTGGTGTAGGAGGGACAATAGAATCATAGGTTAGGACTGTTTGTGTTTCTGGATTGAAAAAGACAATATCACCAAAAAAGGTTACGGTAGCGAGACTTTTTCCAGGTAGTTGTTCGTTATTTTCGATAGTGACCCAATCGGCACCACGAAAGCCGCTGCCATATTCCATTTCTGTTTCAAATACTTCCAGTGTGTGGAGGTTCATATACTTCACCTTGTTATCTGCAGTGAAATAGACGTTGTTTTGGTAGGAATTCGACGCGACATGCAGACCTGATGCATTAGATAGGGTTACATCTAGCCATGTGTCTTGTTGAATATCATAGACATACATATTCTTGGTCGTTTTGTACCTTGCAAATACATAACGATTATCAACAATATTAAGGTCATATACGGTTCCTGTTTCATCTAAGGACTCTGCTATGCGGGTCTTCTCCCCTGTTTCTACATTCAGTTTAATGATTTGATCATCAGCTGTACCAGCATAGACAAAACCATTGGAATAATCAATAGAGCGGACGTATTCCTGAGCGGATTCGCCAATCATATCACCGTAATCACGTAGTTCATCGGTGGAAGGGTTGTATTGAAACACTTTCCCATTTGGGTAGGTGCCAATATAGGCATTGTTTTTTTCATCGACTGTTAGTGCCCATAGTGAGCTTTCTGGGATGGAGGTTAATTGCTTGATGTTTTTCGTTTCCGGGGAATAGCCCCACAGGTAGCGCCCACCTGTTACATAAACGGTTCCATCTGGTGCGACTTCGTGCTGCCATGAATCATTCGCTCCTTCCATAGGAAGCGTGCGTAGTACTTCCTTCGTTTCCAAATCAACAACGCTAAATTGAGCAGGGACGCTTTTAGATGTGGTGTATAGGACTTCGTGGCCGTCTTCTATTCCAACGGCGCCATCATAAATCGTTGGTTTACTGTTTAATGGCTGAGTTAACTCTTTTGGTGATGAAAAGTCGGGTAGTGTGGATATGTTTGGCTCCGCGAAAGTAAATGGAGTGGGTGGGATAAATACAAGGATGAATGCGGTGATAAACAAGAAAGCTAGCTTCCAGCAAACTCTTTGATACATAAACTTCCTCCCTTATAGATATTTTTATATAATGAAGCGCTTACAAAAAAGAACCTCAGTCCTTTGTAGTTATGCTATAGGACTTATTATGTCTTTAAAATGTCTCGAAAGGGAGGGAGCGTTACGATAAAGTATTTTCTTATATTAATTGTAGTTTTGTTCAGGTTGCTGGCTCTTTCTCCTCTCTACTTTGTTAAATGCTCTTATGCCCAACCATGTATAGGTGAGCGCGATACCGCTTCCTAAGAATAAGGGGAGGAGACCTGGTATGAACAAAATGAGTATAGAAAAAAGCACAGTAGCACCAAGCATTAAAAATGATTCCATTGGGCTAGTTATCCCAATTAGGAATGACTGCTTGATATATGTGTATAACTTATGATCGAACGTTACGTAGACAGGAAATAGAAATAGCATTGTGACAATATAGGCGACAAGTAAGATATAAAGAAGAGGTGTAAGCAAATAAACGACCACACCTTCCTGTCTGCCGATAAAGAGAAAATCAATATAGAGAATTCCCCCGGCAATCAGAAGAAAAAGTCCAAGTGCATTCGATTTCCAGAATTCCTGGACATATGTCTTCCGGAAGGTTTGGAATATCATTAACGTTCTGTCTCTTTGCACCCATTTTCTTATCACAGTGAACATAGCCGCAGTTGCTGGCATCAAGCCAAGCAGAATCAGCCCAAATAAGGTGAAAGCAATCCACAGCACATTGATGTAAATTAGTTTTAACATTGCCATTGCAATATCATTAATTTTTTTCCATCCATCTCCCATATACCTCTCACCTCTAATAACCTATTATTTCCATTCATTATAGAGAGGCTTATTCAGGATGTCAAAAAGACAAAGTAAGATAATAAAATTTTTCATATGGGAATTAAAGACACTTTAAAGACTTGTCTGGAGTTAGAAGACAACCTACAATAGTAGGAAATAGTAGAAATTTTCTAAAAATTATATCTTATATAGTTCCTTCTATCCAATCCTGTAGGATAACGCTTGGTATATAAATGGAGAAATAAACATTTATTTTATGTTGGTACCGCTTACAAAAGGCTGCGTAGGTGTGTTTCCATAAACCTGTTTAGAAAGGGGATTTCATTATCATCAAATAATGATGACCTTAGGAACAACACAATTTAATTTGAGGGGGATGTCATGTGAAGAAAAGGTTAGGCTTTCTGTTTGTATTCCTTGTGTTTGGGTTGGTGATGGCAGCATGTAGTTCAGATGATGCAACATCTTCTAACACGGAAGACATTGGTGGAGAAATTACAGTATGGGCCCACCCGTTTACTGGGGAAGGGGATGAGGAGAAGGAAATGTGGAACGACGTCATCTCTAATTTTGAAGAAGAGCATGATGTGACAGTCAATTTCGAGCAAATTCCATGGAGTAACCGAGATCAAAAGATATTAACAGCATTAGCTTCAGGGGATGGCCCGGATGTATTCTATGCGATTCCGGACCAAATGCCGCAATATGCGGATGAAGGTCTGTTATTAGAATTGGATCCATATACAGAGGACTTGGATATGGATGACTTCGTAGATACTTCTCTCGTGTCAACAACTTGGCAGGATACTCTTTATGGTCTTCCAATTCTGCAAGAGGCCTACACGCTTTTCTATAACAACGATATCTTAAAAGAAATTGGAGCAGATCCGGAGAATCTTCCGGAAACATGGAGTGATTTTGAAGAGTGGGCCAAGATGGCTAAGGAGAACAATGTGTATGCATTGAGCTATCCAGGTGGTGGTTCAATGAACGGCACCTTCTATCCATGGTTATGGCAGAACGGAGGTAAAGTCGTTACCCAAGATGGGGAAGTGAAGATCAATAATGAAGCGGGAGTAGAGACATTCCAATTCATTAACAAAATGTATGAAAATGGATGGATTCCAGAGGATTCTATTACTGCCCAGGAGCATAATTCTCTATGGAACGGCGGGAAGATTATGGCCATTCTAGGGTCTGGTATTACACTAAGTAATTTAAAAGCAAAAGGAGAAATTGATTTCTCCATTGGACCACCGTTGAAGAAGAGCGAACAGGTGACGTACGGAACGACGGGTATGTTCGTTGCTTCAAAGAAGAGCGATAATCCTGCTACTGCTGCAGAATTTATCAAGGCTATTACGAATACCGAAAACCAGAAAAAGTTTAATACAGTTACGCAATATATTCCAACTAGAGAATCAGCGAAAGGTATCTTTGATGACCAGGAGCACTTAAAGCAGCTATCCACCTATACGCAATATGCCCTTCCAGGTGTGATACACCCACAAGGTCGAGCTATTATGCCGTTACTTCAAGCAGAGGTGCAAACAATGATGGAAGGAAAGAAATCACCGGAAGAAGCAGCGGATGCAGCGGCTAAGGCCATGGAGCAGAAACTAAAAGAGTAATAAACCTTTAGAGTGAAGAGCTTATCTTGTATAGGCTCTTCCTTATTACATAAGAAGAGGAGGGTGGATATGGAAATCTCTAGGGGGAAGCGGGCGGCACCTATTCCACCAAAAAAGCGCTTATCAATGAAGCATAAAATAAAGAGGCAATGGGACAAGAACGCTATGGTTTATATCTTTCTCATTCCTGCTTTGATTCACTTTGCGATTTTTCAAGTCTATCCATTTCTATATAGCTTTGTGTTGACCTTTATGGATTGGAAGATCATTGGGGATTTAGAGTTTGTTGGCTTTGCTAACTGGAAGAAGCTCCTAAGTGATAACCTTGCCTGGAAGTCATTGTGGAATACAGTGCTATTCTCCATCTATTATATTATTCCAACGATGGCCCTTGGATTAATACTAGCGTTAATCATTAATTCTGGGGTGAAAGGAGCGAAGTTCTTCAAGGCTATTTTCTTCTTACCTGTTGTGACCTCCTTCGTTATTGTTGCTGGGATTTGGGGATGGCTGTTTCGTGGGACGGAATCAGGACTCGTAAATTCCCTTCTCGTGAAGATAGGTCTCGATCCGCAGCTGTTTTTAGCTGATTCTACGCAGGCATTAATCGTACTAGCTGGTTTGAGTATTTTTAAGGTAAGTGGAAGTACGATGATTTATTATTTTGCAGGGCTTCAATCGATCCCTAAGCAACTATATGAAGCCGCGAAGATAGATGGGGCATCCAGAGTAAAGATATTCTGGATGATTACGTTTCCTTTGTTAAAGCCAATCCACTTTTATGTAGCCATCATTACAACAATCGGTTCGTTTCAAATCTTTGACTCGACTTTCCTACTAACAGGAGGAGGTCCTAACTTTTCCACGACAACGATTGTGTATTACTTATATGAACAAGGCTTTACGAATCTTGATTTAAGCTATGCTGCGGTGCTTTCTTATGTGCTGTTTGCAATTATCCTAGCTATTTCCTTAATTCAGAGGAAGTATCTTGGGAAGGAAACTAATTATTTTTAGAAAGGAGGTCTAGTCATGGTGTTGAAAAGAGTGGTGTCTTATACGTCCTTGCTCATTCTCGGTTTAGCATTCCTGCTCCCTTTTGTCATTATGACAATGGGTTCATTAAAGGAAATTCAATATGCCTTGTTAGATCCTCTTTTCTGGATTCCGGAGAACCCTACTATAGTCAACTATAAGGATATTTTTGCTGATGGAATATTTATGCGATGGATTTTCAATTCCATTGTCATTACGATTGTGCCTGTTTTTAGTCAAATGATTTTCTGTGCCATTTTAGGTTACATCTTTGCTAAGAAGCAATTCCTGGGTAGGGACGTCATTTTCTGGGTTTTAATGGGAGTCATTATGATTCCGCAGCAGCTATTGATTATCCCAAAATACATTATGTTCTCTGACTTTGGTTGGATAAACACATATTGGTCGTTAATTGTACCAGAAATATGGGGGATTATGGGCGTGTTTCTGATTAAGCAATTCCTCCAGAACATCCCAAATGACTTAGAAGAGGCTGCACGTATTGATGGAGCAAATGATATTCAAATTTTCTTTAAGGTTATTCTGCCATTATCTGTCCCCGTTGTTGCAACGGTAGGAACATTCTCGTTCATATCTAACTGGAACGATTTATTCCAACCCCTTATTTATATGACAAAGGAAGAGATGTTTCCGGTGACGGTTGGTCTTGCTTCCTTACTCGGTAAAGAAGGGAATTTCGGAATTGAGATGGCTGGCTCGACTTTATCATTTATACCGACCTTCTTGATTTTCCTATTCTTTCAACGTTATTTCACAGAAGGAATCCAGATGTCTGGCTTAAAATAAATGTAACGATAGTGAAAGGTGGGTGACGGATGAGAAAGATTATTGCAACCAATCAATCGGTCCAGTTAAAGGAGGTACCTAAACCGGAAATAAAACCGAACTATATTCTGGTCCGGACAGTGTGTTCAGCCATTTCACCTGGGACGGAAGGAACCATTATTAACAATAGTACAGGCAAGGAAATTCCACTAGGTTATAGTGCAATGGGAAGGGTCGAAGCCTGTGGGGACGGAATGGAAGGAGTTCGGGAAGGGGATATGGTGGCATGTTATGGAGCTCCTTATGTCCAGCATGCCGAATATATGCTTGTGCCTAAAACACTGTTCGCTAAGGTTCCTGATCAAGTCCCAGTACATGAGGCTGCCATAGCCGGTTTAGGAGCGATAGCCATACATGCTCTAAGAAAAGCCTCCTTACAATTTGGGGAAACGGTTGTCATAGCGGGGCTAGGCGTGCTTGGTCAACTTATTGCAAGAATAGCAGATGCAGCAGCGTATCAGGTGATTGGCTATGATATTCAAGCCCCCCGTGTTGAGATGGTCCAAGAAGGGACTTCCATTGTTGCATTTTCAGATAAGAATGAAATGGAGGAGGAGTTAAAGCAACGTACGAACCATTACGGGGCGGATGCTGTATTGCTTTGTGCTGGTGGCAAACATTCTCCTCTAACTTCTCACGGGTTGGAGTGGGTTCGGGACAAAGGAAAGGTGGTCATCGTAGGGGATATCGAACCCCATTTCCCACGACATCTTCTATTCCAAAAGGAGGCAGAGATTCATATCTCAAGAGCAGGTGGACCTGGCCGCTACGATAAGGTATATGAACAGCAGGCGATCGATTATCCTTATGGTTTTATCAGATGGACGGAAGGGCGGAATATAGAAGCATATATCAGACTTATCGAGAATAAACGGATTGATGTTAGCAACCTAACAAAAGATGGAGTAGACTTCGAGAGCTCACCAAATGCATACAAGGATTTAAGGGAAGAGAGGGCGAGTATGCTGACGAAAATGATTTACTATTAATCTCCGGAAGGATGGAAGCTTATATGTTGAAGGTAGGATTAATTGGAGTGGGGTCGATTTCCCAGTTCCATATTGAAGCGTTTCAGGCTAATACGAAAGCAGAGCTTACTGCATTCTGCGACCAGAATGAACAGCGATTAACAGAGAAAGGGAAACAACACGACGTTACACAACTCTATACGGCCTATGAAGACCTTTTGAAGATTAAGGAGATTGATGCGGTAAGTATATGTACCTGGAATGACACACATGCCAAGATAGCTATTGCTGCACTTGATGCTGGTAAGCATGTCTTGGTAGAAAAGCCCCTAAGTATATCGGTTGAAGAGGCTATGGCTGTTAAGAAAGCGGAGGAACGTTCTGGGAAGGTCGTTCAGGTAGGTTTTGTTCGAAGGTTTAGTAACAATGGGAAACTGTTAAAGAAATTCATCGATCAAGGCGAATTAGGAGATATCTATTACGCAAAAACGACATGCCTTCGAAAGCTTGGCAATCCTGGTGGCTGGTTTAGCGACAAGTCTCGTTCCGGTGGAGGTCCACTTCTTGATCTTGGCGTTCATATGATTGATATTTGCTGGTATATGATGGGGAAGCCTCGTCCTGTAAGTGTAAGTGGAAATACATATAACAAGCTAGGGAACCGCAGCAACATCGAAAACCTATCGTTTTATCAGGCTGCCGATTATGATCCTGCTTTGAATGATGTAGAGGATTTAGCCAATGCGATGATTCGTTTCGAGAACGGAGCATCCCTACTCGTCGATGTGAGCTTCACCTTACATGCGAAGGAAAATGAGCTGTACGTGAAGCTCTATGGAGATAAAGGGGGAGCGGAATTTGAACCGGAACTAGCTATCATAGGAGAGAAGCATAATACAATCCTTAACATCACCCCGCAAATTGATTCCCTGCAATTTGATATGCATAGCTCGTTTCATAACGAGATAAATGATTTCGTGGATTGCTGTGTAGATGGGAGAGAAACTATTGCTCCTGTACAGGATGGCATAGAAATTATGAAGATGTTAAACGCGGTGTATGAATCAGCTGATAAAGGGAAGGAAGTACAGCTGTGAGTAGCTCCTATACGAAAGATGTCATTATTGTAGGAGGTGGACTTGGAGGATGTGCTGCAGCACTTGCTGCGTGTGAGAAAGGCTTGACGGTTCGCATGATAGAAGAAACTAATTGGCTTGGTGGGCAGGTGACTGCACAAGGAGTGCCACCTGATGAGCACCCTTGGATTGAACAATTTGGGTCAACAAAGCGCTATCGTGAATATCGGTGGAAGGTACGCCAATTCTACCTCAACAGGATGCCTATTATGGAAGGAAATAATAATAGTTTCAACCCAGGTAATGCATTAGTGAGTTCTATCTGTCATGATCCTAGGGTGACAGTTCATGTGCTTCGAGACTGGCTTATTCCTTATATCATAACCAATCAGCTAACGATTCACTATTGCACTTCCGTTCGTAGTGTACGTCGAAAGGGAGATGCTATAGAATCGATTACCATAATACCTTCGGGTCAGACCTATACAGCTCCTTATTTTATTGACGCTTCTGAGACAGGGGAGTTGCTTCCTTTAGCAGATATTGATTATGTAACGGGTGCTGAGTCACAAGCTCAAACAAGCGAGCCCCATGCGTTAGAGATACCAGATCCCTTGGATATTCAAGCATTTACTTATGTCTTAGCGATGGAATATCGGGAAGAAGAGAATCATGTTATTGATAAACCAGCTATGTATGATTTCTGGAGGTCTTTCCAACCTGACATATGGCCAGACAAACTGTTAAGCTTTCATGCTCCTCATCCAGTTACGAAAGAAAAGAGAACCTACGCTTTGTTTAAGCAAGATAATTCTTTTCCATTATGGGAGTATCGCAGGATGTTCAATAACCGCCTATATAATACACCAATGAAAGCTTTGGACATCACACTCATGAATTGGCCTCAAAACGATTATTTCTTAGGAAATATTTTTGATGTATCAGAACGAGAGAAGAAAAAGCATCTTTATCAGGCGAAGCAGCTCAGTCTCTCTTTATTGTATTGGTTGCAAACAGAAGCTCCTACACCGAAAGGGTCGAAGGGATACCCAGGCCTCAAGCTTCGTCCTGATGTGTTCGAGACAGATGATGGGCTAGCGAAAAGCCCTTATATACGTGAATCACGAAGGATTAAGGCTCAATATACCATTACAGAAATGGATGTATCTCCTGATGTTCAAGAGGGGAGGATAGGGAAACAATATCGGGATACGGTTGGCATCGGATCCTATAGTATCGATCTGCACCCTAGTATGACGGGACGGACTTATCTGGATGTGGAAGCTTTGCCTTATCATCTTCCACTAGGAGCGCTATTACCGAAAGAGGTAAATAATCTGTTAGCAGGCTGTAAGAACATTGGAACTACTCATATCACGAATGGATGCTATCGATTACATCCAACGGAATGGAATATCGGCGAGGTATGTGGAGAACTAGTGGCATTTTGTATCCAACATGGGAAGATGCCGAAGGAGGTTCGAAACGATAGTACATTATTGCATTCCTTCCAACGAGTATTACGTGAGGCAGGTGTAGAGCTTGAATGGCCAGTGGATAAAATGGAATCACAAGGAGGATGAATATGAAAGTAAGTGTGAGTATGTATAGCTTGGCATCCACAGTGAAGCAAGAGAACTGGTCTGTTACAGATTTCATCCAGTATGCAAAGTCGATTCCAGTCGATGGAGTAGAGCTGCTAGATGTGTATTGGAAGAGGAGAGAAAATAAGGACCAGGAATTAGCAGAAGTGAAGGCAGAGTTAGTGAAGCAAGGGCTCCCCGTTTGCGCTTATGATGTCACTAATAATTTCGTCAAAGCTTCTGCTGAAGAACGAGCTCAAGAAGTGGAGAAGGTGAAAGATGGTATTCGTGTAGCGGTGGAATTAAATTGTCCTGTTGTCCGAACCTTCTGTGGTGATTTAAATGGAGCAATAACCTATGAGGATGGACAGAGGTGGATTGTAGAAGGGCTAAAGGAATGTGCCGCTTTGGCAGAAAAGGAGCATGTATATCTAGCAATCGAGAATCATGGGCTGTTAGCTGGTAAGAGTGGACAAGTCAAAGAGATTATTAGCAAGGTAGATAACCCATACGTACAAGCTACTTTTGATACGGGAAACTTCCTGCTTGTACATGAATCGCCAATGGATGCTTTTAATCAATTAAAAGATAAAATCATCCATGTTCATTTCAAAGATTTTCGTGAAAAAACGGCAGAGGACCGGCATAAAGGCTTTACCTCTATCCAAGGAACAGAATTATTGGGAACTATCCCCGGTGATGGGGAAGTTGATCTTGCCTACATTATGAATGGATTAAAGGAGATGGGGTATAACGGATGGCTCAGTATGGAATACGAGGGATTGGATGATGCGAAAGAGGCGAATGAAGAAGCGGTTCGGCGATTAAGGCAGTACATACAGGAGTGAGCATTGACCTATGTTTTATTTACAAGGTGACGTCCTGACAGATGGACAATTAATTCGTAATCAAGTGATTGAAATTGAGAATGAAATGATTACATACATCGGAGATACGATTAGAAATAAGGGAGTAGACGTGATTACTGTGGAAAATGGCTATATTTGTCCTGGCCTCGTGGATATCCATATTCATGGTATAGATGGGGTGGATTTTATGGACAAAGGTCGAGATACATGGGAGACCATTACAGAACACCTGCCCCGATATGGTGTGACTGCTTGTTTAGCTACGTCCCGCACTGCACCTTTACCAGATATTCAGGATTTCTTAGATAGAGCAACTGCATTTACAAAGAAGGACCATCACGGGACAAGGTTAATCGGTGTCCACGTCGAAGGTCCTTGGATAAGTAAAAGCTACTGCGGGGCACAAGATACATCTTTAATACGTTCCTTAACATGGCAAGACGTAAAGGAGGTATTGTCGCCTTATTTTTCGCTCATTTCGAAATTAACCATTGCCCCTGAAGAAGTTCAGGACCCCACTATCCTATCCTATCTTCATTCCCAATCAATCATCCTTTCTGCAGGTCATACGAATGCAACTCTTGAACAGATGGAGGAGGCTATTGAGAGTGGAATCAGCCAAATCACCCATACCTTTAATGCTATGAGCCCTATCCATCATCGTACACCAGGTACCGCAGCCGCAGCCCTTTACTTTGACCTTCTCCTTTGTGAGGTCATTGCCGATGGTGTTCACCTTCATCCCGCCATCATTCAGCTATTGTATAAGATAAAAGGGGCAGAAGGTATCGCCCTCATTTCAGACTGTACAGGATATAATCACCTCACCGAAGGAGAATATGTTTATCGAGGAAGGGAGCTCATTCGAAGGGGGGGAGAAGTTCGGCTAAAGAATGGGTCTCTCGCAGGTAGTGCGATTACGCTAGTAGAGGCCGTTTCTTATGTAGTAAAGCATTGTGGGATTCCGATTGAAGAAGCAATTAGGATGGCAACGGAAATACCAGCTCGTGCAACAGGAACTACTATGAAGATTGGACGTGTTCAACCTAATTATCGAGCAGATTTTGTAGTGTTAACGGAGGATCTAGAAGTTAATACAACCTGGATTGGTGGTTTGCAAGTTTATAACGTATCAGGTAACTAATTTTATTACTGGGGAGGAATCGTGTGATGTCGAAGCTATTGGCTGGGCTCTTGTCCAGTTTAGTTGGATTCGTTTGTTGTATTGTCCTAGCTGTTCCTGTTCATGGGGAAGAGGAAATAACTCTTGAAAATAGTGGATTTGAGAAGGAACCGTCCTCTGAGAAGGACATACCAGCTTGGGATTATTGGAGTGGAGGGTATAAAGAAGGAGCTACCATATCTCGGGAAGAAGTTTATGAGGGTAATCGTAGTTTAAAGATTGACAATAAAGGAGTACTCGGACTTTTTAGTCAAGAGGTAGGTGTTACCCCAGGAAACCACTATACACTCACAGCCCAGTTGTTTGTGAAAGAAATTAGTGGAAATCCTGGAATATGGCTTCGATGGACGAATGAGGAAGGCACGATTATTAAGAATGATGCGAAATACTTTGAAAATGTGGCACTTCATGAATGGCAAGAAGTATTGGTTGAAGCGGATGCTCCTCCTAACGCAACAGGACTAAAAGTATTAATCTACCAAACTAGTAATACGACTATGACAGGATACTATGATGATTTAATGCTGGTAGAAGAAGCTTCTGACCCGTTAGAGCTTCCATTTGAATTTGGAGAACCGATTAACAAAGGTCCTGCAGCTCTTGCTGCAAAAACACAAGGTGCAGCAATTGGCGACGGAGAATTATACTATGCAACTAATGGATCCCCAGCAACGTTCTATGCAACAGATGAAGAAACCGGAGAAGTGATTTATTCAGAGGATCTACCTGGCAGCGATGTTGTCTGGGGGATGACTGTAGCATCAGATGGAAATGTGTATTTTTCAGGTACCTATAACGGCTATTTATATCGGTATGTTACAGGAGAGCAACGGGTTGAGAAGATAGGGGTGAATCCTTCTGATGATTGGGTATGGGAGCTTGAGGCCACAGAAGATGGCAAGGTGTACGGAGCGACCTATCCAAATGCTAAAGTATTTGAATACGATATTGCATCCGATTCCTTTTCTGATCTCGGTTCCTTTAGTAAGGAGCAACAATATGCCAGGGGATTAGGTGTCACTGAGCAGCATTTATATGTAGGGATTGGTACTGAAGCTTATCTTTACCAAATGGATAGAGATACCGGTGAAACAAAAGAAATAGAACTACCAATCACAGGAATTGGAAGCTCTGTTTCAAACATATGGGAGTACGGAGAGAAATTATTTGTCGCTTATGGTACTTCCTTATTAATCATGGATGTTTCGACAGGAGAAGTAATCAAGCAAATCCCTTGGAGTGATAAGGATGCTTTTGATGGATTAATCTCACCACCCTCTCCATACGATGAAAATATCGTGTACTTTGTTACGAAAAACGGGAGAGAATTACGTACATTTAATTTACAAACCAATGAGATAGCAACCGTAGATGATAGCCTGGCAAAGCTTCCTGCCTCCCGTTCAAAAGCTATGGAATGGACGAAAGCAAAGGATGGTACTAATGTCCTTTCTATCATTCATCAACAAATTGAATATTCGGTGTATAATCCTAAAACGAAGGAAGTTACGGTAAGTTATCCAGATGTGGATATGCAAGGACTAATCACGCAATCACTAGAAATAAGTCCTGACAATGATATCTATTTAAGCGGCTATCAAGGCTCCATCGCACGTTACGATACGCATTCAGAAGCATATGTACTACAGGAAAGAGATCCTCATCAAATAGAAGGTATGGGCTTCTTGAATGGGAAGGTGTATATGGGAGCGTATGGTGGAGCACGAATTTATGAATATGATCCAGAAAAGGATTACCAATTTACAGGAGAAAAGAACGGAAATCCTAAGCTAGTTCATGACATTCAAGATGCACAAAGCCGTCCATTCACTTTCACGTCTGGCGAGGACAAGCTGTTTATAGGGACCATAGCGGATTATGGTGAATTGGGAGGAGCTTTTACCATTTATAATTCCAAGCAAGACACTTGGGAGACAAAACGCAACATCATAAAAGATCAGAGTATCATTGGGCTAGCCTATCATGAGGGAACGGTCTTTGGAGGCTCCACTATAGCTGGTGGATTAGGAATATCCCCAACGGCCAAGGAAGCCAAAATGTTCGCTTATCAAGTAGAGTCAGGGGAGTATGATACGTTTAACATAAAGCTAGAAGGACTAGAAACTCCAGAGATGATTGGTGAACTATCCATAGGGCCAGATAATCTATTATGGGGAGTTGCTTGGGGATTTAATACAGAAGGTAAAGAGCAATCAGTCCTTTTTGCTATGAACCCAACCACAAAGGAAATTCTTAAGAGTACACTCCTCTATGAAGGGGTACATCGTGGCAGCCAATGGAGACCATTTTATATCCGATGGGATGACAATGGACTCCTATACACTACAGCTGCCCGTAAGCTGACGGTGGTAGATCCAGAAACCATGAGACATACACAGCTTATAGGAGATGATATTAACTTAATGGATTTGGATGAGGAAGGGAATATATATTATGCTAAAGGATCTGATTTATACAAACTTCCAGTACTAATGGATAAGGTGTCGATTACGATAGACCAGCCATCTCTTACACAAGGTGAGAAAATACAGCCAAACGTTATAGTTACTCTTTCCAATGGTAAGGAAGCAAGTTTCCCACAAAACCAAATAGAATGGTCTAGTTCTTCACTAGATATAGCATCAATAGAAGAAGGTAGCATCCATGCTCATAATGCAGGAAGCACGACGATTCAAGCCAGCGTTACGTACAACAATCAATCTATAACGTCCAATGAATTGGAAATAACTGTCCAGGTAACAACACAATCATTATCCAACCAATTAGACGATATGAAAGATGAAGGAAGCTTACCTCATTCTCTTTTTAAGAAATTAAATAACCGATTACGTCAGGCCGAGCACCATTTTCAAAAGGGACGTACACAACAAGCTACCCATCAAGTCGAAAAATTCAAGGAGCATATTCATAAAAGCGACATTTCAGAAGAGACTAAACAAATTCTTTTACAAAACGCGAATGCTTTAGTAGACACTTGGTAGGAGGGATGAACGGGATGAGTTTAGAAAATCTGTTTTATTATCGCTCCTTACCAAAGAGAATAGAATCTCAAGTTATCGAAAAAAACATCATTATTTACGGAGCCACACCAGCAGGGATTACTGCAGCCGTCCAAGCTAAGAGATTGGGGCAAAGTGTAGCCATTGCAGCAGTTGGAGGACATATTGGCGGTATGACTACAAGTGGGCTAGGGGCAACAGATTTAGGAGCAAAAGAAGCGGTTGGGGGGCTGGCAAAGGAATTCTACCAAGGAATAGCATACTATTATTCTAAACAAGAACAGTATACATTCGAGCCAAAAGCTGCCACTCATATGTTGAAGAAATGGCTAAATGAAATGGAGATTCCGGTTTATTTTTATCAGTACCTTGAGGAAGTTGTGAAAGAAAATTCAGATATACAGGAAATTTACATGCAAGATGGAAATCGCTATATAGCTGATATATTTGTAGATGCCACCTATGAAGGAGACCTTCTTGCAAAAGCGGGGGTCTCCTATACAGTTGGAAGAGAAGCAAACTCTATATATCA
Source organism: Pontibacillus salicampi (assembly GCF_042434395.1). NCBI lineage: Bacteria > Bacillati > Bacillota > Bacilli > Caryophanales > Bacillaceae > Pontibacillus > Pontibacillus salicampi. The sequence continues at coordinate 384,696 of NZ_JBHLTP010000011.1, read as the reverse complement.
AGAGCTGTATAACGGAATTCAATTTGGCAGCCCTCATCATAAATTCGAGAAATGGATAGATCCATATGTAGTGGAAGGGGTGCCAGAAAGCGGTGTACTACCTGGTATTACGGAGAAGGACCCTCGTCTTCTTGGATATAATGGCCAGGGTGACAAACGAATTCAAGCTTATACTTTTCGGGTGTGCTTAACGAATGAACCAGTAAATCGAGAGCCAATACCAAAACCTATCCATTATGACGCTAATCAATATGCATTGCTACTGCGCTATATTCAAGAGGGCTTTTGGGACGCAATGAACCTTCATACGAAGATACCAAACGGCAAGTCTGATTTGAACAATCACGGAGCCTTTTCCACGGACAATATTGGTATGAACTATGATTGGCCAGAAGGAGACTATGCTACACGGGAACGAATATTCCAAGAGCATGTTACCTACACTATGGGATTATTATATTTTTTATCCAATGACAAGCGCGTACCATTATCTATAAGACGAGAGGTATCTAATTGGGGATTGCCAAAGGACGAATTTATAGATACAGGGCATTGGCCACCCCAATTATATATAAGGGAAGGCAGAAGAATGGTATCCGATTATGTAATGACAGATCATAACTGTCTGCATTACTCCAAAGTAGATGACTCCATTGGACTAGCTTCCTATCATATGGATTCCCACCATTGTCGGAGAGTAATAATGGATGGAAGATGTGTGAACGAGGGAGATGTTGAAATCCCTATCTCTCCATACCCGATTTCTTACCGTTCTATTAGACCAAAGAGGAAGGATTGCACCAATCTACTCGTTCCGGTATGTCTATCTAGCTCTCACATTGCCTATGGTTCTATTAGAATGGAACCAGTCTTTATGATACTTGGCCAATCAACTGGGGTTGCTGCAGCGTTAGCGGTGAAGCATCAAACGAATGTACAGGACATTTCCTATCAAGAGTTAAAAGAAACACTTCTGTCGTATGGTCAAATTCTAGAGTGGGATGAAGAGATAGAGGATGATCCAATCGCAAGGATGGAAGGGACGTTCGGGAAAGATTGATAAGAAAATGTATGTATCTAGCGGTATTAGTATAAGACACCCATTATTGAACAAGAGGGTGTCTTTTCTTTTTTCATGTTTTTTAGCACCACATCATGCTTTAACCTTAACTGTATCCTGGATATTATAGTACACCTAATTCCTATAGACGGTCTGCCACATACCCCAAACTTAGACGGGTCTATAAGATTGTAGAATATAATTCAAGTCTAGTGTGATAGTCATAAGGGAGAGTCAGCTAGTACTTCTGGTTAGAAAATCAAGAAAATGAACGCTTATAAGTGACCTCTCTACTACACCTAAATGCTGTATTCTGTTACCTTATAGGAGAGATATTAAAATTAAAAGGGGGAAGCAATTATGAAGAAAAACATATATGTAGTTGGAGCAGTAATTATTGAAAATGAAAAAGTATTATGCGCTCAACGAGGGACAGAAAAGTCATTACCTTTAAAATGGGAGTTCCCTGGAGGGAAAATTGAAAGTGGAGAAACGGCTCACGAAGCTTTGCGCCGGGAGATAGATGAAGAAATGGAATGCTCCATACAAATTGGTGAGCAGTTGGATTATACCGTTTATGAATATGATTTTGGTATTGTCCATTTAACTACATATTATTGTGAATTACTAGAAGGTGAACCTAAATTAACAGAGCATGTCGCCTTTGAATGGTTACCAACTAACGAACTTACGAAATTAAATTGGGCTCCTGCTGATCTTCCAGCAATTGATAAACTTTCTAGGGTGAAGCTATAATTATTAGTGTATGAAAAAGCGTCACTGGATCATCTCCAGTGACGCTTTTATTATACCAGCTCCGTAAATTCTGTGTATAGCTTAGCAGGAACAGTGTTTTCCAATTGTAGTTTTACGGTTATTGGTTTATTACCCTCGTACTCTAAAGTGTTCCCTTTTCCGATATAGATATATGGTTCTGCTTTGTTTTTTTCAATTTGCTTATATTTTCTTATAAATAGGTGTAAGGTAACATTTTTTTGTTTATTGTAAATAATGGCTTGTCCACTTGGGGTGGCCTGACTGGTTCCGTTGGGTGTTTCCCATTGAAAGTAGGAAGGACTTAGAAACATATCATTATAATTTATACTTTCTTTTATATCTTTATCTTTATGCAAGTCTATAAACAAAAAGTATTCATTCCCATTCCTTAATAAACCTGATCCTCTAAAGGAGGAGTGGGTTTTGCGATAATTAGATAACAGAGCTATCTCTGCCATTTTATATTGTTCATACAACTTCAGATGAGGGATACCGTAATATGTATCTTTAAAGTCTCTCTCGTACCTAAATATTCCATAGTCTAATACTTCTTTAATATGGTTTCTATATTCACTTTGTTGAAGTAAATGTTCAAAAGTTTCGCTTCTTGTTAGTTGATTACCATCAAAATGTACTAATAATGGGTTGCGTTTTTTCTGTCCGCTATCAAAATAATCTTGGTTTAAATTCTCCATAGCGTGGAGGATGCTATCGTAATCGACGTCCTCTATCACCTTAAGTATTTCATCTTTAGCCATTTCAGTAGTAATACTTTGATGAAGAAGGAGGTGACGTAATAAAACAAATTCGTAAACGCGTTTTAAAGGTAGCATTCCTGAAAGGGACTTTATGGTATCTTCGAATATAGTATTAGCAAGTAATGTCTTGGTAACCTCATCTTTTTCTACTTTGCCTACAAAATGTAGATATGAATTGGCATATGAAATAAATTTAGTAGGGTCAGGTGCTCCATCATATTTTAAGTAATCCAGTATAGAAGGAATTCGTCCGGAAAGAAGTTTTTTAAATTCTAGATATTCATCCTTTAAATATTTCAAAGAGGCAAAGTTTTCCAGGTCGATTTGAGCTAGTATTCTCTCTTGAGATATTTTGTCCATTTGAATGTGAGTTGCTCCCGGAATATTTGCAAATCCAGTGGATATAGCGACCTTTAAGCTTTCCTTATCATAATACCTTCTTCCATTTAATGCTATTGCTACTAAATATGCTTTGTTATGGTTTCCAATAAAATCTAATACAGTTAGGAAGTCTTTCTCTATATGTTTTCTTAATCCGCGGCCTAATTGCTGTATAAAAACGATTGGTGAATTCGTAGGTCGCAACATTAATATAGTATTTATGGAAGGAATGTCTACACCTTCATTAAAAATATCTACAGTAAAGATGAATTCAAGTTCATTATCATTATCTTCTAATTGCATGATATAGTTATTCCTTGAGTGTATTGAATCATTTCCACTTAAATGTATGCTTTTGTAGCCTCTTTTGTTAAATTCTTTAGCCATGTATTGGGCATGTTCATTACTCGCACAAAAACCGATACACTTTCGCTTCTCTCCATCGTGACCGTAGAAATTCATCTTTTCTATTACGAAATCTACTCGCTCATTAACTTTCAAACGTTTAGTTATTTCATGGATATGATCAATGTTTACATCACTTAGATCTATTTTGTCAATATCTGTAATACCAAAATAGTGGAAGGGAATAACTATATTATCTTCAAGCGCCTCGTGCAGTCTAACCTCTAATCCAATATTATTATCAAATAATTCAAAAATAGAATGGTTGTCACTTCTTTCTGGGGTAGCAGTCATCCCTAACATAAATTTAGGCTTAAAATACTGTAGTACTTTTTGATAAGTATTAGCTGTAGCATGGTGTGCTTCGTCAATAACAATGTAGTCAAATTCTTCTCTCTCAAACTGATTAAAATAACGAGAGAGGGTTTGGATAGTTGCAAATACATAGTGAGAATGTTGTTCTTTCCTGTTTCCTGTAAATAAACCAAATGTTTTCTTAGTATTAGGATTAAGTCTCTCATACGTTTCCTTAGCCTTGGTCAGAATTTCTTCCCTATGTACTATAAACAGCAATTTATTAGGATTAAACCTCTTCGAGTCGAAAGCAGACATGTACGTTTTGCCTGTCCCTGTAGCAGCAATAACTAATGCTTTTTTTTCGCCAAGTGCTCTTAAACGATCCAGATTATCAATAGCTCTGTTTTGCATACTATTTGGAACAATATATTCTGGTTTTTCATATATAAATTGCCTTGAAAAGGTGGTTCTCTCTATTTGCTCAAGCATTTTACTATACTCATGGATAAGGTGGTCATCTGCATAAGAGCTTCGTTTCCATAAGTCGTTATATTCTTTAATAACATCCATAGAGAAATTGCTACCGTGTTTAGATAGAATTTCTACATTCCATTCAATATTACTTTTTAAAGCACTTTGGGTAATATTAGAGGAACCAATAATTACCTTATAATGGTCCTTGTACTCAAATATGTAGGCTTTGGTATGAAACCCAATCTCTCTATCTGTAAGAAATACTTTTAATTGAATGTTAGGAAATGTGTTAATCCTTTCTAAAGCTTTAGGATCAGTGAAATTTAAATAAGTAGAGGTAATAATACGCCCCTCTATATCTCTTCTATTTGCTTCCTGTAACGCTTCAAGAAGTAACTGTAGTCCGCTAAAATTAATAAACGCTACACTAATATAAAATCTCTCACATGTCTCAATACTAGATATTAATTCTTTTAATAGATTCCCTTTTTCGGAATTAATAATAAGTTTTTCTTCTGTATGCATAAGGTATATCTCCAATCTTTGCTTATAACTTTAGAATCAATTTATTGTTTTGATCTAAAGGAAATTATACCTAAAATTGTAAATGTAGTTAAGTATTTCTATCTTAATGTAAAAATTATAATATATCCAAATATTTGCAATGTATTGGATGTGGTAAAATCAAAATAATCAACAAAAAATTTAGAAAATTTCCCAGTAATTATTTAATATACGGAAATTATGTTGGATTTTTCTATATAAACAAGCCTACTAAAAAAATTGAGCTGCAAATTATACTGTTGGTGATTGGGACCTTCTGAAAAAATTGAAAGCACAGAGGTGGTAAAAATGCAAAAATACCCTCTCAAACTAAGTACGATTATCATCCTGTTTGTCTGCCTCGTCGTCATAATTTCCTTACTGATTACTGGGTGGCTGATAAGGAATTCCACCACGAATAACATTGAAACTCAATTAAGGGAGAAGGCGGTAATAATCTCTAGAACAGTTGCCGATTCTCAGGTAGTGGAGGATGAATTACAAGGGGAGCCAACAGAGGAAAGTGTACAGAGCTATGCGATGGAGGTTCAACGGGATGCTGATGTAATGTTTGTGGTTGTAATGGATATGGATGGAATTCGTAAGTCTCATCCTGAGCCTGATAGGATAGGAAAACATTTTGTTGGGGGCGATGAGAAGAGGGTGTTAGAGGGGGAGGAATATGTGTCTCGGTCTACAGGGACGCTAGGGGATTCTCTTCGGGCGTTTAGTCCTGTGTATGGTGATGATGGAAACCAGGTTGGAGCGGTTGCGGTTGGTATTTCGCTCGATGCGGTGCAGTCATCTATTATGGAGAGTCAGAAGCGGATTGTGTTAGGGTGTTTTCTTGGTGTATTTGTAGGTATTGTGGGTGCTGTAGTGTTGGCGCGTTATATTAAGAGGAGTTTGTTTGGGTTGGAGCCTTCTACGATTGCTAGAATACATGAGGAGCGGAATCAGATGCTTCAGTCAGTGCATGAGGGTATTATTGCTATTGATACGGATGCAAATATTGTTTTGGTGAATCGTTCTGCAAGGGACATTTTACATAAGGCTGGATTGAAGACGAGTGATCCTATTGGATTGAATATTAATGAATATCTCCCAAATACGAGATTAAATCAGGTTTTGCAAGGTAAAGAGTTTGGGGTTGACCAGGAGCAGCGTATCAATGGTATATCTATTATTACTAGTAGAGTGCCGGTAGTGGTAAATGATAGAATTATTGGAGCCATTGCGACCTTCCGTGATAAAACAGAGGTCAATCAATTAGCAGAGCAGTTGACGGGAGTTCAGATGTATGCGGATACATTACGTGCTCAGTCTCATGAATTTATGAACAAGCTTCATGTTCTACAAGGGATGATAACGCTTGGTGAATATGAGAATGTGAAGCAATATATTTCTCGTTTAGTAGATTATTCGGCCTATGAGGTTGGTAATGTTACCCGTTATGTGAAGGATGCAGCTTTTGCTGGGTTTTTAATCGGGAAAATGAGCTATGCCAGGGAGATGAAGGTAGAACTAACCGTTTCCTGTGAGACAGAAATACCTGAAACAGATTCGTCATTCGTGCATGAGATAATTACCATATTAGGGAATGTCATTGATAATGCCATAGATAGTGTAGCTCTTCATAATGAGGAGAGAGAGGTTTATGTTGAGCTGTCGTTTATCGATGACCTAATGACTATGACTGTATGGGATAACGGTCCAGGTCTTCCTAAGGAGTATGAGGAAATTATGTTTAAGAAAGGTTTTTCCACCAAGAAAGGTATAGATAGAGGATATGGTTTATTCCTAACGAAACAAAGTGTAGAAGGATTAGATGGCTCCATAGATGTAGAGGTTAATTCGACTGGTACTAAGTTCAGGGTGATTATTCCATATGAGGAAAGGAGCTGAGTCTTGGTGAAGGTGCTAATCGTGGAGGATGACCCGATGGTGGCTCAGTTGAATAAACAACATACTGAGAGAGTAGAGGGGTTTGAGGTAATGGGTGTTACTTCAAATGCTGAGCAAGCGATGCATTTTATAGAACAGAATGAAGTAGACCTAATTTTGTTAGATGTGTTTATGCCGGGTATAAATGGTATTCATTTTTTAAGAGGCTTGAGAAAACAGAATGAGGATGTGGATGTTATTTTAATTACAGCTGCTTGTCAAATGGATCAAATTCAACAATCATTACGTTTAGGAGCGGTGGATTATTTGATTAAACCATTTGAATATGACCGTCTAAAAGAAGCTCTGGTGAATTATCGGGAAAGTCAGCTTAAATTTCCACATCAAAATACGACGGTAACGCAGCAAGAGGTGGATTTTCTTTTACGAAAGGAAAGAAATGAGCAAAAAGAGAAGAATTCAATACCTGCTTTTCTTCCAAAGGGTTTGACTCCCAACACACTACAAACTGTTATAGAGTCAATCGAAAACATGGATTCAAAAGCATTCACAACAAATGAAATTGCTGATGCTACTAGGGTTTCCAGAGTATCGGTACGTAAATATTTGAAGTTTCTCAATGAAATAGGGTTCTTGGAAGAAAATCTTGTTTATGGAGTGGGAAGACCGATTTATAAATATTATGTTAGGGAACATGATCGAAGCATCATTAATAGATATATGTGAAAGCAGCCATCGAGCTGCTTTTTTTAATTACAATAATAACAATATTTTCACAAGATAGGCTATTATTGTGAATTTTCTTAAAATGAAAAGTAGTTGTAAGCGCTTTCTATTAGAGGAGGAGTGATAAGTATGGGTCAAGCAGTTAATAAATGGAATGAGGAAGTAGAGTACAAACAAGAGGAGGTACATAACCATACAGAGAAGAATTCATTTACAATTTTTGGTGTTCCGATTGTGTGGTTTAGTATCTTCGGTATTATTACTTTGATTAGTCTTTATGCCGGCAGTATGCCAGGTGGTATGATTGGAAGTCTGTTGCTTATGATGATCTTAGGTGAGTTATTTGGTTGGATTGGAGATCATACTCCTATTGTTAAGACGTTTTTAGGTGGGGGAGCGATTGTTGCGATATTTGGAGCGGCGTTTATGGTCTATATGGGATGGCTCCCCGATACCTCTGTCACCACTATGACAACCTTTATGAAAGATGGTGGTTTTTTAAATTTTTATATTGCGGCATTAATTACAGGTAGTATTTTAGGAATGAACCGACAGATTCTTGTGAAAGTTGGTTTGAGATATTTCTTGCCTATCTTTGGTGCTATTGTCGGGGCCGCATTATTAGCTGGCTTGTTAGGAGCCTTGGCAGGATTCTCCATAAGAGATGCTGTGTTAGTCATTACTATGCCAATTATGGGAGGAGGCATGGGGGCTGGTGCAGTCCCAATGAGTCAAATTTATTCGGAAATTATGGGTAATGATCCTAGCTATTATATTTCTATCCTTGTACCTGCTCTTGCTCTAGGCAACGTTTTCGCTATAGTACTTGCAAGTATGTTAAATCTATTAGGTACTAAAGTTCCCTCTTTAACGGGAAATGGTAAATTAATTAGTGGATTTAATTATAAAGAAGAGGACCAGACATATGATATTCAAAAAATGGGTGTTGGTTTATTGGCTGCGATTACCTTCTTCACGTTAGGAAATTTATTAGGAGATGTAATTTCCCTTCACCCATATGCTTTAATGATTATTGTCGTAGCTATTGCTAAGATTGCCAATATTATCCCGCAGAACGTAATTCAGGGAGCAAGCCAATGGTATAAATTCGTAGCTAACAATTGGACACTAGCTTTATTGTTTGGTATTGGTATAGCCTATACTGATTTAAATACAGTACTGGAAGCCTTAACCTTGCCATACATTCTAACCGTACTCGGAGTTGTATTGGGGGCTATACTTGGAGCTGGTCTCCTTGGAAAGCTAGTCGGCTTCTATCCAATTGAATCTGCCATTACCGCAGGCTTATGTATGGCGAATATGGGAGGAACCGGAGACGTCGCAGTATTATCTGCTTCCCGTCGAATGGAACTTATGCCATTTGCCCAAATATCTTCACGTTTAGGGGGAGCATTAATTTTATTATTAGCAGGCTTAATTATACCTTTATTATAATAATTAGTTACGAATTTTAGAAAGAAACTTGGTGACATTAATGGACGTAATTGTTGTCGTATTACCAGCCTTCCTAATCTTTTCTATAGGGTTTATAGGACAAAAGGTAATAGGATTTGACCGTAAGACAATATCTAAAGCAGCACTATACTTAATGTATCCATTTCTAGCGTTTCAAACCTTTTACAATAATACCATCACGATAGACTTTCTATATATTATCCTATTCTGTATAACCCTCATGGTGTTATTAATACTACTTGTAAAACTGCTAACGTGGTATAAAAATACGCCGAGGCCAAAAGCCTCGGCTATGGTGTTATCTAGCGTATTTATGAATGCCGGTAATTATGGCGTTCCTATTATTCTATTTGCCTACGGAGAGCAGGGAGCAACGTACGCTATTATTATGATGGTTATCCAATCCTTATTAATGAATACGGTAGGTCTTTATTACGCTTCATTAGGGAGTGCGGACGAAAATGCTCGGATTGGGGATTCTGTAAAGAAGGTTTTAACGATGCCAATTAATCATGCAGTTATATTAGGGGTATGCTCTCAGATATTTCAAATCACTGTTCCTCCCTATATTATGCAGTCCGTTAACCTTATTGCAGATGCAACCATTCCAACTATTATGCTGGTATTAGGTATGCAGCTAGCCACTCTTAGCAAAGGGACTGTGCAGGTAAAGGATATAATCACAATTGGAACGATAAAAATGGTTGTGTCTCCTGTACTTGCGTTCTTAATCACAGCTGTGCTCGGACTAAATTCCATGCTATCTGGTATCTTAATCGTATTGGCAGCAATGCCTACAGCGGCAAACACTACTATGTATTCGATCCAATATAATACAGAGCCTCAGCTAGTTTCTTATAGCACATTTTGGACAACGTTATGGAGTGTAATAACAATCCCCTTTCTATTATGGATGGTAGGAGCTGTTTAGGTGGAGACTCAGCAATAGTGTATAAACTAGCTACTTCTAGACTTTCTCACATAAAGAAACAGCAATAGAACGAATAGTACTCTAATTATTCTGCTAAAGAGGTTTAAGGAAACGTGCGTATCGATTGAGTATATAATGATAGATTCCTTGCTGTTCAGATTAAGGATAATATCGAGAAAGACATATACTCCTGTGAGCCATGTTAGCAGGAGGGTTATACGTTTAATAAAATCACCTTCTCTCTTAAGAGTATCTCGCTTTTTTATATGGTAAAATAAAACTACTATGACAACAAAAGCCAAACGTCACGCTTATAATTAAATGGTTTGAAATGGATGGTGGATGGAGTGAATCAGTGTAGGACTTCTTTTCGTATATATTAAACAGAGCGGAGCACTTATACTTCTTCGCTTTTTGATTTAATGGACGGGGATAGAGAAACAAAACAGACAAAGAGCTTACTTATTTTCTATACACCTACATTCTATGGTCCTATTAAACACTTAGTATTCTTATATTTGAACGTTTTTAGTAGGGAGGTTGCCTTCATTAGCAAATATTGTGTTGGATTAGGTTTAGGTGTACAGATAAATGGAAATCTATCCATAACAAGTATTTTTTCTGGAGGGGGATTCGAACTCCCATGGATACGAAGCGTAAAATGAGAAATAGTGGTATTGGAGCTATGATAGGTGGCTTATTGATTTTCTTTATTGGCATGGCGGCTTTCAATGCGAGTGTAGAGCCTTCTCTTGATACAGGCTTTATCATTTTAGTTAGTTTCTTATTTGTGTTTGCCTTTGGTCTTTGCTTGACGGTTGTGAGCGCCTTTTATAATAAGTGAAGAAGTCTGATTCCCTTTGGTATGGAAATCAGACTTCTTTTTATTAAATTGGTTTTTACACACACATATATACATATATTGTCTGGTTGATAAAATCGGATGAAAGGTTTGTTTCTTTATGATAAGAAGAAGAGAAAAACAGGAGAATTTGAATAAAATCTAGTAACAGATAACGTTAAAAAGGCACGTTCCTCCATTAGAACGCACCTTTTCTGGTGAACTATCATATCAGATGTCTGAAGGGATAACAGTTAGTTATGGGGAGAGGATCCGCGGAGATCGTGGCGTTATATTAATACTTGATGAAAGTTGCTCCTACAATAATAAGCAGAATGAAAAGCACAACAATCAGCACAAATTGATTACCATATCCATAGCTCATAAGAACACCTCCTCTATGATAGGTAGTATAGTATATGCGTGGGAAATAAAATGGTTTGGACAAAAGGTAGATAAGGGTGTTATTACTATTGGTTTGTTGATGTAGAAGTAGGGTTTGAAAAGAGAGGGGTTTTTAGTAACAAGTTTCGTAAGGATGGTATGGCAGGGCTAAGTATATATTTGTTTGGGTATTATGCCAAACGTGTTTTAAGTTTTGTTTGAAGGAATCATTATTGCTTTAACAATTATTGTAATGCATACTATCCATGGTGAAGGAACAATAGGCTTGAATTAGCTGTTATCCAGGTTGTCCTCCTTGAAAAAGGAGCATACTTATTAATACAAAAGGGCACCCCTCTATATAAGGGTGCAATGTTGATCTACTAATACTTATTTATTCTAGTAGCCTTTACCTAAGAAAGATGCTCCTACAATAATGAGTAGGATGAACAGCACAACAATAAGCGCGAAACCGCCGCCGTATCCGTAGCTCATAGCAGTACCCCCTTTTATCGTTGATACTGTATCCTATGCAAAGCATGAAATAATGGATTGGACGATTGGGAAATAGGTGCTGATTGATGGCTCGTATTAAAAAGGAGCGGCCTACTTAGCCACTCCTTTTTCAATGCCAATAACAGTAGTTGGATTATACGATTTTAAATTGCTCGTGCTCTGGTTTAATCTTTTCTTTTACATATCCTCGACAAACTGCTCTAAACTTCTTCTCGTCCTTCTTTATGGTATTATCTTCGATGGCATCAATTTCAACTTCATTTCTTGTGATATGTATAACACTGTCTGCATTTTTCTTCGTGAATACGAAGCTATTTGCCGTTATGGGGCATTGGTATCGGTAGGTCATGGTGTAATTTGGTTTGATTTTTTGAAGAATATTAATCATTTATGGAACTCCTTTATACAGTTTTTCAAGAAATAGGTTGCCTTTTCCTGTATCCTTCGTACTACTTCGCGTTAATAAACCGTCATTGGCTCTCCCATATTTGTATCGTACAACTATTTATGAATTTTAAACATTTCTAGCATTTATTTCATGTTTTTGTGAAAAAAGTGTCACGTAAGTGTCAGACAATTCCACATCCATTGTAGGACAGGCCGTGGTACAATAAGGTTAAGAACTACAATAAACCACATAAAGGGTGAATGGTCATGAGAAAAGTACTAGTTGCCTATGATGGGTCCGACTTGGCCAAAAAAGCGTTAAAGGAAGCTATGCTTCAGAACAGAGAAGGAGAGCAAGTAGACGTTCATATCGTTACGGTTGTCAATCCGAAAGGACCTTATTCTAACCCTGGTTTGTATAAAAGTATTGAACGGGATTTGAAGGAAAAAGCCGAAATGGAGCTTGAAGAATTGCTGGATATGTATCAGAAGGACTATCCTGCTGCCATATTGACCACTGAAGTATTGACGGGTAATCCAGGTAATCAAATTGCAGAGTATGCTAAGGAGCATCAAATAGATATCATTACGATTGGAAGCAGGGGGCTTGGCAGTGTGAAGGAGCTGTTTCTGGGCAGTGTCAGTCATCGTGTTGTACAGCAGGCGGATTGTAAAGTAATGGTGGTTAAATAAAGTAAATAGTTGTTTTTTAGCCTGAAGATCTTATATATATTAAGATCTTCAGGTTTTTTTGTGAAAAATATTAAATTTCTGACTTTTCAAATAAATAAAAAGCTGGTATTGTTTAATTGTAGGACAATTAAACAAATGCAGGAAGGTGGTTAAACGATGCAGCAATCTCAAAAAAAATGGACTATAATCGGAGGAGGTAATGGAGGTCAAGCTTTTGCGGGCCATTTAGGTATGCAGGGGATTGACGTAACGTTGTACGATATTCTCCCATCCCTCGTGGAGGCGATCCAATTTCAGAAGGGAGTTAAGGTGAGCGGGGAACTGGAAGGGTTTGGAGAAGTTAAGGCGACTACTAGTTTAGCAAGTGCATTAGAAGGTGCAGATATCATTATGGTGGTAACGCCAGCATTTGCGCATAGCACGATAGCAGAACAGGCCGCTCCTTTTTTAAAGGATGGCCAAGTTATTGTGTTAAACCCTGGCTCTACTGGAGGAGTTTTGGAGTTTAAGCAAAAGTTAAGTGAGGTTGGGTGTAGTGTGGATGTGATACTTGCAGAAACAATGTCACTGCTATACGCCTGTCGAAGTTTAGAACCGGGGCATGTAGAAGTCTTTGGTATTAAAAGAGATTTGCCAATCGCCGCGTTACCAGCCCAAAAGACGAAGGAAGTGCTAGATCTATTAAATCCTTATTTATGTAACTTTGTTCCTGCTAAAAATATATTGGAGACTAGTTTGGAGAATTTAAATGCTGTCGTTCATCCACTTCCATCTCTTTTGAACGCTGCTAGAATAGATAGCCATGCATCGTTTCTGTATTACCATGAAGGTATATCAGAGAAGGTTGGGGATTTAGTGGAACAGTTGGATAGGGAGCGTATGAGTATTGGAGAGGCACTGGGGGTACCATTACATTCAGCGAAGGATTGGCTGAACAGGTTTTATGGGGTTAGAGGTAACACGTTTTATGAGGCTGTCCAACAAAACAAATCGTATAGCACCATAGTTGGACCAGCATCCCTAAAGAATAGATATTTTTTAGAGGATATTCCGATGGGGTTAATCCCTATAGCAGCGTTTGCTGATAAATGTGATGTGCAGGTACCAATCATACAATCAGTCATAGCGCTCGCTTCTTCTCTTGTCCCTGACATGCATTCTGGTCGAAATCTAACTAAGTTAGGGCTTGAGGGAATGAATAAACATGAAATTCTTAATTATGTTGGAATGTATAATGAAAAGGGACTAAAGGAGGTGCAAGGATGAAAATAAAGGATATTAAAACGTCCATAGTAACAATCCCCTTAAAAAAACCATATATCTTATCTAAATCAATCGGTACTATAACACATACTAGTTATAATCTAATCAAAATCGAAACAGACGAGAGTATGGTAGGGTTTGGCGAAACCAATCCAATGCAAAGGTTCTCGGAGGAAACCCCAGAAACGATTAACATTATAATAAATAAATACTTAAAACCCAAACTTATAGGGGAAAACCCGTTAAATATTCAGAATATTAATAACATTATGGATGAAACCATGAAGGGAAACCCTCATGCCAAAGCAGCTATAGATATTGCGTGTCATGATTTGTTTGGAAAGAAGACCAACCTAAGCCTATCAAGCCTTCTAGGAGGTGCCATTCATACTAGCCTTCCACTTATGGGTTCAATTGGTGGAGGTTCTCTCCAAGATAATATAAAAGAGGCTGAAGAACTTATTAGAAAAGGATACTCTTCCCTGATGATTAAGGTAGGATCAGCAACTATTAAGGAAGACATTGAGAGAGTGCGGGCAATTAGACAAGCGTTAGGGAAAGAATTTCCATTAATAGTAGACGCAAATCAAGGATGGAATGCTCAAGAGGCTATTGCCTTTGCTCGACAAGTAGAAAATTGTGACATATCACTTCTGGAGCAGCCTGTACCTGCAATGAACTATGAGGACTTAAAGAAAGTTAAAGAATCTATATCCATCCCTATATCTGCTGATGAGAGTTTGTTTAGTAAATATGATGCACTTCGACTTATTAACATGAAAGCAGTAGACGTATTCAGTATTAAAGTATCAAAGCATGGTGGAATATATAAAACAAAAGAAATTATGAAGCTTGCGGAAGCTTTTCATATTCCCTGTTTAATGAATTCAATGATTGAGGGTGGGATAACCCAGGCTGCGAGCCTACATTTAGGCTTAAGTGCCAGCGGATTGTACCCTTTTGGACATGCCTACTTCTCCCCGACAAGATTAGAAATGGATATCACCAATTACACAGAATATATTTCGGATGGGGAGGTATACAAGCCAATCCTCCCGGGTCTTGGGATAGAGTTAGATGAGAATCTAGCACATCAATATATTCAGGAGGTAAATGTATATGGATAATGTACTCTATATCGTTTCGTTATTTACGTTCCTAGTAGTGATGTTACTGGTTGGGTTCCTTGCCTCCAAAAAACAAAAGACTGCAGAGGATTTTTATGTCGGTGGTAGGAAGTTTAGTACTTTTACGACAACTGCCACCCAAATTGCCTCTGTTTTTGGTGGAGGTTTGATGATTGCCCATGTAGGTCTTGGGTATCAATATGGTTTTGCGGAATTTATCTATGTAGGGGTAGCGGTCTCTTTAGGCTTAGTATTACTAGCAGTTCTTGTCGCTAAGTGGTTACGTGAACAAAATTTTTTTACTACAGCTGATTGGATGTGTCATACATATGGAGAAAGTAAATCACTTCGATCCATTACCTCCATTGTTTCCATCCTAGTTAGTTTGGGATGGTGGGTGTCACAGCCTATAGCAGCAGGGAAGATCATTAACGTATTAACTGGTATCCCTTTGAATTGGGGGATAGTTATTGCGGCCGCCATCGTGGTAATCTACACGATGAGTGGAGGGATTATCGCTGTTGCATATACAGATGTTGCACAATTTGTCCTGATGTTCATAGGAATTTTTATTATTTTCCCATTTGCCATTATACAAGCTGGAGGGTTTGGGGAAATCTTTAACAGTGTCCCTCCTGAGAACTTAACCTTTACAGCTCCAGGAGAAAAAGTAGTTTGGGGCTGGGTGCTCGCGGTGTTGCCAGGGCATCTGGTCATACAGGTACTCCACCAGAGAATTTATTCTGCCAAATCCACATCAGCAGCCAGAAGAGGGCTATTGTACTCAGCCATGGCCTGTGTGATAGCAGGAGTATGGGCATCACTGCTTGGTATGGCGTTATATACCATCAACCCAAATATTGCTGATGGGGAAATGGTTATTCCTTGGGCTTTAACGAATTTGTTACCAACAGCAATAGGGGCTATAATGCTAGGAGCAATAGTAGCGGCTGTCATTTCTACGGCAGACTCCGCAATACATTCAGCGACGACAAGTATTACACGTGATTTCTATCAAGTTATTATTAATCCGGGTGCAACGGATAAAGAGATTTTAACATTTACTAAATATACCATCTCTGTTTTAGGAGTGCTGGGTGTTGTTATTGGTATTTATATGCCTTCTGTTCTTGGTGTTCTGGTCCTTGGCTACACGTTAACCACATCAGGACTATTATTTCCACTGTTCTTAGGTCATTATTGGTCGCGGATGACGAAAGAAGGTGCTATAGCAGGGATGATTGCAGGTGTATCAACTGCCCTTATCCAGTCGTTAAGTACTACAATAGCCGATATATTCATGATTCCTGCTATTGGCACAGGACTTGCAGCATCTTTCATTGCAATGGTAACGGTTAGCTTCTTGACTAAACCTAGAACAACTTTAACGAATGAAAAGCCAAATGAAAAGATGCAAGTATAGCAGATAAAATTGTCGGTTAGTGATCCACTAATCGACAATTTTCGTCTACAACATTAATTGTCTGAATTTTATATAATATTTCTACATTTCTTGCCTATCCTTTATAATGTAATTACAAGCCGTCTATTTAGAGGGGAAGGGAATATGTATGCTGAAGCCATTAAAGAATCAGCCACTATATCAAATTGTGGTTCATGAAGTAATAAATCAAATTAAATCGGGTAATTGGGAGCCAGGAGCCAAAGTACCTGGAGAAGAGGAATTGTGCAGAACGTTTGAAGTAAGTCGAAATAGCGTAAGAGAAGGGTTGAAATCACTTCAAATTTTGGGGGTCATTGAGTCACGGGCTGGAGCAGGTACGAAAATTAGTGAGGATGCATTAAGGAAGATTCATAACACGGAACTCATTAATCTAATAAGTGATGGTTCCTCAATTATAGAATTGATGGAGCTGCGGATGATTATTGAACCTCAATTAGCTTTTCTTGCTTCCAAGCGTGCAAATGAAAAGGACAAAGAACGCCTCCGCGATTTTATACATAATATTGAAAACAAGGATGCGGAGGAAGAGCAAGTAAAAGAAAAAGGATTTGACTTTCATATGTTGATAGCTGAAATCGCACAAAATAAATTTGCTGTGAAGCTGTTAACATCTCTTACAGAGGAGCTTAGTATTCAACGTGATTTTCTTATATACAATCAAGTAAACTTACAAGACAATTCTAAAGAGCATATCCATATTTGTGAGGCTATATTAAATCGTAATCCGGAAAATGCCAGGGACCTAATGTACAACCATATTGAACAAGCTATAGAATTTATTAAGAAGAACATATAAAGGCACGCGCAATAGATCATACAACCAAACCTCTTATATTTATTACGCGTCTTCCTCCACAGCAAGTGCAGACAGTATAGCACCAATAGCTTGAATCCAGTTGCCGATTGCGTTAAGTTCGTCTGCGTTTCTACCTCTTAATTCCTGCCCGCCAGCTATTGCTTGCATGCTGTTACCAATAGCTTGCAGGAGGTTGCCAAGGATAGCGAATACCTCTGTATCATCCCCAAGAGCTGCACTGCTTCCGAGGGCTTGCAATAAGTTCCCTTGGTTATTTAATATGATTTTCCCTTTGGAGGAGAGTGGAAAGAGCAGGCCGATGAGGACAGTGGAGTTCCCGGCTGCCTGAATCTGGCTGCCGACTTTATTTAAGGATAAATCCTCTTCTGTGTCCGCTGCTAGTCCGTTTCCGGTTGCCTGGAGCACGTTTCCAATTATGTCTAAATCCGTTGCTAAGGAAGAAGGGATTTTATTAGAGGGAGTATTACCTATGGCAGATATGACCGTACCAATTGCCTGAATCCATGCACCTATAAATGCTTTGCCCACTACGTTTCCACCTCCTTTCTATAGTGTAAAAAAGAAGAGAGATGTTGGTGACAGCTAAGCGGATAAATAATGGATGTGCGGATGAGCGATTCAACCAAAAAACAAATTAAGCCCCATAGCAAGGAAGCTACCGGGCTTAACTCTATCTATATTCATTTATGCGAAATCATACGAATTTCGTTTTTGTATTTCCATTATATATACATCAAGCTTTTGACTAATAGCAATGGTCTTATTGTGATCAAGCCCATAAATGGAGCCAACTTCAATCATCATAGAGCGAAGGTTTGTAATTCGGTTCCTTATTTCTTCTGTGGACGTCTTTTCATCTATTAAGTTCATGGTATTCATATTAAATATCTCCTCAAAGATTTAATAGGTAAGATGTCAGACCTGTAGAAGTCATACTAAGCTGTGTCTTTCCATACTTTTCTAATAGGATTATAGCATAAAAGGATTATTTTGGGAACGATAAATGAGAAACTACGCAACTATACTTGCTTTATCTTGTATATACAACACCACTTATAGTAATATGTGAAATACATTTTTTGAATAGGTATTACAGACTAAATATGGTAATCTATTATTACATACATATTACAAGCTCATGTCAGTGAGGTAGCTTGGGAGGATATACATGATAGATTTTAACTCATATATCAAACAATCAAGAAAAGATTGTGAACAAGTTTATAAGTTGGACCCTGCCACAATTCCTGTATTAAATGTGGAGCTTTCCAAGCAGGAGGTTCAGGAGCGAAAGGAATCGTTAGAGAATGCTTTACATGTCATACAGCATTTTATGCAAAAAGTGATTTATTACATGGATGGGACTCCTACACTTGTGGTGACCTCTGATAATGAGGGCCACGTGATAGAAATATATGGTGATCCAAGTATTATGGAGATGGTTGACTCTCTTGGCATCATTCCGGGCGTTAAATTTGATGAGGCACAGGTAGGGACTAACTCCATTTCAATGGCTTTGAAGCATGAAGAGGCGATTGCCCTAGTAGGTCCTGATCATTTTCAGCATTGTCTGCACGGGGTGGCTTGCTATACAGCACCTTTCAGTTATTCTGAAGATAACCGTTTGTCAGGCACTGTTTCCATTATGACCTTAGTGGAATATGCGAATAATTTTCATTTAGGGCTGTTATCCTCAGCAGTGGATTCCATTGAAAGGGAACTACTTTTACAAGAGAAGAATAAAAAACTTAAACTATTAAATCAAGTGATGATTAACTCCACTCCCCTTGGTATTGTTATGACGGATCAGCATGGTGCGATTAAGGAATACAATGCTTCCTTGGAGAAAATTACCGAGTTGGATATGAAGCGGTTGATGGCTGAAGGGAAGAAGCGAATTTGCTTTATAGGGGAATACATAAAGGAAGTCCTTTCCTCTGGGGAGAAGATTGAAAATGTGGAAATCACCATACCTGTAATTCATCAAAATCGAGAAAAGATATGTTTATTAGACGTACTGCCTCTTTTTGATGGGGAATCTATCATTGGGACCTTCGCGCAGTTTCGAGATATGACGAATTACTATGAGCTTCAACAGCAGCTCATTGAGTCTGAGAAATTATCCACATTAGGAAGATTTGGTGCTGGATTAGCACATGAAATTCGCAACCCGCTTACGTCGATAATTGGTTTAACCCAGCTGTTAAAGGAAAACAATCACCAAAATAAGTACTTAGAGATTATTACAGATGAGCTGGAACGGATGGAAAGCTTAGTAAATCAATTCGTTCTACTAGGGAAACCGAACGACATACACAAAGCAGGATGTGATATTAACAAGCTTATCTACAATACAGTCGAGCTAATGAAAAGCAATGCCCAATTACAGGATGTTAAAATTCACTTCATCCCTTCACAGGAAGAGATAAATCTGGAGATAGATCAAGCAAAGATAAAACAGGTTCTCATTAATTTTATTAAAAATGCCTTTGAAGCAATGCCAGAGGGTGGAAATATCTATATTCAAGCTAAAGGCGAGGGCATTAATGAGAAAGTCACTATCACCATCGAGGATGAAGGGGTAGGGATGACACAGGAGGAGATAGACAGCCTTGGTACACCTTTCTTTACCTCTAAAGAAAATGGGTTAGGGATGGGATTACCAATTTGCTTTGACATTGTAAAAGCCCATGATGGGGAGATTACTGTAGAATCGGAAAAAGGAAAAGGAACTGTAATGCAGCTACAATTGTAAAGGAGATAAGAAGCCGCTATGCCTGTGTACAATAAACTGGTTCGGGATTACATCCCTGAGATAATCGAGCAATCGGGAAAATCATATAAGACAAAAGTGCTTATCGAGGAAGCGTATGTAGAAGCGTTAAAGAGAAAGCTGCAAGAAGAAGTGACGGAATATTCAGATACCAAAACAAATAGGGAAGCTGTAGAAGAACTGGGAGACATTCTGGAAATCATCCATGCCTTAGCTGCCCAACACGACTCTTCTATAGAAGAAGTAAATGAGAAGAGACTGGAAAAAGCAAGGAGCAGGGGTGCTTTTGATAATCGAATCCTTCTCATAGATGTAGAAGATAAATAGGGCATATTAGTTATTAACTCTTGTCCGCTGCTCAAACACCTATCTATTATTATAGTAATTTACATAGACATAATGGGAAAACCGTGGAAGGGTTGATTCGGAGATTGGGAAATTTCGTTTACTTATATGGGAGATGCCCCACATCATGTGATGTTAACATGTGAAGGATTACATAGATGTGAGTCAACTAATTTAAGGCAGAGCCATTTTAAACCAATATGCAAACCGAATTACAGATGATTTTAGCTATGCGTTAGGTGAAGAAATGTTAGTAGCTTATCATCTATGCATGTTTGTGCATATTACATGCGATACATAGAAGGAGGAATAGGATGGACAAGGTACAGTGGGGAATTATTGGGTGTGGTGATGTAACGGAAGTGAAAAGCGGCCCGGCTTTACAATTAGTCGAAGGCTCTTCTTTAGTGGCAGTTATGCGTCGAAACGGAGAATTGGCTAAGGATTATGCAAAGCGTCATGGAGTTCCGAAGTGGTATGATGATGCGGAAGCGCTTATAGAGGATCCAGAGGTAACGGCTATCTACGTAGCAACGCCGCCTTCCTCTCACAAGGAATATGTAATGATGGCTGCTAGAGCTTTGAAACCTGTATATGTGGAAAAACCCATGGCGTTAAACCTACAGGAAGCTACAGAGATGAACGATTACTGTAAGGGTCTTGGTGTTCCTTTGTATGTAGCATATTATCGTCGAGCATTACCACGTTTTTTAAAGGTAAAGGATCTAATAGAAGAAGGGTATATAGGGGAAGTACGATATGTAATCACAGAACAATCCACGCCGTTACTTCCCATGGAGAATGGGGAGGAGCAGCCGTGGAGAGTTAGACCTGAGGTAAGCGGTGGGGGTATTTTCTTTGATATGGCTTCCCATACATTAGATTTACTAGATTATTTACTTGGTCCCATCGAAGAGGTTAAAGGATTAGCTGTTAATCAGGCTGGCGCTTATCGAGCTGAAGACGCAGTAAGCTGTAGCTATACGTTTGCTTCTGGAGTAATCGGTACTGGTTTATGGAATTTTGCTGCTTACCGAGAGGATGATTGGAATAAGATTGTGGGAACGAAAGGGGAAATCGTTTTTTCTTCCTTCCGTGAAAAACCGGTAATCCTCTATACAAAGAATGGGGAAGAGCAGTTTATCGTGGAACGCCCAAAACATATCCAGCAGCCATTTATTCAAAAAATGGTGGAAGCCTTATATGGCAGAGGAAATTGTCCAAGTACAGGAGATACGGCTCTTCGTACTAATAAGATAATGGAAAAGATTTTAGCTGATTATTATAAATAATCGATAACTATCTGGCTTTGGCCAGGTAGTTTTTTAAATTTTGTAAACTTTTTTAGATGATAGGGTTGTAAAACGCTTTCATACCATCTATAATGATGCTAAATCGATTTACTAAACCGATTTAGTAAAGGGCGCTATTATTTTTTTGATAAGAACTAAACCGATTTAGTTCTATCTATTTGGAGAGTTCATAATGAAGAAAATTACGATTTCTGATGTAGCAAAGCAAGCAAATGTTTCCAGAAGTACGGTCTCGCAGTATTTGAACCATCGTTTTGATTATATGGGGGAGAAAACAAGGGACCGAATAGAGCAGGTGATTGAAGAATTAGGCTATCAGCCAAATATAGTCGCTAGAAGCCTAAAGCAGAAGTCGACTAAAACTATTGGAGTGATTGTGGCGAATATTCTTCATAATTTCTCCACAGAAGTAAGTCGTGCCATTGAGGATGTATGTCATGAAGTAGACATCCACACGATTATATGTAACGCCGATGATGAGCCTAAGAAGGAAAAGAAGTATATTGATATGCTGCGTGCTAAGCAAGTGGATGGACTAATTATTTTTCCAACTGGGGGGAATAAGCAGCTGTATCAAAATATGATTGATGAGAATTATCCAGTTGTATTTGTGGATAGGAAGGTGGATGGAATCCCAGTTTCCTCTATCATGCTAGACAATCACAAGTCATCCAAATTAGCGGTTGATCATTGTGTAGAAAAAGGATATGACCAAATTGGTATTATTACGACCTCCATCATTCGAGATGTGACCCCAAGGCTGGAGCGGTTGGAGGGGTATGAACGGGCTTTGAATAATCGCGGCATACCAATAAGAGAGGAATACAAAAAAAGCGTAGAAATTGAATCGATACAGTCTACCCTTCATGAGATGCTCCAGCAAGATAATCCACCGCAGGCTGTGATAGCAGGGAACGATTTAGCGCTCATTGAAATATTGAAATATGTAAAGGGACATAGATTAGCGATGCCGGAGGATTTGGCCGTATTGGGAATAGATGATGTATCCTTTGCGAGCTTCTATTCACCGCCAATTACAACGATAGCTCAGCCAACCTTTGAAATGGGAGAAAAGGCAGCAACTGTTTTATTAGGCAAAATTCAAAAGCAAGAAACAAAGGATGAAGGAATTGACATCCGTTTCGACCCAATGCTTATTCCAAGAGAATCTACTTAACAATAAACTATAGAAGGAAAGGTCGGTGGTGTAATGAAGAAGGATGTTATCACAATAGGAGATGCGATGATTACGTTTGATCCCTCTCAGAGAGGACCTATGCGGTATGCGTCTTCCTTTGAACGTAAGGCCGGTGGTGCAGAATTCAACTTTGCAATTGGCTGCTCGCGGTTAGGTTTGGCAACGGGTTGGATTTCAAGGCTTGGTAATGATGAGTTTGGCAGATATATTTACAACTTTGCAAGAGGGGAAGGTATTGATGTTCAGGACGTTCATTTAGTAGATGGATATCCAACCTCTGTTAATTTCAAAGAGGTGATGGAAGATGGAACGGGTCGAACATTTTACTATCGAGCAAATTCTCCCATGAGCACGTTGACCGAAGATTCCATTACAGAGGAATGTCTTCAAACTGCAAAGGTGTTGCATATCACAGGCGTTTTTACAGCCATTAATCCCTCCAAGCATGTAGATATAGTGAAACACGCTATTCAACTGGCCAAACGGCATGGCTGCTTGGTTTCTCTAGATCCTAACATCCGACTAAAGCTATGGAGTCAAGAAGAAGCTCGAGCTGTCCTAACATCCTTTTTACCTGATGTGGATGTGCTGATGACCGGATTGGATGAGGCTGAATTACTATTTGGTACCAATGAGCCAGATGAAATTTTCAATCATTGTAAACAGTATGGTATTCAGACCCTAGCTCTCAAATTAGGGGAAAACGGAGCTGTTGGGTATCAGAATGGAAGAAAGGTGATAGCTGAAGCTGTTCCACCTCAAAAAGTCGTTGACACTGTCGGTGCAGGGGATGGATTTGATGCTGGTTTTATCTATGGGCTGTTGCAAGGGTGGCAGCTCGAACGAACGCTGCGTTTCGCAAACACGATTGGCTCCAAGGTCGTGAGTGTGTATGGAGATAATGAAGGGCTTCCCTATATAGATGAAGTACTGACCGCACTTGGAGAAAAGCAGGTAGTGGAGCGATAAGGAGGTCTTTAATGAGAATACAACTGGCTCTGGATCGATTGAATAAGAGAAGATGCTTTCAGCTGGTAGAAGCAACGAAAGAATATGTTGATTGGATTGAAATAGGGACAGGAGTTATTAAAGAATATGGCATGGAAATCATTCGGGAAATGAAGGAGCACTACCCTGAAAAGGTTCTGGTTGCCGATATGAAGACGTGTGATGCAGGTGAACATGAAGCGAAACAGGCTTTTGAGGCAGGTGCTGACATAACTACGGTCATGGCATTTTCCGCTAACCAGACGATCACAGCTATGCTTCAAGAAGCAAGAGCTTCTGAAAAGCAGCTCATGGTGGACTTATTAGGAGTTTCTGACCAGAAGAGAATAGAGGAATTAGCTCAACTAGGGGTGGAATGGATGAGTCTTCATTTCGGTAAGGATATGCAGCAGCAAGGAGAGGGGTTAACAGAAGCAGCATTCTCAGCTATGAAAGGGCTTTCTGGTGTGAGTGTGGCGGTTGCAGGAGGTATTGCCGAAGAAACATTGCCGCGCATTATGTTACATAAACCAGAAACAGTAATTGTCGGAAGTGCGATAACAAAGGCTGAGCACCCAGGAGTGGTCGCTCGTCGTATGAAAGAGGTGATAGAAGATTATGAAGTCCACCATTAGTACGGTTAGTCGTGAGGTGCAACAGATACTAGAGCACATAGATGAAGAGGAAGCCCATCAGTTAGCTCAACGTCTAGGGAACAATAAACGAATTTTTGTTGCTGGAGAGGGTCGCTCTGGATTAGTCGGTAAAGCGTTCGCAATGAGATTGATGCATGGTGGGTTTACTGTCTATGTCATTGGAGAAACGATAACCCCGAGTATTGAGGCAGGTGATTTGCTGGTAGCTATATCTGGCTCTGGCTCCACTAAGTCCATTATGCAATACGCAGATGTTGCAAAGGGTGTAGGAGCCACTGTTGTGGCCGTAACAACAGATCGTGCATCCACTTTAGCTAATCTTTCCGATGGACTACTGGTCATACCTGCTGCCACAAAGAAGCGAAGAGCTCATGAACCAGAGACTATTCAGCCATTAGGTAATCAGTTTGATCAATCCTTGCATTTGTTGTTAGATGCGGTGGCGATTGAAGCGTTTCAGGATAAGCAAGCTGATAATCAAGCCATGACAACCCGTCATGCTAATCTGGAATAAGGAGGGAGAAAGATGGTGATTCTACAACGACTGTGTGAGGAAAAGATTGTTGCAGTGTTACGAAAGGCAGATGAGAGCACCATTATTCCAGTCGTACGAGCGTTGCGGTCTGGAGGAATTCATGCGATTGAGGTTACAGCAGAAACACCTCGGGTTACTAGGCTGATAGAAATGGTACGAGAGGAGTTTGAGGAGGACGTTCTAATAGGCGCGGGTACGGTACTAGATTCAGAGACTGCTAGAGCGACGCTCATGGCAGGTGCCCAATTTGTAGTTACTCCTACTGTTAAGAAAGAGACAATCAATCTTTGTAACCGATATGGTGTACCCTGTATATCTGGAGCATTAACGCCAACAGAAATTCTAACTGCATATGAGCATGGGGCAGATATGATAAAGGTTTTCCCTGCAAGCTCCGTAGGTCCTGATTATGTGAAGAATGTCCATGGCCCGCTCCCTCATATTCCTATCATGGTAACTGGAGGTATCGACGGATCCAACATGGTCGATTATCTTCAAGCTGGAGCGAAAGTGGTAGGCGTAGGTGGTAAGCTAGTCAAGCCAGAGAATATTTCGGTCAACTCAGATACACGTTCCATTACTAACAAAGCGAAGGAATTTGTGTCTATTGCAAGAGGAGAGCATGTAACACAATCTTAAAGTTTTTTGTAAGCGAATTCATACATTCGCTTTCACATACAAAAAGGGGGATTAACTCATGAAAAAATTACTTTCCATGTTGGTTTTAGTAGCAGTTTTAGCATTAGCAGGTTGTGGCAGTGACAGCTCTGCGAGTGGCGAAGGAGAGGAAAGCGGTGGGGAAGGTAGCGGCGAAAGCTTGAAAATTGTAGCAGCACATAACCAAACTTCTCCAGAGAATCCTTACCAAATCGGGATGAATGAGTTTAAGAAGGTAGCAGAAGAGGCCTCTGAGGGTGCGATTGAAGTAGAAGTCCATGCTGGTACACTTGGAACGAGCGAATCGGAATTAGTAGAAAAGTTAAAGCTAGGAGCCGCTGATGTCGTGCTTGTCTCCCCAGGTTTTATGTCTAAAACAGGCATTAATGAGATTGATTTATTTGCTTTACCTTATATCTTTGACAGCTATGAGCATTGGGAGAAGGTTGTTGACGGGGAAATTGGCGATAAGATGGCTGACATTATAAATGAGAAATCTCAAAATGACTTCAAGCTACTTGGCTATTGGACAGCAGGTGTTCGCCATTACTATGGTAAGAAGCCATTGAAGGCAGTAGAAGACTTAGAAGGAATAAAATACCGTACCCAAACATCTGGGGCTGTTGCTGAATATTGGAAGAAAACTGGTGCGGTTCCAACGCCTGTAGCTTGGGGTGAACTATATCAAGGGCTCCAACAGGGAGTTGTCGATGCTGCTGAAAATGCATACCCTTATTTCGTTCAACAAAATCACCATAAAACAGAGAATGGGAAATACATTACTGAAACAGGTCATGATTATACTACTCGTTTCCTATTAGTAAATGGAAAGAAATTTGAGAACTTCTCTGAAGAGCAGAAGCAGCACATTATGGAAGCTGCTGAAGCTTCCGTTCAGAAAGAGCGAGAAGCTTTATACGAACAGGAGGAAGAGTATAAGCAGCTTGCCCAAGAAGATGGTGCAGAAGTTAATCAGATTGACCGCGAGCCATTTATTAAGTTAGCGGAACCGCTTCAGGATAAAGTGGCTAAGGATATTGAATTAGAAGATATGCTTTCTGAAATTAGAGACATGAAGTAAGTGGAGACGAGCAGGGGCAGAAGGGATTTCCCTTTTGTCCTTCCTTGTTAACTTCTTAATAGGAAGGGGCGAGAGGATGTTCATTAAATCATTAGAAAAAATTCAAATCACAATTGGTTCCATCTTTCTATCCATATTTTTTGTAACTATCATCATTCAGGTGACTACGAGAATGGTTAATGTATCTGCAATATGGACAGAGGAAGTGGCGAAGTATTCGTTTATATGGGCGGTATTTATGGGAGCGGCTGTTATGCTGAACAGAAGAGAACATTTTAAATTTGACTTCCTATTGAAGAAGCTAAGAGGGAAGGCCAAGCAAACCCTGTTCTTAATTAACGATTTGATCCTGTTAGCTTTTAGCGGAGCAATCTTATATTATGGTATCATCGCCGTTCAAACCTTTTGGAATTACAATTGGGTATCCTTGCCAGAAATGAAAATGGGCTTTGTCTGGATATCGGTTCCAATTATGGGGGGAACGATGGTCATTTACTTGGTCGCTCATATTTACAATAATATTAAGCATTTTAACAAAGAGGAGGTTTCCTCATCATGATAGGACCTCTCCTAGTTGTCTTGTTTATCATCTTAATGGTTATTGGTATTCCCATTGCATTTGTTATTGGCATTGTGGCTCTTACAGGGATTATGAATATCGAGTACATTCCGGAGGTAACGGTTCCGGTGAAAATGTTTAATGGATTAGATTCCTTTGTGTTATTGGCTGTACCATTATTTATTCTAGCTGCCAATCTGATGAATAGCGGGCAAATTTCCCAAAAGCTAATTGATTTCTCTCTTTCTATTGTGGGACATATTAGGGGAGGTCTTGCTCACGCAAATATTCTCGTCTCGATGATCTTTGCAGGTGTTTCTGGAGCATCGCAAGCGGATACTGCAGGTGTGGGAAAAATTTTAATCCCAAATATGAAAAAGCAAGGGTATGACAAGGAGAATGCGGTAGGAATTACGGCTGCCTCCTCTACTATTGGGGTCATCATTCCACCGAGTATTCCAATGATTATCTACGCAGGCTTAACAAACGTGTCAGTAGGCGCATTATTCCTGGTAGGGATTATTCCAGGTATTTTAGTCGGTCTCGGTATGATGATCCTCGTATATGTGTTGGCCTTAAAGCGAGGCTACCCAACCTATCAAAAGGCTTCCTTTAATAATTTCATGAAGCAGTTTGTAGAAACTATTCCTGCTTTATTGACACCTGTTATATTAATCGGAGGTATCATTACGGGCATCTTTACAGCAACAGAAGCGGCAGCATTTGCCTCCTTATACACGGTTGCAGTAGCAATGTTCTATTATAAGACGTTAAAGCTCAAGGATATTCCCAAGATTCTAGTCGACACGTTAACATTAAGCTCCCTCTCTCTTTTCGCATTAGCTGCTGCAAATGCTCTTGGAGAATTAATGAGCTATTACCGATTAGCATCTTGGGCACAGGAGTTCTTTACTACAAATATCGATAGTATGTGGGTCTTCTTGTTAATTGTTATTGCCTTCTTCTTATTTGTTGGTACCTTTATGGATGCAATTCCTGCAATGATATTGTTCATACCAGTGGTTTTACCCGTAGCAACTTCCTTTGGAATCGATCCAGTTGTGTTAGGGATTGTAACCATTATGACGCTTGCTGTAGGGCTTGTAACACCCCCATATGGATTATGTCTCTTGTTAGCTGCCAAGATAGGAAACCTCTCTATAGAGAAATCGTTTGGAGCAGTTATGCCATATATCGCCATCATTGTAGTGGTCTTATTACTCGTAGCCTTCTTCCCTGATATTGCTACTTACATTCCACAGAAGATTAATCCAAATATGTTTTAGAACGAAAGGCAACAAGTGCTTCCTGTGCTTGTTGCCTTTCTTGGTGTGCCAGTACTATTCTGATTGTAAAAATTTAATCTATTCCACCGTTAAAGCTTTTTACAACTAAATGAAACCTGTCATGATTTCCTTCGTACATACTATAGATAGGATAGGAAGCATATCCAGCCAGAAATATGGGTATGGTGAAATCAGGAAGAATGATAAAAGGAGACGTACAAATGAGAACAGGTAATCCAAGCTTATCGGATAAAACATTTGATCGGTATAGAGGGATGGCAAGCAATGAGGAAATGACAATTCAGGGAAGTGTGAACAAAACGTTTGTGCTGCTACTATTAGTTGCGGCGACAGCAATTTATTCATGGAATTTATTCGTTACCAATCCTGACCTGGCTATGATGGTTATGATTGGTGGAGCCATTGGCGGCTTAGTGTTTGCATTAATTACTGCCTTTGCTCCGAAAGCAGCACCGGTAACAGCGCCTATATATGCTGTTTTAGAAGGGTTATTTATTGGTGGAATTTCGGCAACCTATGAGGCGCAGTTTGAAGGCATAGTGTTTCAAGCTGTCATTTTGACGCTTGGGGTATTATGCAGCTTATTGCTGGCCTATAAATCTGGTCTCATTAAGGTGACACAGAACTTCCGTTTAGGTGTAGTAGCTGCAACGGGTGCTATTTTTGTCGTGTATTTAGTCTCTTTCATTGGTGGGTTTTTTGGATTTGAAATTCCCCATTTGCATGAGGCAACACCGCTTGGTATTGCTATTAGTGTAGGGATAGTCATTATTGCAGCCTTGAATCTCGTGCTGGATTTTGACTTCATCGAAAAAGGTGCGGGAGCAGGTGTTCCAAAGCATATGGAATGGTATGCAGCTTTTGGTCTCATCGTAACGCTTGTCTGGCTGTATATTGAAATACTACGTTTGCTGTCAAAAATTTACCGACGATAAATAAGAATATGTGCCGCATCACGCTAGCAGTGGTGCGGCATTTTTGTGTGAAAGCAACCACTTATACGAAACGAGTTGTTTCGTGTACGTGATATTTCTTTAGCTTATTATAAAAGGTTGATCGACTCATGCCGAGCAGGGATGCGGCCTGTGTGCGATTGCCATTTGTCTTCTCCAGTGCCTCTAGGAGCATATTCTTCTCTGTTTCACCTAATACTCTTTCTCTATTCATGGTCGAGCTAGAAGATATATACTTAGTGGCTGTACCGACAGATTGCGGCTTGTCTAACAGGATATGCTCCTTGTCTATCCATCTCGAAGGAGAAAAATGATACGCTCGTTCCACTACGTTTTCCAGTTGACGAACATTCCCTGGCCAATGGTAATCCAGTAACAGCTCCATATCCTCCCTAGCTATCCCAATCATGTCACGGTTATGTAATTCGTTCAACTGGTGGATGAAATGGTCGCAAAGGAGTGGGATATCCTCTTTTCGTTCCGATAATGATGGAATGTGTAATTGTATTACATTAATTCGATAGTAGAGGTCTTCTCTAAAGCTGCCTTGGTCTATGAGTTCGGCGGGGTGTTTGTTGGTGGCTGCAATAAGACGTACATCTACTTGGACTGGTTTAGTGCCTCCTACTCGTTCAAATTCTCTTTGCTGTAATACTCTTAATAGCTTTGCTTGAAGAGGAAGCGGCATATCACCAATTTCATCGAGAAAAAGGGTACCTT
Organism: Pontibacillus salicampi; assembly: GCF_042434395.1. Lineage (NCBI taxonomy): Bacteria > Bacillati > Bacillota > Bacilli > Caryophanales > Bacillaceae > Pontibacillus > Pontibacillus salicampi. The sequence continues at coordinate 354,386 of NZ_JBHLTP010000011.1, read as the reverse complement.
GATGTGCTAGTTCAAACTTTCCTGGTTTTCCTCCTTTCTTAGCCCCAGTAAATGCTCCCTCCTCATACCCAAACAGCTCTGATTCTAATAAATCCTCCGGTATAGCAGCGCAATTGATTTTAATACATGCCCCTTTTCTTTCGGAAGCAGTATGAATCCCATCAGCAAGAAGCTCCTTTCCTGTTCCGCTTTTCCCTGTAATGAGAATATTGGATGGTGTTTTGGCAGCGATGACAGCCTTCTGCTTTAATTCGTCCATAATGGTGCTTCTGGAAATCATACGTGAGAAGGGACCATGCTGGGAGCGGAGGGTGGAGAAATTCTCTTTATAAAATGTCAGCTCACTTTCCAGATTTTCCAGGTGCATAAGCAAATCCTTCCACATATCTAGCTGCTTGCAAATAAGCTTAATGATAGTCCCTACTTTCTGCTGCCCTTGGTAGATGGGCATTTGGGTAAGGATAGCCTTCGTCTCATTTATCGTGACAATCTCGCCCACAATCTCTTGTGAAGAATGGTTCTTTGAAAAGGGAGTTAGCTCCGGTACTATCTCTGGGAGAGGTTGGCCGAGAATGCTTTGTGCGTCCCGTTGAATTAATGAAAGGAATTCATTATTTACCTTAGTAATCTCTCCTTTGTTGTTAGTAAGGACAACTCCGTCATATGCCATCTCTAATGCGTTATCAAGAAGGTTCTCTAGCTGTTTAGTCGTTTCTAGTTCAGCTGCAATATGCTCAAACTCTGTTATGTCCTTCAGTACCATCATCGCCCCAGTTATGTTCCCCCACTCTTTCAACGGTATAAAGGAGGCAATAGCTGTCGTTTCTCCGATTTCTATTCTACAATGCTGAACAATTTTTTGATGCTGGATGACTTGGAGGAGAGGAGGTACCATTTGTGGATAAAGCTCTTCAATGGAATGGTGAATAAGTTCCTGTTGATCCTTGTGTAATAACTGGAGGGAGGAGGTGTTATAGGAAGTAACTATAAGGTTTTCATCCACACTTAATACAGACTCCTGCAGGTTATTCATTAACGATTGAAGTCGGTGCACGACATTATTTCGCTCCGTAATCAATCCGCGAATCAATTCAGATTTGGACATAATGCCAATCACTTCATCCTTTGTATTTAATACAACAGCGTGTCCGACATTTTCTTTTACGAGAAGATCCTTCGCGTAATACACGCTATCTTCTTCATACAAAGTGACCACTTCTTGTTTAACACAATGCCATACATTTTCGTCTAAGGAACCATTTTGTAATAACCATCGGTATAGAGAATACTTGCTAATGATACCTACTAATTTCTTCTCCCTTAGAACACAGGCGATATCTTGCCGATAGTCTAAAAAAGCTTGCAGTACTTCTCGTACACTAGCTTCCTCTGTTACTTTAATGAAGTTATAGGTAATGAGATGTTTCGATTTCATACGCATCCCTCTATCACTTTTAGTTTGATTATATAAGAGGGGGACTTATTTATCAAATAATAGTAAGAAAATTCGTACAATTGTTTATGCATTTGGACAAGTGTATAGAAAATAAGACGCGGTAGGGGAAGGCGAGGATGGTCATATTAGCATATGGGAAGGAGAGAAAGTTGGCACAGTATTTGCATTATTGTCTAATGAAATAAGAAGGAGGGTAACCATGTCATCTTATCCAAAAAACAATAGTCATGTAGCAGATAAACGAAAGGATCAATCCTCATATGAATTAGAAAAAGAGCGAATTATGAAGGGAGGTAAAGAGAAGTATCATCAGCATAATGAAGCGAAAGGTAAACTCTTTGTACGGGAGAGGCTGGACCGATTATTTGATGAAGGGTCCATTGTGGAGGATGGTCTCTTTGCCAATTCTGAGGATCATGATCTTCCAGCAGATGCCTGTCTGACAGGGATTGGGGAAATAGGTGGAAGGCCGGTGTGTTTTCTCGCGGCAGATTCCACGGTGAAGGCGGGATCATGGGGTCCGAAATCAGTAGAAAAGAATATACGAATTCAGGAGAAAGCAATGGAGCTTGAGATTCCCATTCTTTACTTAATAGATTCTGCAGGAGCTCGCATTACGGAACAGCTGGACGTATTCCCAGGCAGAAGACAGGGTGGGAAGGTTTTTTATAACGAAATTCAAATGTCTGGAAGCGTGCCGCAAATTTGTATCCTATTTGGGCCATCACCGGCAGGGGCTGCCTATGTACCGGCATTTTCAGATTTAGTTATCATGGTTGACCAGAACGCTTCTGCTTACTTAGGCTCTCCTCGTATGGTGGAAATGGCCATTGGAGAGAAGACAACGATGGATGAAATGGGCGGAGCTAAGATGCATTGCTCTGTCAGCGGATTGGGTGATGTGCTTGTATCCAATGAGCAGGAAGCAATCGATGCTTGTATATCATATTTGCGACTCATGCCGCAAAATTTTCGGGAAACTCCACCTGAGGCTGCTTCTGTTTCTCCTGCACAAGGCCGAAGGCTTGAAGACATTGTCCCATTACATCAAAATTCTCCCTTTGATATGTATGAATTTATTGATGGAATCATTGACGAGGGGACGTGGTTTGAATATAAAAAGCTGTTTGCTCCTGAGCTTATTACCGGCTTCTGTCGTATAGATGGCAAGGTGACAGGAGTGGTTGCCAACCAGCCAAAGGTAAAGGGAGGGACATTATTCGTGGATTCACCTGATAAGGCAGCCAGGTTTATTAAAATATGCAGCGCCTATCGGATTCCTCTTTTATTCCTGTCTGATGTCCCGGGCTATATGATTGGCTCTAAAGTGGAGCAAAGCGGGATTATTCGTCACGGGGCTAAAATGATATCCGCATTGTCAGAGGCAGCTGTTCCTAAAATGCTCTTAGTGGTGAGGAAATGCTATGGAGCTGGTTTGTATGCGATGGCAGGGCCAGCATTTGGTACAGATGCAGTCTTAGCCTTGCCGAGTGCCTCTATTGCTGTCATGGGTCCGCAAGCGGCCGTCAATGCGGTTTACTATAACAAAATTCAGGAGCTTCCAGAGGAGGAGCGAGAGGCATTTGTAGCAGCAAAAAGAGAAGAGTATTCCCAAAACGTCAATATCCATAAGCTTGGGTCAGAGCTTATTGTCGATGACATTATTGGTTTTGACGAGGTGCGTACGTCGATACAAAAAAGATTTTATTTGTATAAAACAAAACGCGTAACTACACCGGAAAAACGAAATGCAATTCACCCTGTATAAGGATGGGAGGATCAGAAATGTTATATGAAACTATTCTTTATGAAGTAAATGAACATGTTGCAACGATTACCCTTCATTTACCAGGGTCGCGTAACCCTTTAACGGAACAGCTTGTTCAGGAGCTAATTCAAGCCATTAAGGCAGCAGATGAGGATGATGAGGTTCGTGCAATCATTGTGACGGGGGCAGGTAAAGCCTTTTCGGCGGGAGGAAATTTAGAAGAATTTCAACAGAATTTTGATAAAGGGCTTCCACAGCTCTATGCCGAAGGAAGAAGCAGTACAGAGCTGTTTAAGCTCGGGGCTACGATTCAGACCCCTATGATTGCTGCCGTTAATGGTGCTGCTTTAGGAGGGGGAACAGGGCTTGTGGCAATGTGTCATATTGCCATTGCAGCAAATACTGCAAAGCTTGGCTTGACGGAGCTTAGGCTTGGTATTGTGCCCTATGTCATTTTGCCTTGGGTAAGGAAAGCTGTCGGGAATAGGAAAGTGCTGGAGCTTATGCTGAAAGCGGAAATCTTGTCCGCCCAGGAGGCTAAGGATGTAGGACTAGTTCATGAAGTAGTCGAGGCGGATCGATTACAGGAACGAGCTATGGAAACAGCCAGGACGATTGCGTCCTATAGTCCTTTAGCGGTTGGCCTGGCACTCGATGCCCACTTTGCAACCGATGAAATGGAATTTATGCGTTCCTTTGATTACCTAACCAATTTACGATTAGTTTCTTTTAAAAGTGAGGATTTGAAGGAGGGCGCTGCAGCTTTTATGGAAAAACGGTCTCCCGAATGGAAAGGAAAATAGAGGAGGATAACGGATGAAATACAGTGCACCGATGAGTGGAAATGTGTGGAAGATTATGGTCAAGGAAGGAGGTACTATTGACCAGGGGGATGTACTAATTATCTTAGAGTCTATGAAAATGGAAATTCCAATAGAGGCCTCTCAGGTAGGTACAGTTCAGAAGATACTAGTCGGGGAAGGTGACTTTATTCAGGAGGGGGATCCTGTTATCGATTGTACGGATTAAAGAGAGGAGGTAGAGGATGAAAACTGTAAAAATTGGTGCGGCACAAGGGTTTTACGGAGATACGATAGAACCGGCTGTAACGAGCGCTCGGTTTGGTGATGTCGATTATCTCTGCTTCGATAGTTTAGCAGAATTAACCATGGCCATTCTACAGAAGGATCAGGAGAAGGATGCTTCCTTAGGTTATACGAGGGATATTACTACAGCCATGACGTCCTTATTGCCCTTTGTAAAAGAGAAGGGAATAAAGCTGTTAACCAATGCAGGTGGTATGAATCCAGTTGGGGCACAGCAGGAGGTCATTCGCGTAGCTCGTAAACTTGGGTTATCAGATATAAAGGTTGCGGTAGTGACGGGGGATAACCTCATGCCTCATTTAGAAAACATAGAGTCAGAGGGTGTAAAGTTGAACCATTGGGAAACGGGGGAGTCAATAGACAGTGTACGGGACAGGTTATTATTTGCAAATGCGTATGTTGGTGCAAAACCACTAGTGGAAGCGCTGCGTATGGGGGCTGATGTTGTTATTTCCGGGAGGACGACAGACACGGCTCAATTTCTTGCACCATTGCTGTATGAATTTAACTGGCAGGAAGATGATTGGGATTGTTTAGCAAGTGGCGTATTTATGGGTCACCTACTGGAATGCTCTGCACAATCCACAGGTGGTAATTTTAGTGGGGACTGGCAGAGTATAGAGGCAATGGATCAAATAGGCTATCCCATTGCAATTTGTGAACCTAATGGCGATTTCACCGTAACGAAGGTCGAGGAAGCTGGAGGGATGGTCACTGCAGATACAGTGAAGGAGCAAATGCTGTATGAAATTCATGACCCTTCCCATTATATAACTCCAGACGTCATTGTTGATTTGACAAAGGTTCAGCTCGATGAAACAGGAAGGAATGAGGTGAAGGTTAGCGGCGTGAAGGGAAAGCCAAAGCCTTCGGAGCTCAAGGTAGTAATGGGGTACGAAAATGGATATATGGGTCAGGTATTAGTAGGCTTTTCTTGGCCGAATGCGTTACCAAAAGCAGAAAAAGCGAATGAGATTATTCGGAAGAAAGTGAGCCGCTCTGGACTCTCCTTTAAGGAGCTCCATACGGATTACATTGGCTATAACTCTTTGCATGGACCACTTGCGACTCATCCGTCACAGGACGTTAATGAAATTTATTTACGTATGGCGATCCGTACTACTACTAAAAAGGAAGCGTTGCAATTTAGTCGTTTATTCCCTCCATTGGCGTTAAATGGTCCGCCAAGTATGGGGGCCTATCTCGGCAACATTCCGCCACGAAAATTAATAGGGATGTGGGCTGCGCTTATACCTCGGCAAATAGTGGAGCGTAATGTAGAGATGCAAATAGAGGAGGTGACGTTGTATGTCTAGCGTCCAGCTAGTAGAGATAGCGCAGGCTCGCTCCGGCGACAAGGGCAATACGGTAAATATCGGTCTTATCGCCAAAGAGGAAGGGGCTTATTCTTATCTGGTGGATCAGGTTACTAGTGATAAGGTAAAGGAACATTTAACAGGGTTAGTGAATGGAACAGTAACAAGGTATGAACTCCCTAATATTGGCGCACTTAACTTTGTATGCACCGAGGCCTTAGCCGGTGGAGGGTCAAATTCGGTTCGGTTAGACAATTTAGGTAAATGCTTTGCGGCAAATTTATTGCGTATGACAATTGATATTCCAGAAAACGAAAAAAATGTAAGCGATATCATATAAGGGGTGGTGAAATGAATAAGACAGTAGTTGAATCCTTACAGGAAGCCGCTAATCTTGTTCCAAATACCGTATTTTTGTATGAAGGGAATCAGAATTTCACCTTTCAAGATATGGATCAATTAAGTGATACCCTCGCATCATCTTTATATTCGCTAGGACTGAAACAGGGGGATCATATCGCTATAAATGCGTTAAACCAATCGGAATGGCTGCTTGCATTTTTTGCTGCAGCCAAGCTAGGCATCACTGTGGTGACGTTGAATGTAAGGTATCGGGATAACGAGATAGAATATATGGTCAATAATGCGGACGTAAAAGCGATTATAAGCGTGGACGCATTAGGAGATTTCAATTATGTATCCTTCTACCAACGGCTAGAGGACAGACTTCCTTCTGTGGAGCATTATATTTTCATTGGCGATAATTCCAGATTTACAGGAAGCTATTCGTTCCAGCAGCTAATGGAACGAAAAAAGGAATTAATGATAGCTACTCCAACCATAACACCTGAAGAGGTTTTACTTATGATTTATACATCTGGGACGACTGGAAAGCCAAAAGGAACGATGATAACACATAAGAGCATACTAGCTTCAGCTAAGGCTCAGGTGGATCATTTTCAAGTTACAGACAATGACTTAGCAATTGGTGCCCTGCCCTTCAACCATGTGGGAGGAATTACCTGCACTGTAATGGTCGCTCTCGTGAGCAGGAGTAAGGTCGCTTTAGTTCCTTCTTTTCACCCAAAGCAAGTATTAAATACAATCGAACAGTATCAGGCAACCATATTAGGCGGGGTACCTACGATGTATTACATGCTCATTGGCCAAGAAGAGGTGTCCTCCTATGATGTTTCTTCACTGCGGCTTTGTATTGTGGGAGGTTCTAATGTCGAGCCTGGACTTGCTGATGACATGGTACGCGTCTTTCCTACGGCTCACTTAGTAAATTTATATGGTTTAAGTGAAACATCAGGAGCATGTATCCTTTCTAATTTCGAAGATTCAGTAGAAAGAATAGGGGAAAGCATTGGTGTTATCATAGGTGATTTTGAGGCAAGGGTAGAAAAGGATAACCATTTTGATGACTCTCCTGGGGAAGTAGGAGAGCTTATGATTAGAGGAGATTGTGTAGCTAAAGGCTATTACAACATGGAGGACGCTACACAAGATACGTTTACTGAGGATGGCTGGCTATGTACGGGAGACATGGTTTCCATAGAGGAAGGCGGTTACGTGTATTTCAAAGGGCGGAAGAAGGAAATGTATGTAACTGGTGGCTTTAATGTCTTTCCAGTAGAAATAGAGAATGTGCTTACTAAGCATCCCAAAGTTGCCCTTGCTGCTGGAATTGGGGTCCCTGATAAGTGGATGGGGGAAATAGGAAGGTATTACATTGTTCCTGCTTCAAAAGCAAAGCCAACTGCCGAGGAACTAACGGACTACTGTCTCCAGCATGTATCGGATTATAAGGTTCCGAAAGAATTTATATTTGTGGAGGAGGTACCAATGACTCCAGCAGGAAAAATACAGAAAGCAAAATTAAAGGAAGCAGTAGTGAAAGGAGAGTGGAGCAGTAATGGCGAAAAACGCGTATAAATTGAAACGGTCTAATCCCTATTTTACAGAAGAACATAATCAACTTAGAAAAACGATTCGTCAATTCGTAGAGAAAGAGGTAACCCCTTTTGTGGATGAATGGGAAGAGGCTGGTGAATATCCAAGGAAGATGATGAAGCGCATGGGAGACCTCGGATTTTTAGGCGTGCGTTACCCAGAGGAGGTTGGTGGTCAGGGATGGGATTATTTTGCTGCAGTTGTTCTAGCGGAGGAGCTTGGGCGTTGTGGTGCAGGAGGCTTTCCAATGGCGGTAGCGGTGCAAACAGATATGGCAACGCCGCCAATTTTAGAATTTGGCACGAGGGAGCAGCAAGAGCGGTTTTTAAAACCAGCGATTCTAGGGGATAAGATAGCTGCAATAGGTATCTCCGAGCCGAACCATGGATCTGATGTAGCAAACATACAAACTCGAGCGTATCGAGATGGGGATGAATGGGTGATAAATGGTTCGAAAACGTATATTACCAATGGTCCCCGGGCTGACTTTGTAACCCTTGTCACGCGTACATCCGATGAGCCTGGTTATAAAGGGATAAGCTTATTTTTAGTCGAATCGGATCGGCTTGGATTTTCGGTTAGTAAGAAGCTCGACAAGGTGGGGATGCGGTCCTCTGATACAGCAGAGCTTATCTTTGATAATGTTCGAGTTCCACATGCTAACCTACTTGGGGAGGAGGGGAATGGCTTTGCCCATATAATGTGGGAGCTCCAGGGGGAACGAATGATTGGTGCAGCTGGAGCAATTGGGATGGCTGAATATGTCTATGAATGCGCTTATGAATATGCGAAGAGACGCAAGGCGTTTCAGAAGACGATTAACCAATTTCAGGTTATATCTCATCTACTGGTCGAAATGAAAACCGAAATTGAAGTATGCAGGGAGCTTACGTATGCGACAGCGTTGCGCTTTGCCAACGGGGAGGTACCTAGTAAAGAGATATCGATGTCTAAGCTTGTTGCAGCCAAAATGGTTCATTGGGTATCAGATAGAGCTATTCAAATTTTTGGCGGTAGTGGGTATATGATGGATAACCCCGTTCAGCGTATTTGGAGAGACAGTAGAGTATATCGAATCGGTGGCGGGACAGATGAAGTGATGAAAGAAATTATTTCGAAGCAGTTGGAATTGTAAGGAGGAGGTGTAGAAATGAATAACCATTGGATATTTACAGAAGAGCATGAGATGTTTCGAAAGTCATTCCGAAAGTTTGTAGACAAAGAGGTAAAACCACATGTGTTAGCTTGGGAAGAGCAAGGGGAAGTATCAAGAAGTTTTTTCAAAAGAATGGGAGACCTCGGTTATTTAGGAATTAAAGTGCCGGAACAGTATGGGGGGCTCGGATTAGACTATGTAACAGAAGCGGTGTTAGTGGAGGAGTTGAATAAATGTGGTTCTGCTGGAGCCGCTGCGGCAATAGGCGCTCATATGGGAATTGCGATGACCCCAATCCTGAACTTCGGGAGTGAGGAGCAAAAGCAAGTCTATGTCAGGTCAGCGGTACATGGTGAAAAAATTGCGGCCCTTGGCATCACAGAGCCGAATACAGGAAGCGATGTCGCCTCCCTTAGTACCATAGCACGGAAAGAAGGAGAAAACTATGTACTTACTGGCTCGAAAACCTTTATTACGAATGGTGTGAACGCTGATTATGTAGTAGTTGCAGCAAAGATGCTAGATAAGCCGGTCCATCGCAATATAAGCCTATTCATTGTCGATACAGATAGGAGTGGTTTTCACGTTGGCAAGCGGTTAGACAAACTCGGATGGCGTGGATCAGATACGGCTGATTTGTATCTGGACGAGGTGGTCGTGCCAAAAGAGAACATTATTGGGGAAGAAGATGAGGGATTCTCCTATATTATGCAAAACTTTCAGTGGGAACGTATTATGATGGCATTATCTGCTGTAGCACAGGCTGAGATGGCTTTCGAGTCTACAAAGAAATATACACAGGAGCGAATTCAATTTGAGAAGCCACTCACTGGCTTTCAGGTTGTTCGTCACAAGCTAGTCGACATGTCAGTGGATTTGGAAAAGGCAAGACACATGGCATATAAGGCGCTTTATTATATTCAGCAGGGAGAAGATGCTACAACAGAAGCAACAATGGCTAAGGCATATGCCGGTGAAATGGTGAATCGGGTAACAGATGAGGCAGTGCAGCTCCATGGTGGAGCAGGGTATATGATGGAATACGATGTTCAACGGTATTGGCGAGATGCCAGGATACAATCAATAGGAGGTGGAACGACCCAAATTATGAATGAGATTCTAGCGAAACGATTGCAGGTAGTAGAGTAGTCATTGGTGAATCATGCTTTTTTATTCCAATCGAAGGGGATGGATAGATGATTATTAATGAAGTAAACCGAGTTGCTGTAGGAGATATAGTGAGGAGAGCGGCCAACCGTTTTCCAGAAAAAGTTGCTTTTGTTGATCAGGAAACGGAAGTAACCTATCGACAATTTGATGAGATGTGTAATCAGTTCGCTAACTACTTGCTGCAAAATGGATATAAAAAGGGAGATCGAATCGTCACACTTGCCGGAAATTCCTACGAACACGCCGTTGCGATTTATGGTATAGCCAAAGCCGGACTGGTATGGGTGCCTATAAATCCAGGTATTTCTATGACAGAAAAGCTTTATATTTTGGAAGAAGTAGAAACAACAACTATTATAGGGGACCCTGCCTTCCTGTATAGTCATAAGGACGACTTCAATCATTATTCTATTCTCGTATTTGGAGATGGGAATCCACCACTTGGCGTTTCCTTTTTAAAGGTCGTTAATGAGGAGTCTGTGGAAGAGCCTGAAGTAGATGTGGAAGACAGAGATATTGCCCAGATTATGTTTACAAGTGGCACAACAGGTAACCCAAAAGGAGTGGCGATTAGTCACCTTAGTGTTTATATTGCCAGCCTTGCTAATATAATTGAAATTGACATAAAGCCCGAAACAAAGGGGACCATCCTAATGCCTATGTTCCATTGCGCCCAGCACACATTCTTAACCTCCTTCCTTCATATTGGCGCAACTTCCATTATTGTGAATGGATTTGAACCTGAATCCCTCATGAAGACCATTCAACGAGAAGATATTACTCTTATGTTTGCCCTTCCTATTATGTATAAAGCTATTCTTTTCCACCCAAAACGAATGAATTATGATATTCAGTGCTTAGATACGTGTGTGTATGCAATGGCACCTATGGATCGAGCGACATTAGAAAAAGGCGTCACAGAGCTCGGTGCTAAGTTTGCCCTTGGTACAGGTCAAACCGAAATGTACCCTGCCACTATGGTATTTAAACCGGAAGAACAGCTTCGTCGCTTTGGCTCCTATTGGGGAACAAGCAGCTTAATAAATGATACAGCTGTGATGGATGAAGAAGGAAATCTTCTTCCAGATGGTCAGGTGGGAGAAATAGTTCACCGGGGACCCAATGTGATGGAGGGGTACCTGCATAATGAAGAAGCAACAGAGCAATCGAGACTATTTAACTGGCATCACACTGGTGACTTAGGGTATTTCGAGAATGGGCAAATGGTGTTTGTTGATCGAAAGAAGGATGTGATTAAGACAGGGGGAGAAAATGTAGCCTCCATTAAAGTAGAGCAGACTATTATTAATCATCCAAAGGTTGGCAATACGGTGGTGGTGGGCTTGCCTCATGAACACTGGACTGAAGCTGTGACTGCTTTTGTAATCCCAAAGGAAGGGGAATCCTTAACAAGCAATGAGGTTATTTCCTACTGCAAGGAACATTTAGGAGGTTTTCAAGTGCCAAAGGATGTTGTGATGGTCTCAGAATTGCCGATGACCTCAACAGGAAAGATTCAAAAGCATGTAGTTCGTTCTAGTTATCATAATCACTATCAGTCCGAAACGTCTGTGGACTAAAAATGAAAGGGGGATACGATATGGATAATGGGATTGGTTCGTGGATTACTTACCATACAGAACATACAGCAGATAAAATTGCCCTGATTGATAAAGAAGAAGTATTTACCTATGAGAGCTTCAATACACGTATTAACCAATTGGCGAATGGATTATGGCAGCTCGGGGTTCGGAAAGGGGACCGCGTTAGTGTTTTATTGTTTAATCGACACGAATTATTAGAAGCTCTATTTGCTTGTGCAAAGATGGGGGCTATATTTGTCCCAATCAATTATCGTCTTAGTGTCGAGGAAGTAGAATATATAACAAAGGACGCTGGGGCTCGGGTCATGATTTATGAGGAGAGGACTACTCCTGTTATTAACGGATTAAAGGGTAGGGTAAAGGACATTACTCATTATGTGTATGTCGGGGAGGAACCGGATGTAGAAGATATTACGTATGAACACATGTTAGAGCAATCCTCCTCTATGGAACCAGGACTAGAGTGCGAAAACGATGCTATTCATATGATGATGTACACCTCCGGAACGACAGGAAAGCCAAAAGGAGCCATGCTCACACATGGTAATACACAATGGAACGCCATTAATATTCTCCAGGCGTTAAGCTTGGATAAAGAGGATACAACGTTGACTCCAGCCCCTCTATTTCATATTGGGGGAATGAACGTACTGACTACTCCTATGTTTTATTTAGGGGGTACGGTTATTCTTCAGGATGTCTTTCAGCCAAGTAAGACTTTAAGCCTTATTCAGGCCCATCAGGTAACGTGTATGTTCTTAGTGCCGGCCATGTGGATGGCCATTATGCATGCGCCTGATATAGAAGAGTATGACATCACTTCTTTACAGTTAAACATTTCTGGTGGAGCACCATGTCCACTAACGGTTATCGAATTCTTCCAGCAAAGACATGTCCCATTTTACGAAGGGTTCGGTTTAACAGAAACAGCGCCGTTTGTAGCTATATTGGACAAAGAAAATGCCTATCGGAAGAATGGTTCTGTTGGGAAAAACCCGATGCATACTGCAGTCCGAATCGTAGATGAGCTAGATAGGGAAGTAGGTATAAAAGAAGTGGGTGAATTGTGTGTGAAGGGACCTAACATTTTCGCCGGATATTGGAATATGCCAATAGAGACGAGACAGGTCATGAAAGAGGGCTGGTTTCATACAGGTGACTTAGCTATGAAGGATGAAGAAGGCTTTATGTATATAGTTGACCGTAAGAAAGACATGATTATTAGCGGCGGTGAAAATATTTATCCGATTGAAGTGGAGCAGGTCCTCTTCACTCATCCAAATGTGCAGGAGGCAGCTATCGTTGGTGTGCCTGATGAGAAATGGGGTGAGGTTCCAAAAGCATTCCTCGTATTAAAGCAAAAGGATCAAGCCGTAACGAGGGAAGCCTTACAAACGTTCTGCGCCCAAAAGCTAGCAAACTACAAAATACCAAAGCATATTGAATTTCTAAATGCGTTACCAAGAAATGCAACAGGAAAGATTTTAAAAACGCAGCTTCGTAAAGCTCAACCGGTCAAAAAATAAGGAGGAATGACTATGTTCACGAAATATTTCGAGCAGTATGAGGTGGGGGAGACGTGGGAATCTCATGGTCGAACCATTACAGAAACGGATTTAGTTAATTTCTCTGCCTTGAGTGGGGATTGGTTTCCTCTTCATACAGATATCGAATACGCCAAGAACACGGCCTTTCAACAGCGAGTGGCCCATGGCGCGCTCATTTTATCCATCAGCACGGGATTAATAGATTTAGAGCCTGGAAAAGTAGTGGCGTTTTATGGGATAGAGAAGCTTCGTTTTATACGACCTACCTTTATTCATGATACTATTTCCGTCGCTTTAGAAATAGTAGATTTGGAGGATAAGGGAGAAACAGGCGTAGTGACCGTTCGAGAGAAGATTGTCAACCAAGCAGGAAAAACGGCAGTTGATGGCGTATTAAAGCTATTAGTGAATAAGTATTCAGTTTAAGGAAGGAGCTTGACCATGCTTACGAAACTGCCAGAACCTATTGCAAGAGAGTTAACAGTACCAGTCATTAATGCACCAATGTTTCTAGTGTCAGGACCAGAACTCGTTATGGAGAGCTGTAAAGCAGGCATTATTGGTTCGTTTCCATCATTAAATGCTAGAACACCAGAAATTCTGGAGGAATGGATGGTGCAGATTATGGAAGCGTTAGCAGAAGCTAAGGAAGAAGATCCACAAAGGAAAGTTGCTCCATGGGCTGTTAACCTTATCGTACATCGCTCTAACAAACGGTACGAAACAGACTTGGAGCTAGTAAAGAAATATCAGCCTCCTATAGTTATCACTTCGCTTGGGAATCCATCAGCTGTCGTGGAAATTGTCCATGACTATGGAGGGCTTGTTTTCTCTGATGTTGCCAATGTCCCGCACGCAAAAAAAGCAGCCACTACTGGAGTGGATGGACTGATACTCGTCAGCTCGGGAGCCGGAGGTCACGCAGGAACCATTAATAACTTTGCGTTTGCCGGAGCGGTAAAAGAATTCTGGGATGGGATTACTATATTAGCTGGATGTATTTCAAGCGGAAACGATGTTCTTGCCACACAAGCGCTTGGTATGGATATGGGATATATCGGCACGAAATTTATTTCAGCTAAAGAAAGCATGGCATCAGATGAGTATAAGCACATGCTAGTACAATCGACATTAGAGGATTTAATTTACACGGACGCCTTCACAGGAGTCCATGCCAATTACTTAAAAGAAAGTATTAAAAGAGCAGGTATTGATATGGAGGGGCTCACGAGTAAAGGCAGTGTGGATTTATCGAAGCTTAATCAAACCGACTCCAAAGCATGGAAGGACATTTGGTCTGCAGGTCAAGGGGTTGACCAAATACAGAACGTGCAACCAATAGCAGAAATAGTAGAGGAGCTTACAAGAGAGTATGAAGAAGCAAAAGCTCGGGTTGCAGGAGCGATAAGTGTAAAATAAAATAATCATTATAGTTAGGGCTGTCGTTTATCGGCAGCCTTTTGTTTTTATAAGAAGTATGTCCTTCTTTAGATATAAGTTCATATATTGCAACATCGCTAACATACACCGTGATCCTAGTATATAGTTATCTAAGACTAGATAGAATGCAGCCACTAATTTTGATAATCTAAGAAGGTTACTTTCGTGCTATTTTTATATATATCATTGAAAATGGTAATTAATTCCTTTAAGGTGTCAGTTGTGGACAGGGAAATTTTTTCAGTTTTTTCCTCCGGATTCTCACACAATATTATTCATGAGGGAGCATGATTGTATGATGTATCAGACACGGAAAGTGATAGCTATGATAGTAGCTATGGTTATGTTAACGTTACCTGTAAGTAGCGCAGTAAGTCACGTGAATGCTGCGGAGCTGAACGATTCCTTGGAGAATCAAAATCAAACTACCTACACAAAAAATGAGGTGGAGCAACTTCTGCCGCTTTTAGAAGCTATTGAAGAAATTCCGGATGACATGTTAGCTAGAGGAGATGCAGAGGAAATCAATAACTACTTTGCAGAAAAGGGTATTGAAACAAATGTGGTTAAAAATGCTCGGAATGTGACTGCTCAGGATGCTATCATTGCCGGTTCAACATCCTCCAAAGGCTATGGCACTCAAGGGGTTTGGGGATGCTCATTAGCTATTGCTGAAATTATCGCTTTAAACGCGCTGCCTATTGCCAAAATAACAAAAATTAAAAAATACATAGATGCATTGGGTGGCATTAAAGAAACTGCAAAGCTATTAGTAGGAGCAACCACAGTCGGTGAAAAAACGGCAGCATTTAGTGCATTGGTTGCTGAGCTTTCCGGTTTTACAAAAGTTAGAAATAAATGCGGATTCTAAACTATACAGAAAGATAGGTGTCATTGATATGTTAGTAGAAGCAGCTTCTTTCATTATTATTATAACTCTAGTAATCTATATTTTTGTTCTTCACAACAGGATTGCTAAACTTCAACAGTCCACCAAAACAGATAGTATTGATATTAGTTCAGAAGTACATGCTATGATCAATGATGGAAAAAAGGAAACGGAAATTGTAAAATTAGTAAGAGAAAAAACTGGACTAGGATTAGTAGAAGCTAAGCAGTATGTAGATAAAGTGAAAGAAGCACGGTAGGTTTACAGAGAACCAATCCACTCTATGGGTTGGTTCTTTTTGTTATGTAATGATGTGATATTACTGCCCCACTTATTCATATAAAAAGGAGATGGTAGTAGGTACGCACTTACTACTCACCAACTCTATTAACGGCTCAAGAGGTACAGGTTACTCTCTTTTCCCCAAAGGGATAATCTGCCCACGTATTTCACCGCCGACGTTTTGTTCTGTATGCACATTGACGTAGGTTAGCTCTTTTCTCATAAGTTCTAGTAAATCTTCTACATTTTTAACGCCTACATCGTTTTTTTCGATATCCTCGTCCGTAATCATTCCTGTAACAACACCCTTTTTAGTAGAAATACCGTTTTGTTCTGCTAATGTTGCAACATCTGCTCCGAAAAGGAATGCAAGTACAGGCCCATTTTCATCGCGATTACCGGCATGAATGTGCGCTTGCACGAAGTTGTCAATGTTATTTACCTCAAGGAAGAACTTAATTTTAGTACAATGCCTGTTAGCTATAAATTTTGCTACGCCAAAGGCATTGGTATCTACTGGAGGAACTTCATTTCTCCCTTTTAAGCGAGCAATAAATTTTTCCATTTTATCACCTCCTCTATGATGTATTCTATTCCAACCACATTCGTTTTGTATGGGTGTTATGTGTAATCTAAGAGAAGGATTAATAATCTATAAGAAAAAGTCATTTTCTTATAGGAAGGGAATTGCTCGATATTATAGAAGTGGTACTATAATCAATTTAATAAGGGTGGAATACAGTATGCTGGAAACGAATTGTACTTTCTGTAAGAAGGAATTTACCATCGGTCCATCTGATTCACAGTACTATAGGATTAGAAGAAAGCCAGACAGCCGATATGTATGTAAGAAATGTAATCAGTCTATGCAGCAAGAAGCTCAGAATAGTACAGGCTTGAAGCCAGAGGATATAGATAAATATGATGCGTTTTTTCGGTGAGGAGAGAATCAGATGCAGAGAACAGCCTTTGGAACCTATGTATCTAAGCACGGGGAAGAGGTAATTGTAAGGGAACCGGTGGAGAATGATGCAGAGGGAATGATGAAAGCATCTATTAGAGTATTAGAGGATGCCCCTTATATGTTAAGTACAGTCGAAGATGCAGAGAAGGTAGAGGTAGAGGAGATGTGTAAGGTCATTCAAACCTTTCGAGAAAACCCACATTACCTTCAAGTAATTGCTGAAATCGGTGGCTATTTAGTAGGGGCTATTGAATTTCGTAACGGAGAAAAACAAAAAATAAGTCATCAGGGATCATTTGGAATGACTGTGATGCCAGAGTATCGTAATAGTGGAATAGGTCGAATCTTACTAGACGCCTTAATTCAATGGGCACAAGAAAATCCATATATAGAAAAAGTATGCTTGGAAGTTATGGAAGATAATCATGGGGCAATCCATTTATATGAAAGCTTTGGATTCGAGGAAGAGGGGAGAAAGCGAAAAGCGGTTAAATTGAATCGAGGATATCAGGATTTAATTCTAATGGCATTGTTTGTATAAGGTTGGAGTCGGAAACATCACAAGAAATCATGGTATTATTCTTGTGATGTTTTTTCTAATATTTGTAATAAAATATTTAGTAGTCTTATTCCATCAGATGGAAAATAGATAGAGTTTAGCGCTGTCAGTTCAGTGGAAAATACCAAATGTAATACATTATTAAAACGTTTAGGAGGAGTACAGTGAAAAAAGTAATCAATAAAACCAATGACGTTGTAACGGAAATGGTCGATGGTGTCGTAGCGGCGTATCCTCATGTAATCCGTCGACTACCTAATACTTCAGCAGTCGTTCGTACAGAAGCTCCTATCGCTAACAAAGTGGGCATTGTTAGTGGGGGAGGCAGTGGACACGAGCCTGCCCATGCGGGGTATGTAGGCAAAGGGATGTTGGATGCAGCTGTAGCTGGCGAGGTTTTCACTGCTCCTACTCCTGATCAAATATTAGAAGCTATGAAAGCGGTTGATTCTGGGTCTGGTGTTTTTCTTATTATTAAAAACTACACGGGAGACATTATGAACTTTGAAATGGCTGCAGAGCTGGCAGAGGCAGAAGGAATAAAAGCAGATTACATTGTCGTTAACGATGATGTTGCGGTAGAAGATAGTTCCTTTACTACTGGTAGAAGAGGCATTGCCGGGACCGTATTGGTGCATAAAATTATTGGTGCTCTTGCAGAAAATGGTGCAGCATTGGAAGAAATTAAGCGTGTGGCAGAAAAGACAGTAGCCAATGTGCGTTCAATGGGAGTAGCGTTATCTCCTAGCATTATGCCAGGTTCTGGTAAGGCGAGCTTCGAATTGGATGAGAACGAAATGGAAATTGGAATCGGCATACATGGAGAGCCTGGTATCGAAAGAAAGCAATTAGCCACTGCTGACGAACTTGCAGAAGAATTAACGCAGCATGTTTTGGGAGATCTGTCGCTGCAAGAAGGAGACAACATTGCTGTAATGGTTAATGGCCTTGGGGCAACTCCAGAGATGGAACTATATATTGTGAATAGAAAAGTACAGGATATTCTGCAGAAGCAAGGTATGGAAGTTGTTAGAACATTTGTAGGTGATTTCATGACCTCTCTCGAGATGGCAGGCTGCTCTGTCACAATATTAAAATTAGATGATGAATTAACGGAATTATTGCAATCCGAAGCTTCAACACCTGGATTTCATGTATAGAGGAGGAAGCAACATATGGTATTACACGTAGAACAAGTAACAGCATGGATGTATCAAACGAACGATAAAATTCAATCTAATAAAGACTACCTTTCCTCATTGGATCAAGCCATAGGAGATGGCGACCATGGAATTAATATGGCTAGGGGATTTGAGGCAGTGGTAAGTACTATCGCAGATACTTCCTATTCAACGGTATCTGAAGTATTGCAGGATGTAGCTAAAACGTTAATGTCTAATGTGGGAGGTGCCTCTGGTCCGTTATTTGGTACTGCTTTCTTAAAGCTTTCTATGGGAACAAAGGGTACGGAAGAGGTTGATTATTCCACATTTGTAGAGTCAATGGACCAAGCTGTTGCTGGCTTACAGCAAAGGGGGAAGGCGGAGCAAGGAGAAAAAACAATGGTGGATGTATGGTCATCTGTAGCCGCATATCTTCATCAACAGGACGACTTTCATCCAAAGACGCTGCGAAAGATTGCTTCTTCCTCTATGGAAGAGACTAAAGGTATGATTGCCACGAAAGGCCGAGCTTCCTATTTAAAAGAGCGCTCCAAAGGGCATTTGGATCCTGGCTCTGTTTCGTCCTATTATATATTCACCTCCCTAGCAGACAGTCTAGAAGGAAAGGAGTAGAGCCAAATGGAATTAGTTGGTATCGTGCTTGTCTCTCATAGTGAAAAAGTGGTAGAGGGGACAAAGGACATTCTGAAGCAAGTGGTTGGTGATGTTCCGATTGCAATAGCTGGTGGTACTGACGATGGTAGTATTGGCACGAGTATAGATAAGATTCAAGCTGCGATAGAAGGCATTCATTCCGAGAAAGGAACCCTCCTATTTTACGACATCGGCAGTGCAAGGATGAATGCAGAAATGGCATTGGAAATGATGGATTTACAGTCTATTGACATAGCTGAGGCACCACTTGTAGAAGGAGCCTATTTAGCAGCAGTCGAATCGAGCATGGATAAACCGTTGGAAGCCATCCAAGAATCATTGTATAAAGAATATAGCTCCTAAAAAAGTATCAGCATGTAATGGGGTACGAACAGTTTTAAGCTCCCCTTCCGATTGAGGATGGGGAGCTTTTTTATGAAAGGGTGCGCTTATAAAATTAGGAATTCGCTTATATTTTTCGATATTCGCTCATAAATTTATAAATTCGCTTATATTTTCAAAAATGCGCTCATAAATCAGAAAATCCGCCCATAAATCAGATAGATTAGTATCGTAGCTTCATTAGCACCTCGCGAATCGTATCATCTTCCAAAATAGTGCTACTATAGCGCTTCGTAATTTCAGTAAGGGCGACATCATGATAGAAGAACTCTGTAAAAAATTTAACTAGAGGCTTCGACCGCGTTTGAATTGCCTGCCAATCGTGCTGTTCCATGCCGGCAAAAAGTAATCTCTTATGATCAATAATGACAATTCTGCTTCGCTCCAAGGTTTCGTGCATCGAGTTTGGGACAAGCGTGGATACGTTTGATAGGTTCGTGTCCACTTTACCAATGGAGTGTACCTCAACTTCCACCCCCTCAGCTTCTTTATCCTCTAATAGTGCTAGGTGACTTGATAAATCGTCCGCCCAGCCAGAAATAACTATGGTCTGTTCAGCCTCCTGTATCATTTCCTGCTGCATAGATTGAATGGAATGATCCTCTTTTAATGTCCAAACGCGATCATCGCTTGGCGCTTCGATCTTTGGTATATGTTTTAATTCTTCCACATTTGCTTCGAAGTCAGCTTTTAGCTTATTAATGGTAGAGTCTATAGGCAGGGCTTTGTACACACGCTTTTTGTCTACCGTGGATTCGAGTACCAAACCTTTGTTGCTCATGCGCTGCAACACTTCATATACTTTCGCTCGTGGTACACCGGAGCGTTTCACAATCGCTGTTGCATCGAGGGCCTCTTCTATCGTAATGAGTGCTTCATATACTTTGCTTTCATATTGAGTAAACCCGAATGGTTGAAGCATAAATAATGGCTCCTTATATATTATTTTTCTCTATAGTAGCACACTTGATAGATTTTGTAGGATATAAAAAAGAAGACTTGTGCTTTCCTGTCATTAAAGTTACCATTATAGTGGTAACTTAAATAGAGAGGACGAACGGGATGGACAAGCGAATATATTTATTGACGATTGTAGCCTTTATTGTTGGTATGGTAGAGCTTATTATAGGAGGTATTTTAGATCTTGTTGCCATTGACCTTGACGTCACGGTAGGTCAAGCTGGTTTATTAATTTCTATCTTTTCGGTTGTCTTTGCTATAGCAGGACCTTTATTACTAGCAGCAACTTCAAATGTAGAAAGAAAAAAGCTGACGCAATGGTCACTAGTTGTTTTTTTTATTGGTAATGTAATTGCCATCATTGCGCCATCCTATAGTGTACTAATGGCAGCGCGTGTTATTGCAGCAGCAAGCGGAGCGTTACTCGTAGTACTGTGTGTAACCCTTGCTTCCAATATTGCCTCAGAAGCGTATCGAGGAAGAGCGATTGGACTAGTATTTATGGGAATAAGTGGATCGCTCGTGCTTGGAGTACCGTTTGGGTTAATGCTTGGCAATGCCTTTGGGTGGCGTGCACCCTTTATATTAATAGCTTTCCTTACGATCATTTGTATAGCTGGGGTGTACTTCTTTATGGAGGAATTTGCACCAAGACCTTCTATTCCGATTAGGGAGCAACTAAAAACATTAAAGCAATCTAAGCTGTTTTTCGCACAGCTTACGTCTTTACTATTTTTAGCTGGACACCTGACGTTATACGGTTATTTAACACCATTTTTAAAAACTACGCTTGGTTTAAATGGAACTTGGGTTAGTATTGTGTATTTAATATTTGGAGTGGCCGCCGTAATGGGAGGGGGCATAGGTGGAATGTTAGCAGACCGGTTTGGTACGAAGATAAGTATCATCGGTATCATTTCGGTCTTTGCACTAACTATGTTTGTCATCCCTTATACTACTTTTTCCTTGCCGGTGTTTTTAGTAGTAATGGTGATCTGGAGTATGTTGAGCTGGGCTGTTACTCCTGCTCAACAAAGCTATCTCATTGAATCAGCGCCCCATTCGTCAGACATTCAACAAAGCCTTAATAATTCTGCTCTTCATTTTGGAATTGCAATAGGTTCCTTCATTGGCAGTGTCGTTATTGAGCAATCAGCAGTGGAATATAATGCTACAATAGGAGCTATGTTTATTGTCCTAGCCCTTGGAGCAGCTGTGTTCTCCATGACAAGAGGAGAAACAGAAACCGTTGCAAAAGAGCATATTTCTTAAAAAGAAGAACGCCATAGCATTTGCTATAGCGTTCTTTTTTTTTCCTAAAGTATCATAATATCTTTTTCTTATCGAGCAAAGCTGCCAGCCTTGTAAAGGAGCGATTCGGAAGTTTCAAAGAAAGGTCATGAGGGCGGCAGAATGCATGGTAATCGACGTCTTGTAAAAATACTATAAGTCGAATGATAGAATACAGGAAAGCGATCGTAGAACCAATCGAGAAGCTTAACCCATACCCTTGAACTCCCATAGGAAGGAATAGAACAGAGAGAAATAGGTTACAGCAGAAAAATAGAATAGATGTGTACATAGCTCCTCTTCTATCCTCAAAGTAGAGAAGGAGAAGGGTAATGACTAATACCATTCCATTGGAAAATGCTCCAATCGTAGTAAGGCGAAAAATATTTAAGATAAGAGGCTCTAAAGATAAAGCAGTAAACAAATAGCCCGCGGTTAGGATGAGGAGAAGCGTTACAATGCCTTGGCTTCTTATTAAGCGTTCCATTTCCTGACGAAGTACTATACGCATACTTGATTTAGCTCGCTTAATCTGTTGTAGTGTTCCACCTTCGTTGATATATCCATAAAAAACTCGATACCGTTCATAAAATCTAGTTTCTACGGATACAACGAAGATAATCAACGTAGGAATGATGGTTAAATAGGACCAAAAAATAGCCGTGTCATACACTCTGTTGTATATAAACGTGTCGACGAGCGTAGCATTTCCTTCTCCAAACCATATAACCCAGTTGCAAACCCAGATTCCCATATTATATAAGAATCCTGTCCAAAAGAGGGAAGGATATTTGTCATAATAGGATAAAAATTGATATTGATTCTTGGTCTCTCGTATCGGGAATGTTACGAGCATAGCCATAAAGAGACCAAATAATGTAATCAGCATTCCCATTGTAAATCCTACTATAAGAAGAAAACTTGTGGAGTGGTCCATCCAGGCACCGCTCCAAGTGTTTTGCCCAAGGGTATAAACGAGTGCAATAGCTGTAATTCCTCCAGCAGCAAAGCTGTATGCGACAGCCTGATAGTTTTTGGCGGCACTGAGAAATAGAAATAAAACCCATATCAGATTAATCGTTATGAATAAGGTTAATAAGGCTAACTTGTAGAGAAAAGGGAGGGGGGAAAACCATGCAAATAAACCCCATGCCATTATAGCTATTGCTAGTGTTATTTTACTCATTCCAATACATGTAGAAAAAGCATAACTAAATTGTTTTTCGTAAAATAGGTCCGCTACATATCTAGTGACAATTAACTGCTGTAATCCAAGTAATACCTGGGAAAAAATAAAGCAGTAGGATACCGCAATATTAAATAATTCTCTTTCTTCTAAGCTGACTTGTGTTAAAGAGGAGGTCAGCCATTGGATACATGCGATGCTTGTAATTATAATAAGCCAGGGGCCGGATGTTACTAGTCCGGCAAATGCAAATGCTTTTAATCGTGAAGAGAAGTAATCCTCTTGAAAAAGCTTTTGCAGTCTAAATCCTATGCCCGCCATATTGCATTTCCCTCCTTTCATACAAGTTTCTATATTGGCTAATGAATTGCTGAACCTGATAATACGTTTGTACGCGTTTTTGTCCATTTTCCCCAAATTTAATCATTTCGTTTGGGTGATCGAAAAACCATTGGCATGCTTCTGCTATTTTTGATGGGTGAACAGGTGGAACAACAAAACCAGCAGGACCATACCTATCGTCACTAGCTCCATTTAATAATTCATGGCAAGACCCTACATCTGTCGTCACCCATGGGATTCCAGCAGCCATTCCTTCCAATACCGCAAGAGGCTGCCCTTCTGAAATACTAGTTAATAGACATAGGTCAAAGCGGGGCAGATACTCCATGATGTTCACTTTGCCTACGAAGAACACATATTCCTCTAAACGATATTGCTTTACTAACTGTTGACACTCATCAGCATATTCTTTTTCTTCATCTAAAGGCCCCATGATAATCATTTCAAAGGGTAGATGAGCTTCTGCCATAATTTTAGCTGCATTAATCATGGTTTTAATGTCTTTTATAGGAACAACTCGGACGATTGCACCTATCCTTAATAAAGGAGAGACTTCTTCTTTTTCAAGCTGAGAAAGTCTATCGTAATGAATACCGTTTGGAATTATGGACAGTTTCTCACTAGGTGCGCCTAATTCGTGTTGAAGGTGGCTATTTCGTTCAAACAAGGTAATAACGTCATCCGCCTGTTGATAAGCTTGCCTGGATAAATGGTGGTAGAATTGCACCCATCTATGTTTATAGTAATCTGGAATCCATTTTGCTTGTAATATTTCTTCTTCTCGCTCTCTGGAATAAATACCGTGCTCCGTTACAATATATGGAATATGCTGCTGATCTTTCATGGCAGCCCCGACTAGTCCAGCATATCCGGTTGATGCAGTATGGACTATATCCACCTTGGGAAATGGGTATTGGAGAAGCTCCATTACAGGTGCATACATCCCTCTCCACATCCAGAAATAATTAATGAAAGAGCCAGTTTGTTCTTCTTCCTCGTAGCTGCGTTGGACTATGTTCCAGAATAGCTTACTAGAGAAAAAACAATCAGAACTCCCGGATTTGTTGGCAAACAAATGGAGTGCGCGGGAGTCAGTAGTTCGAAACAGAAGCCAGTCAAGCAATACTTGTTCCTCTTCCTTGGTAAGAGAGGGCTTCTTTTTGGTCACATCCCTATGCATATTAAGAGGGAGGTTGGTGATTCCTGTTACATTATCAGGTACATCATACCGATATGCTTCAGCACCTAGCTGCCTAGGTGTAATCGCTATAATTTCAAATTCGTGCTCTGGCATTTGATTAATGATAGTATGGGTCCAGCTTGCAACGCCGCCACTTACATACGGGTAGCTGCCTTCCACAATGATGCCTATTTTCATGACGATCCATCCTTTATTGGTAATGCTGCGTTTCCTGACGTTAATGTAACGCGATAAAGCGATGCTCCCTTACCATATTGACTGACTTCTCCAAAAGAGAAAGTCCCTGTTTCCAATGCGCTATCCTCATTGACCCGAACAAACAGCGTAGAGGGCTGCAACAATTCCTCTCCAGAAATATGGAGGGTATTATCGTCTCTCGTTACTGTTATCTTCGATTTTTGATAGGCATCCATCTTTTGATATGCGTGATATTGAGTCAATCCTTCTAAGTGAGGGTAATGGGATGCTATATGTTGAAGCATATCTTCATAGCCATCTCTCATGCTTTCCCAGTCTTCTCCTTTGGAACGATAAGGGTCTAGTACATCATCTGGGTGAATGAAGTGAGAAACGACTCCAAAGTTTGCTGCTGCATCCGAGATGACAAATTGTTCTTCTGTTGTTAGGTCATATCCACTTGAGATGCGAGGAAAATGATAGATATGCTCAAATGTCTCATCGTAAGTAAATTCCTGGATAAAGCTCCCATTCTCTTTTGAACCACTGTAAAGAGCAGCCACAACTTGTAGGTGTGGAAGTGTGTCCGATAGTGCCTCTACGCCTGTGCGATTTAAAACATTGGAAGGGGGAACGTAGCTTTCCATTTCCCTGTTTGGAAAATAATAGGCAAAGGTATCCTTTACTACGTTTATACTGTCGACCATTTCGCTTTTACTTTGCCAGGGACGGTATCCAAAGGACGGGTCAATTGTCTCCTCAGCAGTAACTAATGATTGGTGATTGTAACCGTGTAAGCCTATCTCCCCGTTTTCTTTTACAAGCTCTCTTCCAAAATAAAGCATTGGATATCGTATTCTATCCTTTAAAGCTTCACTATCTAGCACTGTATCCTTTCTATAAGTTCCAATCATAAAGCCGGTATAGTTTACGTCATATTCACGTCCTAAATGCTTCATATCCTCCCACCATATATCGGTATAGAACTGTTTGACGGAAGTATTGTACTGCTCCTCAATAATGCTATTTGTCTCACTTGGTACCGGAGCAGGGAAATCATCAATATGCATGGCTTTAATTCCAGCCTGCCCACTTACAAATGTAGGTGGCAGTAACCCTAAAGAATGAAGCAATAGGCCTCTAGAGCTTTTTTCCGTAAGTGAGGTGGTGTTCCAATACACGACTTTTCCCTTACCCGGTTGATTTGTCCACATGATTGGTTTATTCATTGTAGAAATATAAAGATTCGCTTCTTCATTTAACGTCACATCAGCGATGCTATGAGTAAATAACGTAGAATTTGATTCAAGGTTTACATAGCCAGGAAAGAGTTCTTTTTCAAATGTAAGACCTTGAATACGGTCCTTATAGTCCCCTACCTGTTTAATCCCAAGAAGATCATTCCATCTTTCATCGATAAAACGCGCTCCTATAAATAGTCTTCCTCCATTGTTTACAAAGGATTGGATGTCTTCAAACGGCCAATTGTCTGTATGTTCTCCAGCTAATACAAGCACATGATATGGAGAGGGGTTAATGGATGAAATCTCTTGCTTATTAATAATAGAATAGTCTACTTTTCCATATTGTAAGGCGTGCTCTAAATTGCTGAGCGTATTCTGTGACAAATCACTTTCATTTTTATGTATAAACACTTGTACCTTTTTACCAGGTGTTTTTTCCTTGGATGATTGGGAAGTTGGAAATGCTTTCTCTTTCTCTTGAATAGGGGTGAAAACCTGTTGAAAATAGTCCATTCTCCATAGCTGGAGCAGGACTATTATGCTTAAAAGCACTAGAAATAACCCACTGATTCGAAGGAGGATTGGTTTGTTCATTAAATATCACCTCCAAGGTGCTGGATTAGGAAGCGTTGCTCTGACGGGATTTTATCCTGATGTACGTTTTGCTTTAAAAGCTGTAGTATTTCCTTTAATGTCATCCAATCTCTTTCATTGTAGTGCAGGTGAATTAATTTGATATATCCTTCTGAATCAGTTGGAAACATGCTGATGAGTTGATAGTAGGTTCCCATTGCTTGCTCATCTAATTGAAGTAACTCATACAAGCTTCCTAGATACAGAAATAGCCATTTCTCTGATGATAGAAATTGTACTTCTGTTTCCAATACGTGAAGGTATTCGCCCCCTAAGGATTGTATAGAACCTTGCTCGAGTACACCACTTCGAAGGTATTGTTCATATGCATCTGCCAAGGATTTAAGGCTGATGGGATCATTTGGTATATAATGCTCCTTGGCAATGTGAAGCTCTTTCTCATAACGATCCAATATTATATTCATGGTTGCTGCTGCATAGTGGACCGTCTCTGTATCGTCATGATTAAGCCCCATCTGTAAATACTTGCCCTGATTCGGGATAACGGTACGTAATAAGCTTGCAAATAACTCGCTGCGTCTTTGCTGCTCTGTTGCTGTTATTGCTTCCGTTAGGGGAAGTAAGTCCTTTGTTTTATGAGCTTCATAACGAAGAGATTCTAAATTCAATACCGAAAAAGAGACGTAGTCTTCGTAGTCCTCTAACCAGTTTTCAGAGCTGAATCGTTTGGCAAGCAGCCATGCCATACCTCCCAATATTTCTCCTATTATTGGGAGGAAACAGCTAACGACAGCTATCCAAATAATGGATCCCTGCTGATGCTTCTGCTTGGTCCACCAATAAGCTGCTATTAAGATAAGACATGAATGAAGAAGATAAATAGATAGTAGAAACGGAGGTGACAGTAAGTTAGCTAACATACATCCCATCCTTTTCTTGCAAGAGAGCCTTAATTCGTTCTCGCACAATTACAGCATTCTCTTGATTGGTACCTGGAAGTAAAAAGTAAAAGGTACTTGTCGAGTGGTTGTAGGCTATTATATCTAATTCTCTTAAACGGGTACGAAGAATTATTTCCGTTTCTACTAGTGATACATCTACAGAGGTATAAAAGGGTATTTCTAATATACTATATGGTATATCAAATTCTTCCTTACGCTTTTCCTGCTGTGTTACAAGGGATGAAAAGGCCTCGTGTTTATACATTCTAGTACCAGGGTACATGGAGTTTCTTTCTTGCTGCTGCATTTGGCTATTGGCTCTATTAATTCGTGTCGCTGTCCATTCAAGGATAAGAGACATAATTTGAAGCTCATGGCTTGTTAATTTAGCAAAGTCAATCTGATGAATGACGATTGCCTCTGTCACTTCATCTTGAGAGACAATTGGTCCTACTAATACAGGAGCCTCTGCTTCATCCTCTACAGTTCGGAGAATAATCGTTTTTTGAGTAAGCATTCTCTGGTAAATATGCGAATCTCCCTCTGTAAAAATGGTCTGTGGCAAATGCTCTGCTTCGCCTTTCCTTAATCTTAAGCGTAATGATTTTTTAGAGGAGTCTACATGATACAGCCCGAGCGTTTCTGCACGAAATAATTCGGATAGTACGTTAATCGCCTCATTTCTTACTAGCTCTGGAGATGGCTGGTCCAGACGAAGGCCTATTTGGAATATGCGATTTAGGGAATGCTCAGAATCTAGTACCTTCTCTTGCATTCTTTTATGAGAGTGTTCGAGCATGGTAATAGTTTCTGTGAGCTCTTGGTTTTCATCGTCTGTTTCTTGGAATCGATAGTGTAAGCTTTCATACCTTTCTCGAAAGGAAGTACTATAAAGACCGCATACAATAGCTGTAAGCAAATGGATAAAGAACCAGGCTTGCTCCGATGTATTGTAAAATAACAGCAGTACATCATCACCAGCAATGTACAGCGAACCTATTCGATATAAACTTACTAGAAGAAAGCTTAGCACACCTATGTACAATCCATATCTTAGTGAGAATAACAAAATAAAAAAGAAAAAGGGACGGATATCCCATTCTGACAATTTAATATTAAGTAATGGATCGATGGCAGCCATGACGATGATTAAGAGAAATAATTCTACTATTTTTCGCATAGTACTGCTTTGGGTATAAAACATGAAAGCACCTACTTATAAGGGATTATGAAACAATATGTAAAAACATGGTATAATAATCTTGATGTGTGAATGTTTCCTGGTATGACGCTATTCTAAATATAATGGAGGATTACAGATGAAATGGATTTATATAAAG
This sequence comes from Pontibacillus salicampi, assembly GCF_042434395.1. Taxonomy (NCBI): domain Bacteria; kingdom Bacillati; phylum Bacillota; class Bacilli; order Caryophanales; family Bacillaceae; genus Pontibacillus; species Pontibacillus salicampi. Next base: position 325,679 of record NZ_JBHLTP010000011.1, on the reverse strand, counting down.
TCGGGTTTTCTGTGCGTGCTACTCATTTCTTTCCTGCCCATCCCCAGCTCAGTTAGTTTGGCTGACTCCAATCCACTTTCCACTGTAGCAAATTACAAGATATATTATGATTCTCCAACTACTCAAATACTACTAGAAATGAAGGAATATGATTTGGTTATTATAGAGCCAACACTCTATTCAGGAGAACAAATAGATTCAATACAACAAAGCGGTACTAAAGTATATGGGTATATAAATACAATGGAAGCAGATGTTTGGAATACAGAAATAACCAAGAAGCTTCAACCAGATGATTATTTCTATCGCGCAAACAAACGGGTATATTATGAAAAGTGGGATTCTTACTTAATGGATCTAACATCCTCCCATTATAGGTCTATCCTACTCCAGCATATAAAAAGCCACATTGTGCAGAAAGGACTAGATGGAGTCTTCCTTGATACGGTCGGAAATATAGATACCGAGCATTCCTCTACACCTGATATTTGGAAGGATCAGGTTGACGGCATGCTATCTCTTTTAAAGCAAATAAAGGAGCAGCATCCTAATCTATCTTTAATCCAGAACTTTGGGTTAGAAACCTTCCAAAAGCATACCCATTTTTATATGGATGCGATTATGTGGGAGGATTTTCACTATTCTGTCGTCTCCAAGGACCAATGGTCAAACAATCAAATAGCTTCTTTACAATCCCTACAACAAAACAATCATTATGTAGTACTAACTGTATCCTTTAGTGAAAAGAAGAAGAGCAGCAACTATGCAGCGAGACACAAATTTATCCATTTCCACACTAGTAATGGCTTTAATAAGTGGTAGGATTTAGAAATATTTTCTCAAACAAGGAAGTATGTTTGAAGGTAAAAAGGGAGGAATTTTAGTAAAATAGCCATTTTTTCTTTTGTAAAGCAGCTTAAACTTTGATAGATTTTCCATATTAATACATAAGCAAGCTTTATGTTAGGGGAGTGTAATATGGCTGTTTTATTAACTGGAGGAGCGGGGTACATAGGTAGCCACGCATGTGTCGAGCTCCTTGAACAAGGCTATGAAGTAGTAGTGGTAGATAATTTTATGAATAGTAGTATGGTAGCCCTAGATCGAGTGAAATATCTTACCGGGAAAGAGATGACGTTGTGTTACATCGATCTATTGGATGAAGAAGGATTGGAGCGTGTTTTTCAGAATCACTATATTGAAGCAGTTATCCATTTCGCTGGATTAAAGGCAGTAGGGGAATCTGTTGCGTACCCGCTGAGGTATTATCATAATAACGTTACAGGAACGCTCACCTTAATTCGGGTGATGGATAGGTATGATGTAAAAACGATGATATTTAGCTCCTCTGCAACAGTGTATGGAGAACCCGAGACGACGCCAATAACAGAGGATTTTCCATTAAGTGCTACAAATCCGTATGGTAGGACTAAATTAATGATTGAAGAAATTTTATATGATCTATCTCAATCTGATTCGAGCTGGAGTATTACAATATTACGCTACTTTAATCCAATAGGAGCCCATCCGAGCGGATTGATTGGTGAGAGTCCTGATGGAGTTCCTAATAATCTTCTTCCTTATGTGACGCAAGTAGCTGTAGGAAGGCGTCCAGCCGTTCAAGTATTCGGGAATAACTATAATACAGTTGACGGAACGGGAGTACGGGACTATATTCATGTTGTAGATTTAGCGATAGGTCATATACGAGCAGTGGAAAAAGCAAATTCAGCACCAGGAATAAGAGCATATAACTTAGGAACAGGCGAGGGATATAGTGTTCTTCAAGTTATTGAGGCCATGACAGAAACGACAGAGATACCTATACCTTTTGAAATTGTAGGACCTCGTTCAGGGGACATCGCTGAGTGTTATGCTAATCCACAAAGAGCTAAAGAGGAATTGCAATGGGAAGCAACTCGTACTTTATATGACATGTGCAGAGATGCATGGAGGTGGCAATCAGAGAACCCTTATGGCTATAAAGTGAGAGTATATGCCTAACAAAAACAAAGGCTAACATTAATACGCTTGGAGAGAATTTACTGTTCCTCTCCAAGCTTTTTTCATGCAATAGATTTGCCCAATCAGAGGCTAAATTCTCCTCTAACAGCTATTGCCCCCACATAGACCAATAATGAGATTAGAAACGCACCAAACAGTATAGCTCCTATCAGACCTGTTTGACCAAGTACTTGAATATAATGATTGTCATGCCATAGCAAGGATTGCCATCGCTGCGGTGATCCAGCCCATTCGTTTTACATCATTTTGGATGCCAGCTAAGTCGTTTTCCGATGAAATAAACAAGGTAGAACCATAAGAAGGCTCTCCATTGAGAGACAATGAAGAGACAATGGCAATAACTGCTACCTCATTTATTAGAGCAATCATTCCACCAAATTCGCAAAATAACAAATAAAAATCTCAAACCATTCCAACCGAAAAAACGTTTGGAATGGACTTCTATTTTGTACAAATAAATGGATAAGGATCGTACATAAAACAACCTCCGTTACCCTTTTTTACAACGGCTGAATTCGTATTTGAAAAAAATATTTTTAGCTTGGCAAGTTATTCTCAATTTTCGTCTATGTGCATAGTGTATAAGATAATGTGACAGCTAATAGAAAAATTCTCCTGGAGGGATTGCATGGGTGTTATACGAGCAACGAAAGCGGACAGGAAAGTGCTAGCCAGGCTGATGAGGGCAGAGGCTGAGGGAGAAGGCGAATTGGGCATGCTGATGGTCGGCAACACAGGAGTCAATCGTGTAAAGGTGCGTTGTCTTGATTTTAAGGATATAAATACCGTGAATGAAATGGTGTACCAAAGTCCCGGCGGATTTGAAGCCACACAGAAAGGATATTTCTATCAACGAGCGCGGGAGAAGGATATCCGTCTTGCCAACAAAGTAGTCAAAGGGGAACGGTTTCATCCTGCACAATTCTCCCTTTGGTTCTTTGCACCGGATGGGAACTGTCCTCAGCAATGGTTTGGGCAGCCCTTTGAAGGTAAATACAAAACCCATTGCTTCTATAAGCCGACCTATGCTGATTGTAAAGAGGTCTTTTAATACAAACTGTTTTTTCAATATCCCTTTTACTAAGGGATATTTTTTTCTGCGTCAGCCATTGATTTGGATAATTTTGTATTGCGGTAGAAAATGAATTTGGAATAGGATGGTCCGTTTCTTTTTGGGACTGAAAAGAGAAGCATTCCTAACAAATTAACTCTTTTACTGCCATTACTAACTAATAACTCCAAGTCAAACCTTCTGTTATACTCCATCTACATAAACTTCCAAAGACTGTGAACACAACTCAAGTAAAAAAAACAATATAGTAAAAATATTCTGAAACGTTCAGGTCACTTTATTCGGTATGTAAGAGGGAAGGAAATAAATTTTAGGAGGATTTCATGTTTAACGGTGCTATTGCGCTCATTTTATTTAGTATTATCGGTGGAATTATTATCGTTGGAGGAATTGCAGTATTTATTATTTTCCGTGTCCGCTACAAAACCGCAAGTTCCAATGAAGCATTAATTGTAACAGGACCTAAGTTAGGGGATCCAGAAAAGGAAAGAAATGTGTTTGAGGATGAGAATGGAAGGTCTATGAAAATTATTCGTGGTGGCGGCTATCGGCTGAGAATGTTCCAAACGGCTACGCCAATTGACTTAACTTCATTCCAGCTTCAAGTGAATTCTGAGAAAGCTTATACGAAGGAAGGTATTCCTGTTCGAGTAGCCAGTACGGCAGTCATTAGTATTGGGAGCGAATTACATATCATGGCTAATTTCGCTGAGAAGTTCTTAGGCAAAGAACAGGAAGAACGGGAGTCTGAGCTGAAGGATGTATTAAATGGGCACTTACGCTCTATTATAGCATCCTTACCAATTGAGAAGATATATAACGATTTTAAAGAGGTTAACACGCAAGTGAAAAATATTGCCGAAGCTGATTTAAAAGGTATGGGTTTTGAAATTACTTCCTTTGCCTTAAACGATGTGGAAGATGTTGATGAAGAGAATGGGTACATTGATGCTTTAGGTCGGCCACACATTGCTGAAGTGCAGAAGAAAGCAGATATGGCTGAATCAGATGCGGAAAAGGATACTCGCATTTATCAGGCGAAAAATGATCAGGAAGCTCAAAACGAAGAGAATCGACGTCAAACAGCAGTAGCAGAATCCACGAAAGAAAAGGATATTAAAGAAGCGGAGTTCCAAAAAGAAACGAATCGTGCCAAAGCTAACGCAGAGCAAGCAGGTGAAATTGAGCGTCAGAAATTGAATCAGCAAATTAAGGAAGAAGAGTTGAAGGTTGAATATATTGAAAAGCAGCGGGCAGTAGAATTAGAAGAGGAAGAAAATAAGCGTCGTCGTTCAATTGCCGATGCGGAGGCATATGAAACGACGAAGCGTGCCCAGGCGGAAGCAGATCAAGAGCGCATTAAAGGGGAGTCAGAAGCAGAGGTTATTCGTCAGCGAGGTATTGCAGAAGCGGAATCCAAAGAGCGGATGGCAAAAGCAATGGAGAACTATGGCGAAGCAGCGATTATGGAAATGCTCATAAATGTACTGCCTGAATATGCGGAGAAGGTCTCTGCTCCTATTTCTCAAATTAAGGACATGAAGGTCATTGATATGGGTGGCTCTGATTCAAGAGGGGGATCTGCCAAGGTAGCAAATAGTGTGACTTCTACCATGCTAGGTATTCAAGAGTCATTGAAAGAAACAACAGGAATGGATTTAAAAGCACTAGTAGAAAGCTATGTGTCCAGAGGCAGTGTAAATAACTTTGATTTAGCACAGGGTAACCAATCCTATCAAGAAACCTCTGCTGCTATGGAAGAGAAAAAGTCACAGGGGGAAACTGAACCAGAACAATAGAAAGAGATAAAAAAAACGGCGCTGGGCCAAAATTATATTACCCAGCTCTAAAGCCAAATGATATGTAACAAATAGAATGGATACAGAAAAATCCGAACTATTTCAAAGTATAGTTCGGATTTTTTATAGGCTAAAGCACTTATGTACCAGCACCTTTGTTGTCATTGGGCTTAAACATTTTTATTATTCCTGTACACATTTATAAAGCAACAGTAGGACGCTTATAGGTTCCATACGTCCTGATTGGTGGAGGAAATACCGACTGCACCTGCTCCGAGAGCTGTTACAACGTCCTCTTTTTCACAGACAAGACCACTTGCGATAATGGGGAGGTTAATTTTATCCTTTACCCAGCCGATTGCTTTAGACATTCCGCCTGGCAGCACTTCAATACAATTTGGATTAGAGTTTGCAATTTGCTTATCCATGCTGTGAAAGGAGAAGGAATCGATTAAGAAAAAACGATGGATGGTATAGAAGCCATAGTTTTTGGCGGCACGAACCATTGGGGCTTTGGTGCTTATAATGCCATCTGTTGAGGTGTTCTTCTTTAGAAATTGCAATACAACTTCTTGATTAGACGAGCCTTCTAAAAGGTCAATATGAACAAAGGCAATTTTACGGTGGTCCTTTACGTGCTGAACTAGCTCATCAATATTCATTATGTTTCCAAACAGAATGAATATGATATGACAGTCTGTTTTAACCGCTTTATCTAGTCCGGCTTTGTCCTTTACGGCAGCAATGATTGGATTTTCTTCGAGTGCGTTTTTTATTTCTTCTTTCATGATTTTCCCCTCATTCCCTGTTAGGTTGATGATAATTATATTATATCTGAGAGAATAATGAAAGTTTACTAGAATAAGGGAGCTGCTTAGAACTCCTTCATAGTGCACGTTCCGTCGGTAGGAAAGAAGTTGTTTCCAGAGGACATGTTGTCTTAATTTCTTCATTTGATTTGACAGAATAGTGAAGGAATTCTATACTAATAGATACTTAAGTTACTAGAGCCGAGAGAAAAGTAACTTCCCCTGGCGGAAGTGTGCTTTTCTCTCTTTTTTTTATGTTTTTTTAGATTGCAATGTTGGCACGTGTAGGAGGAGTATAGGATGAATATTACCGAGTTTACGATGGATTTCTTTTCTTTACAGGGGAAAAACGCAATTGTTACTGGAGGAAATACCGGGCTAGGTCAATCCTTTGCGCTCGCTTTGGCAAAGGCAGGAGCAAATCTGTTCATTCCAAGTCTAACTGACGATGATGGTCAAACTAGGGAATGGATTGAAGCAGAAGGCGTGGAAATGGAGTTTATGGAAGTGGATATTACAGAAAAAGGAGCTCCTAAACGAATTATGGACCGCTGTGTACAACGATTTGGTTCTGTAGACATCGTTGTTAATAGTGCTGGACTGAATAAAATTGCCTCTGTGGAAGAATTCGGTCGTGATAAATGGGACCCAATGGTGGATGTTAATTTAACGGCTGCCTTTGAGGTAAGTCATGAAGCTGCTAAGAAAATGATCCCTCAAGGCTATGGGAAAATTATTAACATTTGTTCGATGTTTTCATTCCATGGTGGTCAAGGCTCTCCAGCTTATGCTGCGACAAAGCATGGTTTAGCTGGTCTGACGAAAGCGTATTGTGACGAGCTAGCTCAGTACAACATTCAAGTGAATGGTATAGCACCTGGGTATTATGCCACAGCATTAACAGAAGAAACGAGGAATGACCCGGAAACAAACGAGAAGGTGCTCCAGCATATTCCAGCTAATCGCTGGGGGGAAACGATGGATTTAATGGGTACCACCATCTTCCTTGCTAGTAAAGCATCGAATTATGTGAATGGCCATATTCTGGCAGTTGATGGCGGTTACTTAGTAAGATAATTCTTTAACAAAGAGAGCAAAGAGAACTAGCATACTTTTAAAAGGAAATGTGATAGCAATGACCAAGAAATACATTATCGGTGTCGATGGCGGATCACAGAGCTCGAAAGTAGTAATTTTTGACTTAGATGGGAACGTCATCAGTGAAGGAAAAGTGAATTTAAGGCCAATGCACACTCCTGAGCCAGGCATCGTCGAGCATCCAGACGATGATTTGTGGGATTCCATATCACAAGCAAGTCAACAAGCGATGGAGGCTTTTGCAGGTAATAAAGAGGATATTATTGGAATTGGTTTATGTACAATCCGATTTTGCAGATGTTTATTGAAATCAGATGGGACGCTTGCAGCTCCAGCCTTAAGCTGGATGGATGCCAGAGTATCTAAACCTTATGAACATCGTAACGATGAGGTCAGTTATGTAACAACGACCTCTGGATATATAACACATCGCTTGACAGGGGAGTTCAAAGATACTGCTGCCAATTACCAGGGGATGTGGCCAATAGATACGGATACGTGGGAGTGGAGTGAAAGCCAAAAGGTATTTGATTATTATAATATCCCTCGAAGCATGCTGTTTGACCTTCAATATCCAGGCACGATTCTTGGAAATGTGACGATGGAAGCTGCCAAAGCAACCGGTTTTCCAGCTGGCATCCCTGTAGTTGCGACTGCAAATGATAAAGCAGTAGAAGCTCTTGGGTCTGGCACATTATCGTCCTCTAAGACGCTAATTTCACTTGGTACGTATATCGCTCCCATGGTGCATGGACAAGATAACCCATCTCATACAGAACATTTCTGGACGAATTTCTCGGCGATTCCGAATGAATATCTTTATGAAGGAAATGGAATTAGGAGAGGGATGTGGACGGTTAGCTGGTTTAAGAATCTTTTCGGAGAAGAGTTTGTCCAGCACGCCAAAAATTATGGAATGACAGCCGAAGAGCTCCTTAATCAAGAAGCGGAACTGGTTCCAGCCGGCAGCGATGGCTTGATGACAGTGCTTGATTGGCTGGCACCATCCGAAGAACCATATAAAAAGGGAATGATGATTGGTTTTGATGGCCGTCATTCCAGAGCACATATGTACCGATCCATTCTAGAGGCGATAGCATTAACGATGAAAACAAATGTCGACAGGATGAAAGAAGAGCTTGGCATTACAATAGAAAATCTTGTGCTGACTGGGGGAGGTTCCAATGGAAACCTTATGATGCAAATCTTTGCAGATGTATTTGGACTCCAAACCTCCAGAAATGTCGTAAACGGTTCAGCTAGTCTTGGCTCAGCGATAAGCGTCGCAGTGGCACTTGGTGTGTATAATTCATATGAAGCAGCTATTCTTGCAATGGTACAAGTGGAAGAGACGTTTCATCCTGATGAGGAAAAGCACGCTTTTTATCATCGCATGAATGAAGAGGTGTATCAGCATATTACTGCCTATACGGATGGTATCTTAAAAAAATCATACGCTTTATTTCATGAATCATAATCTATCATTCTAATAAAGGAGTTTTTCAAAATGGCATTAAGCAGAGAGCAAATTGTTCAAGATGTAACAGAAATCTTATCCAACGAACAGGTTATTACAGACGAAGAGGTTCTAAAGCGAAACAGTGTAGACCGTTTTCGTAAATTCGAAGATATCCATGGAATTTACACACAGCCGCTTCCTGCAGCAGTTGTAAAAGCAAGGAGTGTAGATGACATTTCTAACATTCTTGCTTATATGAATGAACATAATATAAATGCTGTTCCAAGAACTGGTGGCTCTGCTACAGAAGGCGGATTAGAAACAGCCGTTGAGAATTCTCTTGTACTGGACGGCTCAGAAATGAACGATATTGTAAACATCGATCCGTACAACATGCTGGCAACCGTTCAATGCGGTGTCCCATTAGAAATACTAGAAGATAAACTTAGAGAACAGGGACTAACTACTGGTCACTCTCCACAATCTAAACCATTGGCTCAAATGGGAGGATTAGTTGCCACGAGAAGTATCGGACAGCTCTCCACCCTATACGGTGGTATCGAAGATATGGTTGTTGGCTTAGAGGCAGTCTTTCCTAATGGAGAAGTAACTAAAATTAAAAATATCCCACGGCGTGCTGCAGGACCTGATATCCGTCACGTAATTATTGGAAATGAAGGAGCACTTTGCTATATCACAGAGGTAACGGTAAAGGTGTTTACTTATACACCAGAAAACAATCAGTACTATGGATATATTCTGGATGATATGAAGACAGGCTTTGAAATTTTAAGAGAAGTAATGGTGAAGGGCTACCGTCCATCTGTAGCAAGGCTATATGACCCTGAGGATGCTCAAGATCATTTCTCCCACTTTTCAGAAGGTAAATGTGTTCTAATCTTTATGGCAGAAGGACCACAGCCTATTGCCGAAGCAACAGGGCAGGCTATTAGCAATATTGTAGCGTCTTATGGGGAAACAAAGCAGGTAGATAGCAGTCTGATTCAGAATTGGTTTGAGAACCTTAACTGGGACCCTTCCAAAGTATTAGAAGAACGGGAAGAGATAAAAGAAACGAATAATATCGGCTTTACGACGGAGGTCTCTGGATCCTGGAGTGTTATTCATGATATTTATCAAAACTGCATCGAGCGAATTCGTGCAGAAATTCCGCACATCACGATGTTGGGTGGTCACTCTTCTCACAGCTACATGAATGGAACGAATATGTATTTTGTGTATTATTACGATTTAGTAGACATTAAGCCAGAGGAAGAGATTACAAAATATCATTACCCTATCAACAAAATCATTGTTGAGGAAACGATTAACGCAGGCGGTTCTATGGTACACCACCACGGAGTAGGAAAGCATAGAACACCTTGGATTAAAGAAGAGTATGGCTCATCCTATTATATTCTGGAGACGTTAAAGAAAGCCTTTGATCCAAATGGAATCATGAACGCAGGTACTATTTTCCCTAAAGAATAATAGATGGTAAGGAAAACCGGATAGAAGGATGTCACTCTATCCGGTCCCTTGCTTATCCATAGGTTAAAAGACAACCATGCTTTCCCTTCTTAACTAGAGTATAGATTATTGTAACCGTTTTCAAATTGGTGAGGTCTGAGAATGGAATGATTTAGTAGTTCAGGATAAATTAGCTGTTTATTCTTGCATGGATTAAATGCTAAGAACACGCAACAGAGGAGAGGTGGATAGCACAGATACGACTTTGCATAAGTTGTTCAGAATATTAAAACAGGAGGAAATCATATTGAGTAAATTGAAATCAATTAGACCGTTAGTATTTTTCCCAGCATTTATATTACTTGCTGTTACTATTATATTAAACTTTGTTAATTATGAGTGGTTCCTTGGCGTAACCACTGCTGCCAAAGACTTTATGGTTGTTAAATTAGGTTGGATGTTTAGCCTGGCTGGGCTGATTTGTGTAATCCTGGTAGCGGCAACCTATTTCTCACCACTTGGAAATGTAAGAATAGGTGGGCCAGATGCCAAGCCACTATTAAAAAAGAAATCCTGGTTTGCTATTACTCTAACGACTACTATTGCCGCAGGGATATTGTTCTGGGGTACAGCTGAACCAATATGGCATTTAGCTAACCCGCCTAAATCTCTAGGTATTGAACCAATGTCACCAGAGGCAGCCATATTTGCTATGGAAACCTTGTATTTACACTGGACCTTTATTCCATATGCCTTTTATTCTCTCCCTACCATTGTATTCGCTTTCGCCTACTATAATATGAAACGGCCGTTTAGTATCGGCTCCCAAATTTCACCTGCCTTTAAGCGATATAATCAGGATAAGGCGGATGTTATTGTAGATGCAGTGATTTTGTTTGCTGTATCCGCTGCAATCTCTTCCTCTTTTGGAACATCGGTAATGAATATGGGAGGTGGAATAAACTCCTTATTTGGAATAGATAACGGTAAGGCTTTATGGGTTGGGATTACGATCTTTGGAACGATTGCTTTTATTATTTCCTCTAGTACTGGACTGATGAAGGGCATTCGAGTACTAGCAGATATTAATATTTATTTGTATTATATTATTATCGCAGTACTCATCTTATTAGGACCAACCGTGTATATGTTTAGTACAGGAACCGAAAGCTTTGGAGGCTTTCTAACAGGATTCTTTGAGAAGGCTCTATTTACCGGCTCTGCCGCAGACGATAGCTGGGCTTCAGATTGGACAACCTTCTATTGGTCTAATTGGATGGCATGGGCTCCTGTAACCGCTGTTTTCTTAGCGAGAATTGCTTATGGATATCGTGTTAAAGAGGTTATCATGATGAACTTTGTCATCCCTGGCTTTTTTAGTGTCTTATGGATGACAGTGCTTGGCGGATCAGCGATTAACTTTCAAATGACTGGTAAGGTAGACATTCTCTCCATAATGAACGAGCAGGGGTCGGGCGCTGCTGGTTATGCAGTGTTAAGTAATCTTCCGTTCTCTGGTATATTAATCGCTCTATACTTAGTAGCAGTCTTTATATCGTTTATAACTGCTACAGACTCCACAACGAATGCTATGGCAAGTATAAGTACGCAGGGTATTACAGAAGGACAGCAGGAAGCGCCTGTGTTTATCAAAGTAGTGTGGGGGCTAGTTGTTGGAACGGTGGCATTAATATTCATCTCTACATTAGGCATCGATGGGATTAAGATGCTATCGTATCTTGGAGGGTTTCCAGCCTTGTTCCTGGGTATTCTCAGTATTATCTCATTAATCTTCATCATGCGGAACCCTAGTCAATTCAATAAATTTCCACAAGGAGCTGTCCAATCAAAGCCGACGCAGGATGCCCAATCCAATCAAACGATTGACAGCTAATGAAAGGGACCGAGCAATCGGTCCTTTTTGCTTGTACTTTGAATAGGGGAGGGCTGTTAGGTAATTGTGGTTCTTCAGGTTCGAACCTGCCAAAAAGCTAAGAGTATAAATAAAGCCGAATGGACATCATGTCCATTCGGCTTTGTATTATTCTTCATCCTTAAAGCGAAGCAGGTCTCCGTACACAACCTTATCCGATAGGTTTAGCTCTGTTTGAGCATCCTCTTTTAAATCATCGCAATGTGTACCTTCTACCTCTTCGCCAGAATCGTGGTCATAGCATATTCCGGATTCTCCATCATAGAGATAGTCTTCCGTAATCATACTACCATCACGAAGAATGGCATCACTTTCTCTGTCTGGTGCCAGCAGATCGGTACCAAATTGAATATCATTCTCTGTTTTTACACCAAGTAAATTTAATATAGTTGGCTTTAAGTCAATTTGACTTCCGATTGTTTCCATCTTCTTGCCTTCCAGACCAGGGGAGTGGATAATCAATGGTACGCGTTGTAATTGTGTGTGTTCATACGGGCGAATTTCCGTACCCATAATTTCCTTCATGGCACGATTATGATTTTCGGAGATGCCGTAGTGATCTCCGTAAAATACAAATACAGTGTCTTTATATTCGTCTGCATCTTTCATGCTTTCAAAGAATTTCTTCAATGACTCGTCCATGTAACGAGCTGTTTGGAAGTAACGGTCTACCGTACCGTCTCCTGTATTGGTCTGATCAATCATCTTGTCTTCTTCTTTGTTTAATGTGAATGGATAATGGTGTGTTAACGTAATGAATCTTGTGTAATATGGTTCTTCTAGTCCTTGTACCATTGGGATGGACTGTTCGAAGAAAGGAATATCCTTTAATCCATAGTTTACCGAAATATCATCTGTTACGTTGTAATCCTTCTTCGAGAAGAAGCGATCGTACCCAAGCGTTTCATACATAACGTCACGGTTCCAGAAGCTATCATGGTTACCGTGGAAGACTGCTGATGTGTAGCCTTCTTCCTTCAAAATATTAGGTGTTGCATTTAATTCGTTACCAGCATTAGTTGTAAATACTGCACCTCTTGGTAGTCCATATAGGGAGTTGTCAATGATGAACTCAGAATCAGACGTTTTCCCTTGACCGGTGTTGTGGTAGAAGTTGTTAAAGTATAATGAGTTTTTGTCGTTTATAAGATCGTTTAGGAATGGTGTAACTTCTTTTCCATTCACTTTTTTATTAATTACAAAGTTTTGCAGTGATTCCATAGAAACAAGAACAACGTTTTTCCCTTCAGCTTCTCCGAAGTACTCACCGGGCTCAGCCTTTTTTGAGTTTAAATAGTTGCGAACCTCAGACAGCTCACTACTTTCAGCGAAAACACGGTGTTTCTGTGTATTAGCTGTCATGACACTGTCATACAGGTGGAAGTTATAAACGCCCATTAATTTAACAAACATAGCACGGTCAAATGTTCTAGTCAGTAGCTGTGGACGTTCGCTTTCTGCCATACCAAGGTTTACACCAAGTGCCATGATGGCGGAAGCAAATACAAGCCCAATCGTTCGTTTTTTAAGAGAAAGATTTAATTCTGTACGTTTTACAACAGCCCATGTTATGAGAATAGCAATGTCGAGCCAAAACAATAGGTCAGTTGTGAGCATTAACTCACCAGCACTGCCACCTAACTGCCCGAAGTTTTTATATTGCATCAATACCGGAATGGTAATGAAGTCGTTGAAAAAACGATAGTACACCACGTTGGCATATAGGACAAACGACATGATGAAGTAAAGCGTTAGGAATGCTTTCATTCTCTTTTTCTTGGAAAATAGGAAACTAAGTCCCAGGAAGAACAAGATAGATCCTAGCGGCGCGATGGCAAGAATTATCTCCTGGAAGTTATTCTCAATGTTTAATGAAAACGAAAATTTAAAAGCGAAATAGGACTTTACCCATAAAAATAGCGTTGCTATTAAAAAGAAGAAAAGACCATTTTTAGACAACTGTTGAAGTCTATTATTCATTTTTATACTCCTTTATCCATTATTGATGTATCAAGCATATTCAATATTGGTTTAATAATTCTTTTACATTTCATACAACTTAAATTAACATACCCTTCTGAACACCCTATAAAACTAGCGTTCTAAAAATGCTCATCACTAAGATTGTAAATGATTTGAGTTGTAATGTTAAGGGTTTGTAAATTTTAGATAAACGTAATTATATAGCAAATACGGAAATCAATCAATGATTATATGGAAGGATGTTGTGGATATTTTTGGTCCTATGGTTTTAGAATGCGCTTTATTAGCTGCTAATATGGGACTAAATGGCAATGTATCTTTTTTGTGAAATTTAGGCGTTCTATCCTGTGTATTACATAAAGAGAATGATAAAAAAGATGGAGGGACCAACATTTACTTGTACACATCGTTCCATCATATTTATGTAAGTAATATACAACCTATTGTTAGCTGGTGAAGGATATTACTCCAGTGAGTAGAAATAGAAGTACAAGTAGCAGTAACCCTAAATGGATGAAGAGAGGTACCTTTATTTAGAAAAATTTATCTTCCAAGTGGACCTTTCTGTTTCCATCAACACTTATATAAGGAGGAACAAAATAGAACACTAGAATGAGGGGAAAGAAAAATTGATAATAGGAAAAATGGCAGGAGAAGCATGATAAGCGTGATGTACCTTTGGATGTTGAAAGGGAACGCTTGAATTGGAGCTGTGGAATGGGGGCTTCATTACCATTGACCAATTGAAGAGGAGGTAAGACTACACTTACTATGCCGCCGTTCATACTGCACATAAAAGAACCCCAGCAATATTGCTGGGGTTCGGCTATTATATTGACGTTACACGCGCATTAATTCCAACTCTTCCTCTTCATCCCAGTAAGTGCAGCCTTCAAAGAAGGCATCTTCCATACAAGATTGAAGTATTTCTGGTAATTGTGCTTCTAATAATTCAGCGTCCATAATCTCAATACGCATGCCACCAACAAGCCCGCGGAATATTACTCTTTTGTCCTTGTTCACGTATAGTCGCCCGATTTCCTGTTGAAGACCAAGAGAATCGTGCTGGGAGTAAAACATGATTAACCCTGTAATAAACTCATTGCGAGAGGTGTCTAATGCTATTTTCTTCCAATTAGTTGTTTCCTTTAGTGCATCAATGCCTGTTTCTGTTATTAATTCAGGGTCTCGAAGTATAGACACATCATCAAATTTTTGGATACCGAATCGACTGTTGTACGCTGCAACACTTACATGTTTTTCCTCGAGATTCAGATAAACATCCTCCTGCTCCATAAACACTTCATTCACGTACTCTCTCATCATGTCAAATACTTCTTGGGTGTTTTGCTCTACGCTGTTTTCTAATTCGAATACAGCTTTCTTTTCGTCCAATAACTCACGAATATTCACGATTGATACACCCTCCCTAAATAGTTGGTACATATGCTGTATAGCCAGATTTAGAGAGCATGAAACCATTATTTACTAATATTTTGAATTTTTAGAACTTTGGTATTAGTATTGTTTAGATAGATGAATAATATTGCTTATACCAGTCGACAAAATGTGCTAATCCTTGCTCAATAGAGACTTTTGGTGTGAAATTAGTAACGGTTGATAAGGAGTCAATATCTGCGAAGGTCGTTTCCACATCTCCTGGCTGCATAGGAAGATATTTCTTAATAGCTGTCTTCTGTAATTCTTTCTCTAGAACGGTGACAAAATATTCTAATGTGACTGGATTGGTGTTCCCTATATTATGGATGGTATAAGGTACAGACTGTGAAGACGGTTTAGGGAGAAGGCGATATACAGCTTCAACGACATCATCGATATAGGTAAAATCTCGTTTCAAATTACCATTGTTATAAAGAAATATTGGCTTTTGCTGTTCAATTGCATTAGTAAAGGAAAAATAGGCCATATCTGGACGGCCCCACGGACCATAGACGGTAAAAAAGCGAAGGCCGGTAGTAGGTAGTTGATAAAGGTGACTGTACGTGTATGCTAGCAGCTCATTTGCTTTTTTCGTTGCTGCGTAGAGACTGACAGGAGTTTCGGTGCGGTCAGAGACAGAAAAGGGGATTTCTTTATTAGCACCGTACACCGAACTTGAGGAGGCGTATAGCAGGTGGGGGATAGACTGTTTGCGGCAGCACTCGAGAATATTGGTGAAACCAATTAGATTTGATTGTATATACGTATGTGGATTTTCAATACTGTAGCGTACTCCTGCTTGTGCGGCTAAATGAACTACAGTAGAGAAGGAGTAGGTGTGGAATAAGTGGTGCAGTAATTCTAGATTTTCTAATGATCCTCTAACAAAGGTGAAGGAAGGGTCTTTTTTTAGATGGTGGAGGCGATCCTCTTTCAAATTGGTATCATAGTAGTCGTTCACATTATCTAAACCAACTACATGCCAGCCCTCCTCTAGCAGTTTTCTCGAAACATGGAAGCCGATAAATCCTGCGCACCCTGTTACAAATATAGAATTCATGAGGTTATCCTCCTTTCTGAGTGTCATTTAATCCAACGCCATCATAATAAAATCCTAGCTTCTTCATGACAGAAGGTGAGAGCGCATTTCTTCCATCCATTACGATTGGCTGCTTCATGTTCATTTTGGCCTTCTCCCAGTCCATGTGTTTAAATTCCTCCCATTCGGTTACGAGTAGCGCGGCATCAGCGTTTTTTAAGGCATCATAGGAAGAGGAAGCGTAGTACAATTGGGGGTGGAGATTTTTCACATTTTCCATTGCCTGTGGATCATAAACGGAAATAGATGCGTTCCTTTGTGTAAGCAGGTGGATGATTTTTAAGGAAGCTGCCTCTCTAATGTCATCAGTATCTGGTTTAAAGGATAGACCTAGTAAGGCAATCTTTTTTCCACCCAGGTTGTGAAGAACTGCTTGCAATTTATTTACAAACCATTCTGTTTGAGTCTCATTAATTCTCATCGTAGCTTCGAGCAGGTGCATCGTTAACCCCTGCTGTCGAGCAATGGCTTCTAGTGCTTTGACATCCTTAGGGAAACAAGAGCCTCCATACCCAATACCTGCATTAAGAAAAAGAGAACCAATACGTTTGTCTAAGCCAATACCTTCGGCGACATGT
The DNA here is from genome assembly GCF_042434395.1 of Pontibacillus salicampi. NCBI lineage: Bacteria > Bacillati > Bacillota > Bacilli > Caryophanales > Bacillaceae > Pontibacillus > Pontibacillus salicampi. The sequence goes on along the minus strand of NZ_JBHLTP010000011.1, from coordinate 308,914 downwards.
TGTACGTTAGTATTTGTACGTTCACAAAGTCTAGCTAGTTCATTTACATAAGATATCTTCATCGCTAAAAATGCATTGGAGGCGTATTTAATCATCTCTGCATTCTCAATGGTGGTGTAGATAACCGGACAATGCAGGTCATGATACACAGCTTTCATTATGTGCCGGGCACGATCGGAGCTAGTACCAATTACGATTCGGTCAGGATGAAGCGCATCATAAAGTGCTTTTCCTTCCCGTAAAAATTCTGGATTGGAAACAGTGTCCACCATAAGGTCAACACCACGCTCCGATAATTTTTGGCGAATAAGCTGATTAATCTTCTCTCCACTGCCAACGGGTACGGTACTTTTGGTAACCACGACTAAATCTCTTTCGGTATAGCTGCCTATTTGCTCAGCAACAGCATCGACTGCAGTGAGGTCTGCTGATCCGTCAGCTAAAGAGGGAGTACCGACTGCGATGAAGACGGCATCACTTTCGTTGATACAGTCCTCTAATTGATGGTGGATCGAGAGCTGACCGCTTGTTAGGAACCATCTTAGCTTCTCCTCAACTCCATCCTCATAAAATGGCAGCTTTCCTTTGTTAAGCTGATTTACTTTAGCTTTATTTATTTCTACAATATGCACGGTATGCCCACTGGAAGCCAATGCAACACTCGTTGTAATGCCAACATACCCTCCTCCGACTACAGTAATTTTCATTTATTGTCCCCCTTTTTCTTGTCAGCCTTGACTAAGGACTTAATATAGGCAAGAACTTCCTCTTGAAACTCCTCTCTTTCTAACGCAAAGTCTAGAGTTGCTCTAATAAAACCAGCTTTATTGCCGATATCATATCGTAATCCGTGAAATAGATAAGCGAAAACAGCTTGCTGGCTATTGAGCTGCTTCAGAGCATCCGTTAATTGAATTTCGCCGCTTTGATCCGGAAGTGTCTGTTCTAAGATAGGAAAAATTTCAGAACGTAAAACGTAACGTCCCATGATGGCATAACGGGACGGGGCCTTATTAGGGGAAGGTTTTTCAACTAGCGTGTGAATATTCAAAAGGTCTTCCTCGATGAATGCGCCCTTCGGCTCTACAATACCGTATTTAGATACTTCCTCCTCTGCTACTTCCTGTACCCCGACCACAGTGGAATGGTAGCGTTCAAATACGTCTAACAATTGCTTAAGACACGGTGTGGGGGAATGAATGATGTCATCCCCTAGCAGCACAGCAAAAGGCTCATCGCCAATAAAGCTTCTTGCACAATAAATCGCATCCCCAAGTCCTTTGGGCTCCTTCTGCCGTACATAATGGATATTGGCAAGGTTGGAGATGTGCTGAACCTCTTCCAGCATATCTAGTTTCCCTTTCTTTTGAAGTGTCTCCTCCAATTCATAGGATTTATCAAAGTGATCTTCCATAATGCGTTTGTTTCTCCCACTTACAATAATGATATCTTCAATTCCAGAAGCAATCGCCTCTTCTACGATATATTGGATTGCTGGTTTATCGACGATGGGCAGCATTTCTTTCGGAAAGGCTTTAGTCGCTGGAAGGAATCGTGTTCCAAGCCCAGCTGCGGGAATGATTGCTTTTCTTACTCTCATATAGCTCTCCCCTCCTTTATTGGATGTGTTTTTATAGTTATATGAAATAAAAAAAATAGTGATTGAGGCATTAGGGTATATTTCTCAAATTTTTTAATAAATGTGCGGTGGGAAAAATCCCATTCTGCCTCATAACTAGTACGAAAATATGTATTTGACATATCGTAATAAAAAGTATCTATTTACCAATAGAGGAGGGCAATCAACCAGCTGAATGGAAATCGGCAAACGTGTTGCTCTTTGAAAATACTTTTTTTCATATTGTCAAGGAGGGAATCGTATGGAAAATCACATTGTTCCATGGGAGGTAGATGAACTCGTCGACGATTTTTTTGTACCAGATTATATCGTCGCAATCGGAAAGGAAGTACTAACTCAGTATGATTTTACTGTTTCTAGTATGGACATCGTAACTACGAAGCCGGATAAGGGTGGGGCTATATGGAAGATTGAAACAAATCGTGGCCCACTTAGCTTTAAGCTTCTCCATAGACGGCCGACCCGAAGTTTGTTCAGCCTCGGAGCCCAGGAATATCTTGTCGATGAAAAAGCGGCAAGGGTACCTCCAATTGTGAAGACGAAGGATGGGAAGAATTTCGTCGAAGCTGGTGATAAATTATGGTTTGTGGCGGAGTGGATTGAGCCGCTCGAGCCAGTAACAAAAGATCTAGAAGGCGCAAAGCAGCTTTGCTACGCTTTAGGAGAGTTTCATCGTCTTACGAAAGGCTATCAACCACCCAATCAGGCGGAGATTGCATCTCGTATTCATAAATGGCCTAGAAACTATGAGAAGGTTGTCTTGAAATTAGATTGGTTCCGTAATATAGCAAGGCAATATCCAGAAATGCCAGCTAGCCAGTCCGTACTGGAAGTGGTCGATCAATTCCAGCAGCAGGCTAAGGAAAGCTATGAACGTCTCACCACCAGCCAATATGCACAGCTTGCATCAGAGGGGAACGCGTATTGGGGATTAGTACACCAGGATTACGGGTGGTCCAATGCCCAGATGGGTGAGAACGGAATGTGGATAATTGACTTGGATGGAGTTGCTTTTGATATTACGATAAGAGACCTCCGTAAATTAATTACCGGTACGATGGCCGATTTGTTTGCGTGGGACGCTACGTGGGTTCGGGACATGATCCAAGCGTATCATGCAGCAAATCCAATTTCTGAAGAATTGTATGAAGTGTTGATGATTGATTTATCTGTACCAAATGAATTTTATAAGAATGTTAAAGAAATGGTGTATGACCCTGAATTATTTTTAGACGAACAGGCAAGCGAACTTATCCGAACCATTGTTGCTCTGGATGAAACGAAGTGGCCTGTTCTAGAAGAAATCAAAGATGATTGGAAAGGAATGAATCCATCTTGAACATCTTAATGATATGCACAGAGAAACTTCCTGTTCCGCCTGTGTTAGGGGGAGCAATCCAGACTTATATAGCTGGAGCTCTTCCGTATTTAAGTAAGCAACACACCATAACCGTACTCGGCGTCAATGACCCTTCCTTACCAGATGAAGAAATGATAGATGGCGTTCGTTATGTGCGAGTTCCCGGAAAAGTGTTTGAAGTTTATAGAGAAGCTGTTATGTCCTTTGTAGCAACAGAAACATTTGATCTTATTCATATCTTTAACAGACCACGTCTTGTCCTACCCATTCGAACGGTAGCCCCCCAAAGTAAAATTACGCTAAGCATGCACAACGATATGTTCCAGCCTGCTAAAATAGATCCTGATATGGCAACAGCTGCATTGAATGAAGTTTCTCGAATTGTAACAGTAAGTGATTACGTTGGGAATGTCATCCGCGAGCTGTATCCTCAAGCTGATCAAAAAATCAGTACCATTTATTCTGGTGTTGATATTAACCGATTCCTTCCCGGGGATCATAGCAAGATGAAATCTGTCCGTAATCAGCTGCGACGTGAGAATGATCTAGAAGGTAAAACGGTCTTATTATTTGCGGGACGCCTGTCGAGGAATAAAGGTGTGGATAAACTGGTGCAGGCACTTCCTGAGCTAGCTAAAAAGCATAAAGACCTCGCACTTGTTATCGTAGGAAGTAAATGGTTCAGTCAAGAAGGGGTAACAGATTATGTAGCATATGTACGCGCTTTAGCCAATCGCTTGCCAGTTCCAGTAGTGACAACGGGGTTTATCTCTCCAGCTGATATTCAGCAATGGTATGCAGCTGCTGATGTGTTTGTCTGTACCTCCATATGGCAGGAGCCTCTTGCACGGGTACATTACGAAGCAATGGCGGCTGGATTACCAATTGTAACTACAGCTAGAGGAGGTAACCCTGAAGTTATCGTAGAAGGGGAAAATGGATTGATTGTAGAAGACCCAACAGACCCTAACCAATTCGTTAATAAGGTAGACCAGGTGCTAAGTAATCGCTCTAGTATGAAGAAAATGGGTCAATATGGTAGAGCGATGGCGGAAAGCAAATTTACGTGGGACCGGGTTGGTGCACAAATTTTAGAAATGTGGACCAGGGCTGTTACAGAAGAAGTTGACTTAGAAACAAATGTGGAACTAGAAGCTATTGTAGAATACACTGAGCCAGTAACGACAACAGCTACTCCTTCAGCACTACGTATGGAACCGGTTAAAGCAAAAACAAATCAGGAACCAATACAGGAACCAATGAAAGAAGAGAAAGTTAAAAACCAACCTACAAAACCAGAGCAATCAGCTCCGGTACAAGATGATAAACAACAGCATCAAGAGGAAACAGTAAACACAGTGGTGTCTAACTCCGTTAAGCTTCATTACAATGTGGCAATTGATATTTGGGGCGACCCATTATCCAGACAGCCAGATGAGGACGACTGGGGTAGGGAAGATGATGTTTGGGGAGATGAAGCCGTAAACGAACTGAAGGAAGATTGCTGTGATAATTGGGAAAAACAACCTGTTAATCCTTTCGATAAATAGGAGGAAAGCCTTGCAATTATACTTGCAAGGCTTTTTCAATACATAACTCAATAGCAAAAAACTAAAAAATATTCCTTATTTACATTTACTATCCTGCAATGATAGCAAGTCTGAGCCTTGCTATTATGGGACTATGACACTAATGTAACAACGTTGTAACTCGTGAAATGTAATTGTTGTCGTTCTGTTATTGGCTTGTGATATATATGTGTTAAAGTAGGTTTTGCGTTGAAACGGAAGGCAAAAAGCTTTCCGGCACATTCATATAAAAAATGGTCGTGACAGAGAGCTTTACGAAAATATTAAAAATCTATTGAAATACAATTCATCTAAGGAGGTCCACTCATCATGAAAAAAACAGTTCTTTCATTAGCAGCAGTGGCAACAATTACAGGAGCAACTACAGTATCAGCGAGTGCTCAGGACGTTACAGTAAATAAGGGTGATACTCTATGGAGCATCGGCCAAGAAAATGGTATTTCTGTAAGTCAGCTTAAAGAAATCAACAACTTAGATTCTAACATCATTTATCCTAGTCAACGTTTATCCGTTGATGGACAAGCTGAAACCTCAAATCAACAAGCCCAATCCAGCCAGTCCTATACGGTTAAATCTGGAGATACTTTATGGAGTATTGGACAGGAAAATGGAGTAAGTGTAGCATCTCTCAAATCTTGGAATAATCTAAGCTCTAGCTTGATTTTCCCTGGCCAAGAACTAGCACTTAACGGTTCTACTTCTACGGAAGGTGAAACAGTACAGAAGCAACAAAGTCAGAGCAATCAAGCAGAAGCTACAAATAATAACAACAATGCAGAACAAAAACAATCAAGCCAAGAACCAGAAGGTAAGACGTACAACATGGAAGCAACAGCATATACGGCTAATTGCGATGGTTGCTCCGGTGTAACAGCGACAGGAATCGATCTAAACGCTAACCCTAACAAGAAGGTAATTGCTGTGGATCCTGATACTATCCCTCTAGGCTCTGAAGTATATGTAGAAGGCTATGGTAAAGCAGTTGCAGGCGACATCGGCGGCGACATCCAGGGCAACCGTATTGATGTATTCATGAAGAACCATTCTGAAGCAATAAACTTCGGTCGCCAAACAGTAGAAGTAACAGTACTAGACTAATAGATTAGTAACAAATAGATAGACAAAAGAAGACGACAATATAATAGAAGAAAAAGGGTGGTTTCCATAAAGGGAAATCATCCTTTTTTTGTATTCGATACAAGACGAAAAAGGGTGCATTGATATGGATAAATAAGCAGGTGCTTCCACTAATAAAAATATGGAACACGAAAAGTTGTAAACTTACGTCCCTGCCTGTATAAAATAACACTGTATCATGCTACGCTAATAGCAAGTGTAATAAAGATGGAGGACTGTAGAATGACGAGAAAATTGTTTTATGAGGATGCATATGTAACGGAATTTACTAGTGAAATAATAAGATCTAGTGTGGATGAGGAGAACAGGGCTTTTGTGATATTAAAGGAAACTGCATTTTATCCTACTGGCGGTGGACAGCCACACGATACTGGAATGATTGGGGATAGAGAAGTACACGATGTCGAGGAAGTGAACGGAGAAGTACGTCATTACATAACAGAGCCATGGACTGACGATACGTTGAGCGTTATAGGGAAAGTGAACTGGGAGCGTCGATTGGATCATATGCAGCAGCATAGCGGCCAGCATATTCTTTCAGCTGTTATGCAGGATCATTTTGGTTTAGAGACGGTTAGTTTTCACCTTGGTACAGATACCGTTAGTATTGATTTAGCAACGGAAAGTCTTACGATGGAAGTATTGAAGGAAGCGGAAGCAAAAGTAAATAAAATTATTCAACGTCATGATCCTATTGAAACAAAATGGGTGACTGTAGATGTGGCAAATGAATACCCGCTACGAAAAAAGCTAGCAGTTGAGGATGATGTGCGACTGGTTATCATCCCTGAAGTGGATTATAACGGCTGTGGAGGAACGCATCCACGTAATACAGCAGAAGTAATGTCACTTAAGCTGTTGGGATGGACCCGCCAAAAAAGACAGGTTCGATTAGAATTCGTATGCGGGTACAGAGTGTTAGAGAAGCTAGGGGAAAAGCATCATGTCCTGAACGAATTAAAACAAGTACTCAGAAGGCCTGCAGAAGAATTGGTAAATGAAGTGGACAACCTCTTAGCTTTAAATAAGCAGAAGGATAAACAAATTAAGGTATTAGAAAATGAACTTATTTCCTTTGAGGCTAAAGAGCTCGTCGGTCGAGCAAAAGAACAAAATGGCTGGGTTCAAAGTACATACGAGGGTAGATCTATTAAATCTTTACAAGCACTTGGGAAAGCGATAGTTCAAGAGACAGCTGATGTACTTGTCATATTAGTTAGTGACCAGGGAGAGCAGCTTCAGTTCGTGCTGGCCAGAGGGGAAGAAAAGGATGTTAACCTGAAAGAGGTTGCTATGGAGGTAATGACTCTTATAGATGGAAAAGGTGGCGGTAAACCAGAATTTGTCCAGGGCGGTGGGCAGAAATTAATGGAGGCTGCCCCATTTACAGACCGGATTCGGGAAATTGTACAGTCACATATATGATGATAGAGCCAACCCTCCTGTAATAGGTGGGTTGGCTTTTTGTATAATGCAGCCTGTCGGGGATAAACCTGGCGCTATCGCATTTCGGGGTTGTCCAGCTGCAGCGCCAATCCCCTCGGGGTCTTAAGCCAATCCTCTCTGTGGCAGGAAACGCCACGCCGAGGCTTGACTTAAGCCTGTCGGGGATAAGCCTGGCGCTTTCGCATTTCGGTGTTGTCCAGCTGCAGCGCCAATCCCCTCGGGGTCTTAAGCCAATCCTCTCTGTGGCAGGAAACGCCACGCCGAGGCATGACTTAAGCCTGTCGGGGATAAGCCTGGCGCTTTCACATTTCGGATAATTTCCTTCTTTTGCTCTAGTATATTTTCTAGAGTCTCTCTATATAGTTTTAGTAGGGGGGATTTGGATGAAATTTGCTAGAGTGGTTAGTGGTGCGCCGATTGAGGCTTTGTTGAGGGAGTCCGAAGTGCTGCCTTTTTTACAGCAATTATGCTCTCGCATGTTCGGATTACCTAATATGAATAAAAACGAGCTTCTTGCTTTCTATAGAGATATTACTAGAGTGGAGTCATTTGTTCATTCTATGTCTGATAGAGATAAAGAATTGCTTATCATTAAAGTGAAGGCCATGATTGAAACGAAAGAGTTGATGAGTCAAGTTCATTTTCAGCCTGTCCAAAGTGTGATTTTCTCGATTTTAATTCTGTTGCTTGGGAGGCAATCAGGGGCGATGGGATGGGTTATGTACCTTATTCTTTTTGTTTTTGGTATTGTAATTCCCTTTGCATCATTCTTTAGCTTGTATCAGCATCAGCAAGAGGTGCAAAAACGCGAAGCGCTATTCACATTACTTCATGTGCTGGAATCAAATCAGAACACCCAATAGGGCTGCCCTTATTTCCATTTAAATGACAATAAACGACACTATTCCTAGATGGAATATGGTACGTTTTTCTCAAATAGGAATGGAAAGGTTGAAAACGCATGAAGCAATTGTTTTTTCTGCTTGTAATCAGTTTGTGGGGGATTATTATATGGAGCATCTGGGGTGCTGGAGCTACTAAAGGGGAAGAAAGGACGGATATGCTTTATGCTAATGGCCATCCCATGAAATACACGCCTAATCGAGTTTCTTTAAGTGCATACCCTTCTACTGTATTAATACACGCACCACATGTGGAGCAATTGCCCGAATTACCGAGAGGATGCGAGGTTACTTCTTTATCCATGCTGCTGCAACATGCTGGTCAAGAAGTAGACAAGATGGAACTTGCTGAGAAAGTGCCAAAGGTTCCTTATGTAAAGGAAGGAGTACATGGAAATCCGAATGACGGCTTTGTCGGTAACATGTATGATTACAAAGAAGCGGGTTTATCTGTATATGCAGGTCCTATTACTAAGCTTGCAGAGCAATACATGCCGGGACAAGTAGTCAATTTGTCAGGAATGGATTTGGAAGGTATGAAGAAAACGCTCCTTACAGGTTCTCCTATACTAGTTATTCTAGCAAGTACATATGACACTGTTCCAGAAGACACGTGGCAAACATGGACTACAAGTAGTGGGGATATCCGAGTATCAAGAAAAATTCATTCCGTCCTTGTCACAGGGTATGATGAACACTTTGTGTATGTAAATGATCCCCTCTATCCATTGAAGCATCGTCCTATTGAGCGTAATGGGTTTGTAACTGCATGGCAGGAGTTCGGCAATCAAGCTGTTGCGTTAATTGGACTCGATCAAGGGTGAATGCTTTTTCCAGGAAGCAATCTTTTCTACTTTTTTGCTAATATATTGAAGAGGGGGGATATGCGTTGCAAAAAAGAATGTTTCTTGTATTACTAACAATATTAATGGTGCTTACAAGCTGTGCCTCTGGGACGGCACATGTTCATGTGAAAAAAGATGGGTCAATGGATTTAGAGTTAGACTTGACATTACCCGAGGAAACACAGCTCCCGTTACAAGGAGAAATAGAGCAACGTATGGAGAAGCAATTGAAACAGCAGGGCTTTACTTTTGAGAAGATAAATCAGACGGAGGGCTTGCGGTATCGTGCAGAAAAAAATCTTAATACTGAGGAAGCTTCAACTTCCCATGCTACAAATGAGTTGTTCACCCTGACTACAGAAGAACACTTCTGGCAAACAATCTATACTGTAGATGCAGAAATCAACATGCTGGAAACATACGGTGGTATATTAGAAACGGTTAACAGTACGTTACCTTTTGACATCATTCAAAGGGTAGATGACCAGTTGGACTTGCAATTTAAAGTAACCCTTCCAGGAGATATTGTAAGGAATTCAAACGCAACAGAGAGAGAAGGCAATACGTTAATATGGGATATTGCACTTGCTGATTCTAACCGTATATCCTTCTCCGTAGCTGCTCCTAAACTTACCAGGATTATGGTTACTGTAGGTCTTGGATTACTACTCGTTATGGGTATTGGCATTTTTATCTGGAGAAGAAGGAAAAGATAATTTTAACAATGGTGAAGGATTTATGTATTCTATGACGTCCTCGTTACTATTCTCCTAGCAATGGATTCTTCCCACCTATGGGGGGAGAACATGACAACAGGATAGATGAGGATGTAAATCTCTTGAAAGAAATAGCGTTCCTCGTATGATCTGAATGTTAATCTGCTTCGTTAGCTACATAGGAAGAAATCCTGTAACATCAGCTGAAAGGAGAGTAAACAAATGGACCTTCACGAGTGGGAAAGAGTAGTGAGGTTATATAATGCCAGCCTCTCTATGGAGCATGGTTCCTATCATAGCTATTCTATATGGAGAGAGGAATTGCTGGAACTAATTGAATTAGCGGAAGTACCTTCTGCTACTATGGAACCAATGCAGCCTCCCATTCATATGAGAAAACGAATATTGTCTAAAGTCTATGAAACATTAGATGAAACAGCCCGTTTAGAGTAATGCACTCTGAACGGGCTTTTATTTTACATAGGGTCACCCTAATGTTGCTACTTCCCTAATACATTCATATCGGTAATAATAAAAGTAAGAGACATATTCATTAAACAGAAAGGAGGATTATGATGAGCGGATCGATTTTGTTAGTTGGTGCTACAGGGAATGTAGGGATGCCACTAGCCACCATGCTTGCCAAGGAAGGATATCGGGTCAAGGCGACGGTCCGTGCTTCAACCAATGTGGAACTATTGCAGGAATTGGGGATAGAAACGATTCAGGCGGATTTACATGATTTCTTTGGAATGATGAATGCAATGGATGGGGTGAGAAAGGTGTTTTTCACAGTCCCGCTCGTGCCTAATGTGGTAAGACTTTCGAAGAATATTGTCCAAGCAGCTTCTGAAGCGGGCGTAGAGCATCTTGTGAAGGTTTCCGGTGGAGGAGCCAATTTGGAGAGAACCAAACTGCAGCGCTGGCACAGAGAAATTGAACGGGAAATGGAGCAAGCGGGTCCTAAGTACACATTCTTAAGACCAAATTCCTTTATGCAGAATTTTGTTAACTTCAATGCTGGCACTATTAGAGACCATGCTTCCTTTTACTTGCCGATAGGGGATGGGAAGATATCCTTTATAGACGCTCGTGACATTGCTCTTACTGCCTACCACATTCTAACAGAAGAAGGTCATGAGGGGATGGCATATGAACTGTCAGGTCCTGAAGCATTGTCAGGCAAAGATGTAGCCTCTATCCTAACACGTACCATAAGGAAGGAAATTAAGTATATTGATGTCCCAGAACAAGAGGCAAGACGAGCCATGCTGGAAGCCAATATGCCTGATTCTATAGCTGATGCTATGATGGAAATGTACCATAATAACAAGCTTGGCTATACAGCTCACGTAAATAATACAGTATATAATATAACAGGGGAGCAACCGCACACGTTTCAATCCTTTGTAGAGGATTCTAAATCAAGCTTTCTATCATGACTACGCTTTTCTTTTTCTTATAACAGATAGAGGCACCGTTAAATCGGTGTCTTTTTTTTATGAGATGAGTTATCTACCTGGTTTAATGAAAAGGTAGTATGGAGTCAGGCAAAATAAAAAATATTCAAAAAACTTTTGTCGAAAGGGTTGCAAAAAAATAAGGGTGCGTATAAACTGTACTATAACAAAACAAATAAAATACTTTCTGTATTATAAAAGGAGGAAGCGTAATGAAACAAACCGTTCAACGTACAGGTCATGCTTGCCCAGAGTGTGGAGAGAAAATGGAGAAAACAAGTCAAAAATTCATGATGGAATGTGAACGTTGTCTTGCTAAGAAAGAAGAATAGATTATTTTTGTAGTAACTGTTATATAATAGAATTTAATTAATGTATTTGTATCATAACAAGGGGGTCTTGTGGATGCATACGGAGAAGCGGGTTATTCAAATCCACGGTGCGATGCAGGAGGGTTTTGAAGAAATTTTAACGGAAGATGCACTTCAATTTGTTGAACAACTTCATATCCGCTTTAATGAGAGAAGAAAAGAATTACTAAACAGGCGCAATCAGATGGAAGAGCAATTGAGACAAGGAATGAAACCAGACTTCTTACCAGAAACAAAGCAAATTCGAGAAGGAAGCTGGACCATTGCCCCATTACCTGATGATTTACAGGATAGGCGGGTAGAGATAACAGGTCCTGTGGAGCGGAAAATGGTAATCAATGCACTAAATTCGGGTGCAAAGGTATTTATGGCAGATTTTGAAGATTCCAATTCTCCTACATGGCATAATACAGTTCAAGGTCAACTGAATTTACGAGATGCAATCAGAGGCACAATTTATTATGAAAATGAACAAGGAAAAGTATATGAATTAAAAGAGAATACTGCTGTGTTAAAGGTTCGTCCAAGAGGGTGGCATCTTGATGAAAAGCATATAACCGTTAATGGAGAGCGCGTTTCGGGTGGCTTGGTGGATTTTGGATTATTTTTCTTTCATAATGCTACAGAATTAATGGCTAAAGGAACGGGTCCCTATTTTTATCTTCCCAAGCTGGAAAGCCATTTAGAAGCAAGGCTTTGGAACGAGGTGTTTGTTTTTGCTCAGGAAAAGCTTGGTATCCCAGAGGGAACAATAAAGGCAACTGTATTAATCGAAACCATACTAGCAGCATTTGAAATGGATGAAATACTATTTGAATTGAAGGATCATTCCGCTGGGTTAAACTGCGGTCGCTGGGATTATATCTTCAGTTACTTGAAGAAGTTCCGTCATGATCAGGATGTTATCTTACCAGACCGTGCTCAAGTAACGATGGAGTCTCCATTTATGCAAGCCTATAGTTTGTTGGCCATTCAAACTTGTCATAAACGGAATGCTCCCGCAATAGGTGGAATGGCGGCTCAAATACCGATAAAGAACAATCAGGAGGCCAATGCAAAAGCCTTCTCGAAGGTTGAGGCTGATAAAGAGAGAGAAGTGAAGAATGGTCATGACGGGACTTGGATCGCCCACCCGGGTATGGTTCAGACCGCCTTAGACGTATTCAATCAGCATATGCCTGCAGCTAACCAGATTCATAGGAAGCGAGAGGACATTACTGTTACCGCACAAGACCTACTAGAGATACCGATGGGAGATATTACTGAACAAGGCTTACGTACAAATATCTCTGTCGGAGTGCAATATATTGCATCCTGGCTATGTGGTCGAGGAGCAGCACCTATTAATCATTTGATGGAAGATGCTGCAACAGCGGAGATATCTAGAGCTCAAGTGTGGCAGTGGATTCGCCATCCGAAAGGACAGCTTTCAGATGGGCGTTATATCACCTTAGAAATGGTAGAGCAGGTGAAGGAGGAAGAGCTGCTCCGAATTAAACAAAAGCTCGGAGCAGAAGCCTATGATGCTAACCGAATTGAGGCTGCATCACAGCTATTTATGTATTTCATTCAAGAGGATGAATTTGCTGATTTTCTAACCATATCTGCTTATGAGCAGCTAATGGAAATATAAATCATTACTATTTTTAGGAGGAATCGGTGTATGGAGAAGAGAGTAGAACAATTGAGAACTCAATGGGCAGATCAATCAAGGTGGCAAGGTGTGACAAGGCCATATGAAGCAGAAGAAGTAATTCGCCTTCGGGGATCGATGGATATCGAGCATACATTGGCGAAAAGAGGGGCAGAGAAGCTGTGGAAGCTTTTGCATACGGAGGACTATGTACATGCGTTGGGAGCTCTGACTGGCAATCAGGCTATGCAACAAGTGAAAGCAGGATTGAAAGCGATTTATTTAAGTGGCTGGCAGGTAGCTGCCGATGCGAATCTCTCTGGACACATGTATCCTGACCAAAGCCTATACCCTGCAAATAGCGTGCCTCAGGTAGTGAAGCGGATTAACCAAACACTGCAGCGTGCGGATCAGGTTGAATTTATGGAGGGAAATACGGATACAGATTGGTTTGCTCCTATTGTAGCAGATGCTGAAGCCGGATTTGGCGGGCAGTTGAATGTTTTCGAATTAATGAAAGGGATGATTGAAGCTGGTGCATCAGGAGTTCATTTCGAGGATCAGCTATCCTCTGAGAAAAAATGTGGGCATTTAGGAGGTAAAGTACTCCTACCGACACAGGTTGCGGTGAAGAATTTAATTTCTGCAAGGTTTGCAGCCGATGTGATGGGGGTTCCAACTGTCCTTGTTGCCAGAACGGATGCCAACGCTGCTGAGTTGATTACAAGTGATGTCGATCCACAGGATGCTGCGTTTATGACAGGGGAGCGGACAGCTGAAGGCTTTTATAAAACAAGAGCAGGTCTTGACCAAGCTATTGCCCGAGGTTTAGCCTATGCGCCTTATGCAGATTTGATTTGGTGTGAGACCTCTGAGCCTAACTTAGATGAAGCCCGTCAGTTTGCTGAGGCAATTCATGCTCAGTACCCAGGAAAAATGCTAGCATACAATTGTTCCCCTTCTTTCAACTGGAAAAAGAAGCTGGATGAAAAAACAATCGCTACCTTCCAACAGGAAATCGCCAAAATGGGCTACAAATTTCAATTTGTAACGCTTGCTGGCTTCCATGCATTGAATCACAGTATGTTTGAGCTCGCTCGTCAGTATAAGGATTATGGAATGGCTGCTTATTCTGCTCTGCAACAGGATGAATTCTCAAGTGAACAACATGGGTACACGGCTACTAGACATCAACGGGAAGTTGGTACAGGATACTTTGATGAGGTTGCCCAGGTTATTTCAGGCGGTACATCCTCAACAACAGCACTAAAAGGATCAACAGAAACAGAACAGTTCACCCATTCGTAAGCAGCTGCAGGAGGGATTCCAAATATAAGAATCCCTTCTTTACTGTACGATAGTCCTAAAGAAGCTCATCCTGCAAGCGTGTTTTCGTAGAAGCATAATAAGCGAGAAGGGCTAGTTTCACATGGGTAATGGGTGGGAATCAATACATACAAAAGCATTCTCTATATTACAAGGAGATGATCGTATGGTAAAACAAGCCATTCGGAAAGAAAGTGTAGAATGTCTAGTTTGTTCTCATCAATTTGACGTGGAAGCACCTCTTGATAAAGAGTATGAGGTGTCATCAGATTCTGTACATGCCGAAGCAGTTGCAACTGGGACTATGACTTCTACTGGAAGCGATGGTAAGCTCGTCAATATAATGGTGTATGCAGCATGTCCGTCCTGTGGGGTGACGAACCAAATTAAAGAAGTATTATAAATAAAGTCAGCATAAATAGAGCCAATCGGAATTATTGTACAAATAGTTCCGATTGGCTTTTTTAATTCCTTATCGTAAAAGCTTTCTCAGCAACTTACCAGCCCATTTCCCAGTGGAATTGCGTTTCTTGTGCGAGGCGGAGTGGTTTCCTTGTTGAAAGTAAGAAATATAACGTTTTGCTCGTTTCGCTTTAGTTAGTTTGGAACGAATGCCCATTTATCATCACCTCATCAACCTATCTTTATTGTCCTATTCCTTTTTTCAATGGGGATTGAAACCTTTTTTCTATATTAAGGGCTTATTACAGCTTTATTGTATGACAATGTAGGGGCGCATCATTTCATAGTCTTCATGTTCTAAAATGTGACAGTGCCATACATATCGCCCCGTATAAGGCCCAGTCCAGAAAATCACTCTAGTAATTTCATCAGGATTTGCTCGCACTGTATCCTTAAAGCCCTGCTCATTTAAGTCAGGTGAGCGCTTAGATCCGCTTACTTGAATGATGCCTGTTTCTTTAAAGTAATCCGTATTATAGGGCTGACGGTCTAACACTTGAAAGCGTACAAGGTGCAGGTGAATGGGGTGCATATCCCCGGTTGTGTTAATGAAGGACCATATTTCAAATGTCCCTAACTCAGGTAATTCAGATATGGGCTCTGACCAAGTTTTGTTATCGAGGAGGTGTAGTTCTCGGTCAAAACGATCCTTTACCATGTCTAGCGTCAGTAGTCGCTCCCTGCTTGCAAAGGACTCTTGATATACAGGTATCCGAGTGAGGCAAGGTGGTATATAACTGCAATCTTTCCTATGAAGTGGTTGATTCACTATCCATTTCATCACACGTCCCGTTGTAGCTTCACAAGGAGGATCTCCATTAGGGAAAGGGGCAGGAGCGGTGTTAATTAACTCCAGCGAATGCCCTGCTAGCGACGTGAAATCAATTACAACATCTACCCGTTCCGCTGGTGCTATTACTAGTTCCTTTGTAATGACTGGTTTTTCGAGAAGTCCTTGGTCTGTGCCAATTTGAACAAATGGGATGGCGCCGGATAAGGATAAACAGTAAGTTCTGCCATTAGAGCCATTAAGGATACGGAATCGGTAACGCTTCGGTTCTACTTCCATATAAGGCCATACTTTTCCATTCACTAGGTTTGTATCCCCGAAGAATTCTGCAACAACGGACGGATTGACCCCTTCAACAGGTTTCTCAGGTTGAGCCGGATAGTATAAGGAGCCATCCTCGTTAAAGGAACGATCTTGAACAAGTAAGGGGATATCGTATGGTTCTTTTGGAAGTGGAAGGGACTGCTCCAATTGGTCATGAATTTCATAGAATCCAGCAAGGCCCGCATAGATGTTTAAACGGGTAATGCCAATTGCATGATCATGGTACCAAAGATTCGTAGCAGGCTGAGTATTAGGATACTGGTACACTTTCGTTTCGAAAGCAGGACCTACTGTTTGAAAGTCATTCGTAAACCACGCGTCTGGATAGCCATCACTACTGTCATAGGTAACGGCACCATGAAGGTGTACCACGGTACGGACTTGAGGTACATCACTGAAGGCACCATGCACGGTCGTATCTACTGGTAATAGGTGTGTAGTAGGTAGTTCATTTTTCCAGCACACTAGGATAGGGATGTTGCTATGTGCTTTTATGGTAGGGCCTGGATACAGGCCGTTATAGCCCCAAATGGTGGTTGGTGGTAAATCTCGGTGAAGCTGCTGCCTGCATTCCCGCATGGTAATTTCGTAATAAAGTTTATCGTCACACATGCTCGTTGGTTGTAAAACTGGAAGGATAGGAAGGGAGTCTACGTATTTCTCTAACTTCATCACATCACCTCTACATTCAGCCTTTATATAATCAGCATAATATGCGAGGGAGAAAATCATGCTTTTTTTCAGTAGAAGAAGCACGTCATTCAAGATAATACATAAAAAATAGTAATGCGAAGCGAACGGTGAAAGGGGGGGACACATGAGTAATCCATGGATTAATACGGAGGCCATGCATATCTCCATCGATGCAAATGAACATCAAAAGGAAGACGTACAAGAACGGAGAACAAAGAAAAGTACGATTACCTTAAATAAAATGTATAGCTGTTACAGCTATTCCTTTGAAGAGGAGCTATTAGCAAAAAAGGAAGCGGAAGAGAGAGCAAATCAAGAAGTAATGAAGGATACTAAAGAATCCATTCAGCCACTAATAAATATGGAAACTACACCGGCACCTCAAGAAGAGGAGTATAAGGAAGAGGAGCGGGGAGTGGAGGACTCTGAAAAGGATGCTAAACCAACATCTCCAAAACAAACGGCTACGTTTTTCTATCAACCTCCAACATCCCCCATACCTTCTTGTATCCCAATGAATCAAAAGATAACTTGCTATAGCACTACACCATTCACTTTATATATCACTCTTCGAGATTTCTGGAATCCCCCCATAGCTGGTTTTCAAGAAAAGGATGTGTATATCTTTGGAATAAATAATAAGGAGAAGCTGTTTAGAAGTCATACAGGATATGTATCACCTCCTGATTGTGAACCTATGGAAACAACCTTTTCAGATTACATCGAGATAAAGGCACCACCAGCATATCCTCCTCCTCTTAATCGAAATGGGGTAGCACATGTCACCTTACTCCCTTCTTCGAAAGAGCAGCATGTAAACAAAATGGTAGAGCTAGGAGTGTACAACGTAGAAATGGTAATGGAATGGTACTCCCTGTTCCCAACCGGTATTGGAGAAGTGAAGGATGTCCGCCACGAAATAGAGTGGATAAATAGTTACTTTCTTCCTACCTTATATGCTGAACAGAGTCGTTCTTATGCAGCTGTATCAAAAGGAACGTTAATCATTAAAGGTTCGGTAAAGCACTCGTTAGACCTCACAGGAGCAGATGAAAATACCTCC
Source organism: Pontibacillus salicampi (assembly GCF_042434395.1). Lineage (NCBI taxonomy): Bacteria > Bacillati > Bacillota > Bacilli > Caryophanales > Bacillaceae > Pontibacillus > Pontibacillus salicampi. The sequence goes on along the minus strand of NZ_JBHLTP010000011.1, from coordinate 291,158 downwards.
TTTCTGTCACACAAAATAATTATAGGCATTCTAATGAAATTTCACCAAGACCAGGGACTGGTATCTTGACAATCCAGTAAATGGGATTTTGCCGTCTTGGTTTGGCCTATACGGGTGCAGACCTCTTGCATACAGTATGGTAGGGTCACAAGAAAACCCTGCAAAACTCGATGTGGAGGTGTTCCCAATGGGACACAATGAACATGGCCATCATGATGGATCCAAACGATGCAAAGTGGATGCAAAAACTCAAGTACCATTTTCTGACACACAAGTCACTCCTTCTGCTATCACAGCTGGAGTATTAAAAGTCCCAGTATTACTCGCAGAAACAGAACTGCAAATCGTGGTGGAAGCAGATATCAAATTAGATCCTCCAGCAGTAGAAATTAAACGTGTCTTAAAAGATATTGTGTTAACACAATGTAAGCTTGTGCCTGTAGCCTTTGGTGAGGAAATGGAAGACGGTACTCGTGAGGTTACTCGTGCAAAGCTTTTTGTTGAAGGATATATTCGCAAGAACATTGAATATGCTGCACGAGGATGTAATGGTGTCATTTATGACAAAATAGCTAAAGTACCATTCTCCGGTTTCGCTGATCTTAACGATAGTGATGGGGATTTTGATACTCTACCTGTCTTTGGTACTTCCTTTGAATCCAAATCACAATTCTTAAATGATAAAAAACAGGATCGGCCTCGATTTGACAAGTATTACTTCCAAAACAGCGTATTTTATAATGAACAGCCATTCTGTGAATTAGTAAGTGCTAACTTCTTCGAAATCGATTACTCAGAAGGTTACAACCCAATCGACTATGAGTATGAGAAGATTCGTGAAAAAATTGTTGTGGATTTAACACTAAAGGTACTGCAAACACGACAAGTTAGTATCGGTTAACTGTTGTTTTCATAACGTATTACTTTCTTACTATCGGTGCCCTTATCTGATGTTCGTTTGTCAGCTGAGGGCTTTCCTAATTTAGTTACAGGATATGAATGGAATTTAATCCTTTTTTCCTAAATTCTTCCCTACTAGCAGTCGATATAAAGTAAGAAGGGAGTGGAGAGTGTGGACTTAAACCTTAGAACAAAGAATGAGAGACAAGTTAACAGAGTTATATATTATATATTCATAGCTGCAACCGTGTTAATGATTGTAAATAATCTTACGCAATATTTTATTTATGGTGTTCGTGAGGTAACGATAATGAACATTGTGTACCAGCTGCAATTTGCTGTGTTTCTAGTGCCAGTGCTGTATTATAAGTTCTCTTCTGAAAAGGAGCATTTTAAGCTTTATGCACTTGCAGCCATGTTGGCATTTGCATTTATTCTGCACAGCGATTCCTGGGTGAATGTTCCATTTGTGTGGATTTTACCTGTAGGAGTAGCTAGCCTTTACGCGGATTACAAATTGGTTCAAAAAGTATTGCTAGTAACAATTCCATTGTTGCTTCTTTCCCAGTTTACCCATGTATGGTTTGCAGATCATCTAGTAATTGAGACGAGTTTACATAGGTCTGTGTTAACATCCATTTATTACGGACTGCAATTTGTGTTTATAGGCTACATATTATACAACGGCTCCAAACGATCGAATTCCATGCTAAATCAAAGCGAGGATCTAGCGAACAAGAACGAATCGGTGCTGATGGCTGTGAAGGAAGCTTCTCACACTCTTCAAGGGAACGTCATAGAGCTGAATGAGAATATGCAGCAGTCTGCTTCAGCTGTGCAACAAATTAGTTCCTCTACTCAGACCATCTCTGACAAAAGTGATGACTACATACAACGGATTAATGGGGCAGAAGATACAGTGGGGAACATGATTAACCGGCTAAATCAAACATCTCAGGAGGCAGAAGAGATGAAGACCTACACTAGCGAAGTAGTGGAGGAGGCTGCTGTAAATAAGGAGAAGCTGGAATACACGCTTGATGCTATTAGTACGATACATTCCACTTCTCATTCGTCTATAGATGTTGTTGAGAAATTAGATCAAGAAATTGATGAAATTATGGGATTTCTCGAATCGATTCACAAGATATCAGAACAAACTAATTTATTAGCGTTGAATGCTGCCATTGAGGCAGCACGTGCAGGGGAACAGGGGAAAGGATTTGCTGTAGTAGCTGATGAAGTGCGAAAGCTTGCCGATGAATCAGGGAGACTATCCACACTCATTGGAGGTTCTATCAGTGAAATTATGGAGCAAAAGAGACAAGTTTCTGCATCTTTACAAGGGGTTTCTGAACAAGTGTCGTTTAGTATGGAACATGTACGTTCCTCTACAGAATCCTTTGACCATTTAATGACAAAGCAAAAAGAAATGAAAGATAAGCTATCCTTCTTCACCAATGGAGTAACAGCATTAGCAGGAGAAGGGAATGGTGTGAAGCAGGAGATGAATGAGCTGCGGATAGCGTATGAGGAAAATGATCGTTTTATCTCAGAAATAGCTTCTGCCATACAGCAAATTACAGCTTCCTTCCAAGAAGTCAGTGGTTATGCAGAACAAATGGAGCAGGAATCGAAGCAGTTAAACAACATAGCTAATACATAACAAACAACAAGAAAGGGATGGAGCAGGTTGTTAACCTATCTAAAGAGAGGCGTCTGGATTTTACTTATTGCACTGGTATTCTGGTTAGGCATTCTCCCCCACTTACTATTAAGTACTTCATCGTTAGCAGAGGTACCTGAAAAAGGGGTATTGCAGCACTTTGTAGAGGATTATCAAACGTCTAAGGAACGGTTTGAGCTGTATCCTTCTATCCTTAAAGAGTATTGGGATAGTGTTCAGCTCGAAAGTAAACCGATTGGGCAGCAGGATTTGGCGGTGGAATTTATAGAAGCCAAGGCCAATAAGAAAAAGGAAAACTTACTTATTTTAACGAGTGGCATTCATGGGATTGAAGGATTTACAGGCTCTGCCATGCTGGATTATGTTACGAATTCCTTTGCACCGCAGTTAAATGCGGATAACACGGGTCTCGTTATGGTTCATGCCGTTAATCCATGGGGGATGAAGCATGAAAGACGGTTTAATGAACATAATGTGGATCTGAATCGGAATTTTATATATGACTGGGACACTTTTGATACTAGTATAAATAAAGAATATCCAAAGGTAGAAGGGCTATTAGAAAGCAATCAACCTGTTGGAAACCTTGGCGTATATGAGGCATCCTTTTTAGGGTCGCTTGTAAACAATGCTGCTCGGGAAGGAATAGGAACGATTGAGGATGCCTTATTAACCGGGCAGTACACTAACGAAGAAGGGGTTTATTTCGGGGGAAAAGCAGATGAGCCTTCTACAGCCGTTCTTAAACAGCTTTATAAAAAGTGGCTAGGAAGCGGCTATGAACAAATCATTCACATTGATTTACATACAGGCTATGGACCAAGATACGAAATGAGCATATTCTCTTCTCCTCAAGAAACAATGACAGAATTAGAAGCAGAGGAAGCTTTTCAATATTCTAATGTTTTAACACCTGCCTCTGAAGGGTTTTATGTGACTAAGGGTGATAATACTGATTATATTAACGTGCTGAAAGAAGAAGCGTATCCAAATGTTGACTTATATTCCACAACATTTGAATTTGGTACGTTAGGAGACGGAACAATGGCCTCCATCCAATCCTTAAAACGAACGGTAACGGAAAATAGAATGTTTCATAATGGAGTAACGAATGTAACAGCTAAAGAAACGATAGAAAATCAATATAAATCTATGTTCTATCCTCACGAAGAAAAATGGAGAACAACCGCTATCCAGGATTTTCAAAAAGCACTTACAGGGGTTCTTCACTTTAAGGATATAATTGATTCTGAGGAATGACGCATTATTACGGGCAATATACTAGGAAGCTATGATACACTTGCTGTAAGATGTGACTAGAAAGGATGAGACCATGTATGGATTAGAGGAAAAACGTAAGCAAATTCTACAATTTGTCGACAGCATTTCTGATGAGACAGCAACGAGAAAGCCAGCTGAGGATAGATGGTCTGTATTGGAACTGTTAGAGCATCTTTACTTAATGGAGAAATTAGTAAATAATCAAATTATGCATACGTTAGAGCATGGTTATGAAAAAGACACAGAGGAGAAACCGATACATCTTACAACAAATCGGACATCTAAAGTAGATGCACCTGAAAGAGTTAGACCACAAGGGCAGTTTACATCCATTGAGCAAGCCAAAGATGCACTTGAGCATTCTAGAGAAGAAACGTTATTCTTAATTCATAATAAAGGTGTGGAGTTACTTCAATCTCGTGCATTTCCTCATCCTTCGTTTGGGGAGATGAATTTAGAGCAGTGGATAGAGTTTATAGGCTGGCACGAACTTCGACACTTGGAGCAAATGCAAGAGGTAGTAGAGCAAGTGAGCAGATATTAACAGAGTCTGAAAATCCAGGCTCTGCTCCTTATGACTAGTGTAGAAATGCGTGCTTAATAATAAGACGCGGAGGAAGTTGACAAGGGAAGCCATGATATCTATACTCAATATAAAACGGAATGAATATTCATTCCGATATAGGTGTAGGTAACGGAGGTCACAGTAGATGGAAACTACCACAAGCAAAAAAGAAGACATCCTACAAGCAGCACTCCTCCTGTTTGCAAAAAGAGGATTTGATGCAACAACCATTCCCATGATTGCTAAGGAAGCAAGCGTTGGTGCAGGAACCATATATCGGTATTTTGAAAACAAGGACACTTTAGTAAATGAGTTATTTCGATTTTATGTCGAGCGTTACATCATCGTGCTAAAGGAAGAATATGCTCTTAGAGAAGGTACCATCCGGCAGCGATTTCATCATTTGTTCCATGGAATGGTACGTTTTTCGAGTGAAAATGAGCACGCTTTATATTTCATTAAAACTCATAGTCATTCCCATGTCCTTTCCCAAGAAAGCAAGAATACGTTCGAGGAGCTCATTCAATTAATTAGAGAATTTATTGAACAGGGACAGGTGCAAGGAATTATACGACAGCTCCCTGTGAATGCCCTTATTGCCATCGTACTAGGGGCGTTTATGGAGCTTCATCAGCTCGTACGGGTTGGGGATATAGAATATTCTTCTGATTTGCTGGAGGGTGTAGAAAGTAGTTGTTGGGATGCAATAAGAGCGCAGTGAGCTTGCGCTTTTCTTTTTGCCTGCTGCGGAATGAATATTCATTCCGTTTTCGGAGCTTCCGATAATATTATCTTAAAAAGGATGGTAGAAGATGACTCAAACGAAAACAGTGCCATTGACGAAAGCATATGGGCCTTTAGGCAGTCTCCCATTAATGGATAAAGGTAAACCGATTCAATCCTTTATGAAGCTTGCTGAAGAACACGGACCCATCTTTCAGTTTCAGTTTCCTAAACATAAGGCTACGTTTGTTTCTGGTCACGAGTTGGTAAAGGAGCTATGTGATGAGTCTCGATTTGACAAGTATGTCCATCCTTCCCTTCAGAGAATAAGAGCATTTACTGGGGATGGTTTATTTACAGGTGAAACGCAAGAGCTCAATTGGAAGAAGGCTCACAACATACTGCTCCCTAGCTTTAGCCAAAAAGCTATGAAAGGGTACCATGAGAAAATGGTTGACATTGCTGTTCAATTAGTACAGAAATGGTCCAGATTAAATCAGAAGGAGGAAGTACACGTATCTGATGATATGACAAGACTAACCTTGGATACTATTGGTCTATGTGGGTTTCATTATCGTTTTAACAGCTTTTACCGTGAAGAAGCACATCCTTTTATCCAAAGCATGGTTCGTGCCTTAGATGAAGCGATGAATCAAAGTCAGCGCCTTGGTATCCAAAATAAACTTAGTGTGAAAGCTAAACGTCAGTTTCAACAGGATGCAGAGGATATGTTTAAGCTCGTGGATGAACTCATCAAAGAACGAAAGACAAGAGGAAATCAAGGGGAAGACGATTTACTCTCTCATATGCTAGAGGGGTTAGACCCTCAGACAGGGGAGCAATTAAGTGATGAGAATATTCGTTTTCAGATTATCACCTTTTTAATAGCTGGCCACGAAACAACGAGTGGGTTGCTATCCTTTGCCATATATTACTTACTAAAGCATTCTGACATCAGAGAGAAGGCTTATCAAGAAGTAGATGAGGTTTTAGGTGAGGGAGCACCAACCTATAAACAGGTTAAGCAATTGAAATATATTCGTCATATTCTTAATGAGACTCTACGTCTATGGCCTACTGCCCCTGTTTTTGCACTATACGCGAAGGAGGATACAACGATAGGGAGCGGAATTCGCTTTCAGAAAGGGGAAGCCGCGTCAGTACTGTTGCCTCAATTGCACAGAGATAAAGAGGCATGGGGAGATGATGCGCATGAATTTCGACCGGAGCGCTTTGAAGACGAGAAATCAATTCCACACCATGCATTTAAACCTTTTGGAAATGGTCAGCGTGCCTGCATTGGTCAGCAGTTTGCTATGCATGAAGCCACGCTAGTATTAGCGATGCTACTACAGCATTTTGAGTTTAAGGACCATCGGGATTATCAATTAGATGTTAAAGAAACGCTTACCCTCAAGCCAGAAGGTCTTACGATGCAGGTGCGTAATCGACACCAGCATATGGGTTTCGCAATAAGCTCCAGTTCTTCTCCGCAAAGAGAAACAGAGAACGACCAGGCATCTGCCACTGCTCCTAAGCATGGTACACCGCTGTTAGTATTATATGGATCTAATTTAGGAACAGCGAAAGGAGTTGCGGAGGATTTGGCGCATACAGGAGATGCGAAAGGGTTCACCACTGCGATTGGTACGCTAGATGAATATGCTGGCCTTCTTCCAAAGGAGGGTGCTGTACTCGTTGTATCTGCTTCCTATAACGGCTATCCACCAGACAATGCTGCTGATTTTATGGAATGGCTTGACCATATTCCAGATGGGGAACTTGCTGGTGTACATTATAGTGTGTTTGGGTGTGGTGATCGAAATTGGGCAGCGACCTACCAGCGTATTCCACAGCTCATTGATGAAAAAATGTCAGCAAAAGGCGCGGCCCCTATGTTTAATCGCGGGGAGGGAGATGCGAGCGATGACTTTGAAGGACAATATGAATATTGGGAGCAATCTCTGTGGAGTGAGATGGAAAATTTATTCGATATACATCTGGAAGAGGGAGAATCAGAACATAGTTTGACAGTAGATTTTGTTAGTGGTGTGACAGAGACGACACTTGCTAAAAACCATCATGCATTTACCGCTGCGATAAGGGAAAACCGTGAGCTTCAATCGACCTATAGTCCCCGAAGTACGAGACATTTAGAGTTGGAGCTTCCATATGGTGTGTCCTATCAGGAAGGGGACCATATCGGGATTATTCCAAAGAATAATGAAGCCCTTGTTTCTCGAGTGCTGTACCAATTCCAGATCCCAATGGATCAACACATTGTCATTACAGCTAACGCAGGCAAGAACGCACACCTTCCGCTGAATCAGACCATTCAGATTGCCGATATACTGAAGGATTATGTAGAGCTACAGGAGCCTGTTAGCCGTGCGCAGCTTAGGGAGTTAGCCTCCTTTACTACATGTCCTCCTCACAAAGTAGAATTGGAGCAATTGCTTGAGGAGGAGTCGTATAAGGAGGAAGTACTGAAGAAGAGGATAACCATGCTGGAGCTATTAGAGCAATATCCGGCCTGTGAACTTCCCTTTGAACGGTTTATGACGCTGCTCCCACCATTAAAGGCAAGGTACTATTCTATTTCTAGCTCCCCGAGCGTGCAAGCAAATAGAGCTAGTATTACAGTAAGTGTGGTAGAGGATACTGCCTGGAGTGGAAAAGGAGAATACCGTGGGGTAGCCTCCACTTATCTAAAGGATCTCAAAGAAGGAGATCAAGTTGCCTGCTTTATTCATCCACAGCAAGCTAGCTTCCGATTACCGGACGATCCAACAAGACCGATTGTATTAATTGGACCAGGAACAGGTGTGGCACCCCTTAGAGGCTTTCTGCAGGCAAGAAAAACGATGCAGCAGAATGGAATTGAAATAGGAGAAGCCTACTTGTACTTTGGATGTCGTCACCCGGAAGAGGATTATTTGTATAAGGAAGAATTGGCTTCCTTCGAAAAGAAAGGGATTGTCACTTTACGAACGGCATTTTCCCGCATACAGGATAAGAAGAAGTACGTTCAGCATGTTATGGAAGAGGATGGAAAACACCTCATAGAGCTGCTCGAAAAAGGTGCCTATTTATATGTTTGTGGAGATGGGAGTGCCATGGCCCCTGCAGTGGAATCAACGCTTAAAGAGCTGTATGCAGGTCATTATCAAGCATCCTTGGATGAAGCGGACAGGTGGCTGCTAGGGTTACAGAAAAAAGGGTATTATGCCAAAGATGTATGGGCGGGTTAATATAGAAGAGGATGGCTTTCTTAACGGAAGCTGTCCTTTTTCATTATTTGGATAAACTTAACATTAACGCTGATGTTTAACAGAGGTTCCCTTCCGTTGCTGTCTATTCTTCTGAGTTATGAGTAAAGTGAATAAAAACTACATAAGCTAACGGTATCCCATAAAGGAGGAATAGATATGAGTGCACCGTATTTATGTCCTGGCTGTAAAACCAATAGAACTCGTTTTAACATTATTGAGCAGGTAGCAAAATCAGTGAAGAAAAATCCTCAAACAGGTGAAGTTTTAGAGGAGTATGCAGAAGAGATTATCTCGCCCATGCATTTACAGTATAAAGGTCCAGATGTTCGGATTCAATGTGCTGCATGCGGTATTATCGAGGATGAAATATCGTTTATTAAGCGAGCTGAGTATAATAAGTCTTCATAGAAGGAAGCGTAACAAAAACACGAATGAATAATTAGTCATTCGTGTTTTTTCATGAACTATTATTTCGCTTATCTCTGAATATGCCAATGACAATACTGACGAGGACAATCACATAAATAGAAAAGGAGTATAGTGTCCAATTTTTCGCAGTGAAATCTGCATTTTCAATGACGTTCTCATGGGTTTGATTTGTAAGGGTCCATACACCAATGGAGATGGGAAGGATATAAGCATTATAGCTATGGGAGCGGCCAATATGCTGAATGCCAAGTAATATTATGATAAAAAGCGTCGTCATTTTAGCAAATAGAACAAAAATCCATACGATACCAATAATGATTTCCACTCGTTGAAATACAACCGTTGCGTGTATGTCTCTCATCAGCGCATAGGTGGGATACGTTTCTCTTTGTACCATAAATGCACCTTCTACACCTATAGCAGCAGCAACAAATATAAACAGGATAGCTCCTCCAAATAGAAGACCATTGAGGAAGAAGGCTTTTACCTTTTGTTTGTCCACCACAAATGTGAGAACTGCTGTGAGAAGGGTTAACTCTAGAAAAGGCACTCCAAGAGAGTTATAACCACCTTGAAGAACTGGCATCCAGCCTCGATATAGGGTAGGCTTATAGTTTTGAAATTCCACATTTGGAACTAATAATAGGAAGGATAAGACGAATACGAAATAAAATAAAACGCTCATCGTTTCATTCGCCTTCCCAAAGGTTTGCAATCCACTAAAGGCTGTGTACATAGCTAGAGCAATCATTAAGATTTGATAGAAATATGGTGCCGTATCCGGCTTGATAACAATCATAAAATCGTCCGTATTACCAACTACTAAAGCACATAGGTGAAAAGCATACAGTATTACAATTAGATTGACAATGGTGCCTATCCATTTACCAAACGCAAGATCGGTTACTTCAAATATGGATATATAGTCTATCTTCTTCAATAGCAACAATAGAAACAGCTGTAATACAACTCCGACTATGATGGCTAGAATCATAGAAATCCAAGCATCCTCGTACGCTACTGCACCTGTAATGAGGGGAGCTAGTAGAAGAGAACTTCCAATTGTGAAGTTGGCAGTCATAAAGAACAGCTGTACATGAGTAATGGTATGATTCATGATCCATCACCAAACATTGCAATATGGAGGGGTTCAAAAATGGTCCGTACCCAATCTGTGATAGGCAATAAGTTATGCCCCATCCAGTACCCGATAAGGTAGGTGAGTGCTAATACCCATAATACTAATAGAAGCCATTTATTGTATTTGATCTGGTTCATGGGTACTTTTCCTCCTCGTGCCAACACCAGTGATATCAATATGAACATTAGGTGTAATCGTAGTACTATCTACATAAATACTATCCCAATTTTCTTCTATCTGCCGCCAGCCGTTTGGATTGTTGCGATACAAATATTGACCAAAGCCAAAGGAATCAACTTGGTTTTCCTTCGTCTTGACTACAGCTTGTCTCATATACATTTCCATTTGCTCATTAATCGCTTTTTTTAATTTGTTTAAATAGGCGGGGTCTTCTACCTTCCCGTCACATTTCAACTCACGCAGGATTCCTCTTCCTGTTACAGAAACAGCGATATCTACCTGATTTCCTTTAATAGTGGCTTCTTTCTTTGTTTTACTATCTTTGATTAAGAAACCAAATGTTGAATTGTTGTCCACTTCTGGGCAGGGAGCAGTGATAAGTAATGTTTTTTTGACACGGTCGTTAATAAGAGACCAGCCTTTGGACTCTTTAATACTTAACCAATCCAATAAATATTCTCCCTTGTATAAGGGAATGCCAGTTAAATCAAAGGCATTTTGATTGGCATAAATATTGTCTAGCGCACCTTTGTTACCTGATTCACTTTCGGGGTTCGATCGTTCAATCCCCATCGTTACTGGGTCACGGCGCTCACCGTATGTCCATTTAATAACCTCTTCTAGAAATATTCCATTCATTAATCCCATAGGACTAAAAGTATTATTCACCCGGTCTATAATTCCAACACTGGGATTTGCCGTCAAGGAGGTGTAGCTGGATAAAATATTTTCTGCGGTATCTTCTTTTGCAGTAAATACCATAATTTCATCTCTAATTTCATTATCCCGTTCCATGTAATCCACTAGGTAAGAGAACCCTACGTCACGAGCAAAATCTTCTCCGAAAATAATAATTTGAATGTGTGGGAAAAATAGCTTCCGCGGTAGTAGGTTTCGAGCCTTATCCACTGTTTCTAGCATAGAATCTGCTGCAATGGTGTACGTATAAACCGCGTTACCTTGACCTCCTATGGGAGCGCTCCCCTGTCTAGCTGTAGATCCACCTGGATACACGATTTGAAAGTGAGTGAGAATCTGATCATCCTCTCCCTTATCAAACCCTACTGCTGTAACAATAGCCTGTATATTAAGCTCCTCCGCCCCTGTACACCCTGTGAGGAGGAACAGAAAAAGGAGGTAAAGTATTACTTTTGATTTCTTTATCATGGACCTATCCTCCTATTTCGATATTTAAGGCTTTTCATTTTTTTATATAGATTCGTTTTATCCCACCATAATGGGAAGCGGAACAGTACATCCTTTAGACGGCTAATCTTTAATGGTGCAACAGGGGATAAATAAGAGTGACCAATGCTAGTAATGTTAGATAAATGAATGATTAGAGCGATGGTGAACACAACCATTCCAAAGAAACCACCTATCGTTGCGAAAAAGATAAGTAAAAAGCGAAGCAGACGAATCGTGCCACTAAATGCATAATAGGGTGATATAAAGCTTGATATAGCCGTAAGGGATACTACGATGACCATCGCAGCAGATATCAGTCCGGCCTGCACGGCTGCCTCCCCAATGACTAATGCCCCTACAATAGAGATGGCAGAGCCGATGGGGCGCGGCATACGAATACCAGCTTCTCGTAATAATTCAAAAATCACTTCCATAAGGAAAACTTCCATAAAAGCGGGAAAGGGGACACCCTCCCGCTGTGCCGCAAGGTTAATTAATATATTGGTCGGAAGCACCTCTGCATGGAAGGTAGTTACGGCTATATACGTAGCTGGAAAGGCAAGAGAAACCCAAAATGCCAGCAAACGGATTGACCTCATAAACGTTGCGAGCTCAAATTTCTCATAATAATCCTCTGCACTATGGAAGAACGATACAAAGGTAGCGGGGGCTAATAAAGCAAAGGGACTCCCATCTACCATTATGACTACTCTCCCATCTAAGATATCTCCAGCGGCAACATCCGGCCGCTCTGTAGCCTTAATCGTTGGAAAAGGAGTGTAGTTAGGATCCTCGATTAATTCCTCGAGCATGCCACTGTCTAATATTTTGTTTTTTTCTATGCTTTGTAAACGAGCTATTATCGTATTGAGTACTTCACGGTCTACAATATCATCTAAATACGAAACAATAACTTTCGTATGTGTTTCCTTCCCAACGTTCATTGGCTGAAAGCGAAGCATCGGATTTCTTAATCGTCGACGTAACAGACTCATATTTGTATCAATATCTTCTACAAACCCTTCTCGAGGGCCGCGTACAAGAGTTTGAATTTGTGCTTCATTTACCTGCCGGAAGCTTGAAGTTGGTTCCACTGGAATATTCAGTGCCATTTCTTGATCCTGAACAAATAAAATTACCTGTCCATCTAATAATCCATCTACTACTTGTTTATAGCTCGTTATCTTTGTAATTTCGGAGGATACATTAAGGTGTTTAATTAGTGATTCAATGGAAGAGACTGACTTAGAATGCTCCTCATCAGGTTTAGGTTTTGATTGCCATTCAGCTAGCGGCTCAGTAATATTCTCATCTACTCTACCTTCATTGGCGAGAGTCCGTAAGAAAGCAAAGGAATACGGAATAGGCGCATGCTGTACTATTTTTGTCACAAGTTCTGGACTTTTGACAAAAATGGATTCAATTTGCTTAATATTAGCCTCGATATCACTATACACAGACACGTTAGGTAAATCTAACGTATCTGCATCCTGCTGTATGTCAGTATTTTGTTTACCCTTTGATCTTCTTTTTATTGGACTCATCCGCATCACCTAGTCCTATTATGAGAAGGTGATTCGTAATTATGCATGAGTTGGCAGGATTACTAATAAAGAATATCAATTCCATAATTGTCCAATCGTGGTGAGTGCTCTCAAGGCTCTATTTGATAGCCTGAGAACGAGTTAGAAGTATATAACTCGAAATGTAACCGCTTTCTCTAACTATCTCGCTTAAATGCGCATGACTTATCTGAATACTCTTGCATAATTTGGTGGGTTTGTTACGATTATGTTCATTGAGAGATAACATCACATCATAATAATCATTAGGAGAGTGAACGAATAGTGGATCAAACCATTGCCTTTTTAGGCGCCGGGTCGATGGCTGAAGCAATGATTGCTGGAATAGTGCAATCTAAAAAGCTATCTCCCCACCAGATTATAGTAAGTAATCGCAGCAACCATAACCGTTTGCAGGAACTAAAGTACACGTATGGAATACGTCCAGTTCCAAGGAACAACTTAGATTTAAACGAAGTAGATACGATTATCTTAGCGATGAAACCAAAGGATATTGAAAGGGTTATGGAAGAGTTACAACAGGATCTAAAGGATCATCATACCCTTGTATCGATATTGGCGGGCATCCCAACGTCCGTTATAGAACAATACCTCCCGGCAGGCCAGCCAGTGGTTCGCGTCATGCCAAATACTTCAAGCACACTGCAAGCATCCGCAACCGCCATATCTTCAGGCACCTACACAACAACATCACACGTAGAATCCGTCCGATACTTGATGGATAGTATTGGCGCAACATTCCTTATTCCGGAGGAGCAGATGGATATTTTTACAGGCATAGCTGGCAGTGGTCCTGCTTATTTATATCATCTGATGGAACATATGGAACTGATTGGAGAAGAACAGGGATTGGACCGAGAAACAGCTAGAGAAATCGGTGCACAAACCATGCTAGGTGCAGCCAGGATGGTATTAGAATCTGATGTCTCCCCAACCCAATTACGGGAAAACGTCACTTCCCCAAACGGAACGACTGCAGCTGGACTTGATGCCCTCTACAGGCATCGAGGTGGCGAAGCCATGGCAGAAGCAGCTAGAAGTGCTGCCAAACGTTCTGAACAATTACGTACTAAAGCAATCCAACAGGCAGTAAGGGTATAACTGCCGACACAATAAGCAAAGAGTAGGAGTGACCATTCGTTGAACGATAATAACAACAAACGTATTGCTATAAAAATAGGAAGCAGCTCTCTAACGAGCGCGCACGGAGAAATTAGCCGCAGAAAACTAGAAAAGCTGGTTGATGAAATTGTTCGTTTGAAAGATGAGGGCCATGAGGTGCTACTAGTTTCCTCAGGAGCAGTTGCAGCAGGATACCGAAAGCTCGGCTGTCTGAAGAGACCAACTGCTTTACCAGAAAAACAGGCAGCTGCTTCCATCGGTCAAGGACTCTTAATTGAATCGTATTCTGAATTATTTGCCGCTCATGGCTATATAGCATCCCAAATCCTTATCACTAGAAGTGATTTCTCTGATGAGAATCGCTATAATAATGCTAGAAATACGATTAATGTGTTACTTGATAGAGGAATCATACCGATTGTTAACGAAAATGATACAATAACGATGGACTTTTTAAAATTTGGTGATAATGATACACTGTCTGCAAAAGTTGCAGGACTAGTAGAAGCAGACCAGCTACTCATCTTATCAGATATAGACGGCCTTTATAACGAGAATCCAAACGAAAATCCTAATGCTGCATTGATTGAGAAAGTAACAGAGATTACTCCTGACATTGAAGCGATGGCTGGTGGAGCAGGTAGTTCTGTTGGCACTGGCGGCATGACATCTAAGATTGATGCATTTAAGATCGCTATGGCCTCTGGGATTACTTCCTTTATCGGTAAAGCCACAGTAGAGAATATTGTTTATGATGCAGTTCACCATACTGCACAAGGAACCTACTTTGTACCGAATGAGGAAGGGGAGAATCTCGATCGTAAACAGCAATGGATTGCTTTCCACTCAGGACCTGAAGGAGAAATCGTAGTCAATGCTAGCACAGTAGAAGCATTTGTGGAGAAGCAGCAATGTCTCCTTCCAAACGGAGTGAGTAAAGTAGAAGGTGACTTTGAGAAAGGAGCCGTCGTACGAATTCTAGATGAAGATGGAAACCATGTAGGGCTCGGCATAGTTAATTACTCATCGGAAACGTTTCGTCAGTATAATAAAGTTGAAAAAGAAGTAGAAGGGATCGAGCAAGTAGTAATGGAACGAGAACACTTTGTTGGCAATCAGGAATTCTCATTCCAAACTAGTGTTTAATCTTAAAGGAGGAGCTCATGAGTACAGTAAATCAAGCATTTACCGTGAAAGAACAAGCGATGAAGGCGCAAAAAGCATCCAAATTGTTAGCTATCTTATCTACAGAAGAAAAAAACGCAGCATTAAATACGATAGCAGACCGACTGGAGCAGGAATATGCAATTATCCTAACGGCAAACGAAGTAGATTTAGACGCAGGTAGGAAACAAAACTTTGACGATGCCTTTATGGATCGCCTTGCTCTTACAAAGGAGCGTATCTTTGAGTTTGCACAGGGACTTCGGGATGTAGCAAACTTAGAAGACCCAACAGGGATTGTACAATCTGATTGGGAGCTTGAAAACGGGATTCAAGTAGAACAAGTAACCGTCCCATTAGGTGTCATTGGTATGATTTATGAAGCACGTCCTAATGTAACAGTTGACGCAACAGGGCTGGCATTAAAATCTGGTAATGCTGTGGTGCTGAAAGGTGGTTCTTCCGCGATTGCATCCAATAAAGCAATCGTCGATATTATGAGAACAGCTTTAGAGGATACTAGAATTCCTGTAGAAGCAGTTCAATTTATCGATAGCACGGACCGTGAAGCTACAAAGCAATTATTTACCATGAAACAGCATATTGATGTATTAATTCCGCGAGGCGGTGAATCATTGATTAATACGGTTGTAGAAAATGCAACTGTGCCTGTTCTAGAAACAGGAGTGGGCAACTGTCACTTGTATATTGACAAAGAAGCTAATGTGGATCAGGCGATTAACATTTTTATTAATGCTAAAACCGATCGCCCTGCTGTATGTAATGCAGTAGAAACGCTTATCGTTCACAAGGAGTGGCTCGATGCCAATCAGGATACGCTTGTAAAAGCAATGCTGGAACACGGTATTCATGCTCATGCAGATGAATATGCGCATTCTCTAATTCCAGGAGCAGATGAAGCAACGGAAGAGGATTGGGCCAACGAATATTTAAGTCGTGATGTTGCTGTCAAAACAGTAGAGGATGTCCTTGAGGCTATTGAGCACATTGAAATTTATGGCACGAAGCATTCAGAAGCAATTATTACGGAAAACGATAAGACAGCGAACACGTTTCTAAAGCTGATTGATGCTGCAGCTCTTTATCACAACGCTTCTACTCGCTTCACAGATGGAGGAGCAATGGGCTTTGGTGCTGAAATTGGCATTTCCACTCAGAAGCTCCACGCGCGCGGACCAATGGGATTACCAGCTCTAACCACTATTAAATATATAATGAAGGGTACTGGTCAAACTAGATAATCAGTACACGAATTACACATGGATTCTCCTGAACAAAAGGAGGGTCCATGTTTTTTTGTTATTCATCAATAAAGCCCCTTATGTGGAAGATGTTATTTCGGCATAACGTGGGTTCGTTAAGCGATAGTTTATGAATTTTTAAAGACGAGTTTATTGGCTGAAATCACTCCGCTAAAAGCTCTTATATGAAGTGAATTTCTCTCTAGTCCATTCCTGTTTTATGTAGTATGATATATAGTTACAACTATAGTCATATCCAAATGGTAAAAACGTACATTTAGTATGTATTGGTATGTGCACAAAGGAGTGAGTGGGTAATGCAGGAGGAATCGAAGAGAATTGTAGTCAAAATTGGCAGCAGCTCGTTGACTAGCACACAAGGGGAGCTTAGTCGCCGGAAGCTGGAGAAGCTTATACATGAAGTGGTTCTCTTAAAGGATGAAGGATACGAAGTATTACTCGTATCATCCGGTGCAGTGGCGGCAGGCTATCGTAGGTTAGGTTTCTTGTCAAGACCAGAATCCTTGCCAGAGCGTCAGGCTGCCGCTTCCGTTGGACAAGGTTTACTCATGGAAACCTATTCAGAATTATTTGTATCCCATGGATATGTTGCTTCTCAAATATTGTTAACTCGCAGTGATTTGGCGCACGAGGAGCGATATAATAATGCTAGAAACACCATTAATGTATTGCTGGAGCGTGGTATTATCCCCATTGTGAACGAGAATGATTCTGTAACGACGGATGAATTAAAATTTGGGGATAACGACACCTTATCGGCAAAGGTAGCAGCGCTTGTGGACGCAGACCAACTAATTGTGCTGTCTGATGTCGATGGTTTATATAACGGAAATCCTGCTACAACACCAGACGCTGAGTTAATAGAAGAGGTGTACCATATAACCGAGGATATTGTTAAGGTGGCCGGCGGTTCAGGGAGCAAGGTCGGCACTGGTGGTATGAAATCTAAGATAGATGCCTTTAAGATTGCCATGGCCGCTGGTGTTTCTTCCTTCCTAGGTCGATCTACTACGGCAAATATTATCTATGATGCTGTTCATGCACGCGCAATTGGTACGTACTTCATTGCAAATACAGAGGTAGAAAACTTAGATAAAAAACAACAGTGGATTGCCTTTAATTCTGGTCCAGAGGGGAACATTGTGTTAAAAAGAGATCGCGTTCAAGATATTGTTAATGGATTAGCAGGTATTGCTCCGGATGATATTGATGAAATAAGCGGCCATTTCGAAGGAAAGGCTGTTGTCCGTGTCCTTGATCATAAGGGTGTAGAGCTCGGACTTGGTGTGGTGAATTATGCTTCAGTAATGTTAAAGCAATGGGATGCTGTGGATCCTGGTTTAAAAACAGGAGAAGAGCTTGCCATTAATGTGGATCAGTTTGTGTCCCATCACTTTCACAATATTACAGTAAAATAATAAATTAAAGATATTAAGTATAGAAATATTATGCAAAACAGGGGCCCGGCCCCTGTTTTTTTGTTAGAACTTTCCTGTAAAACTACAATGAATTAATTGAATACACTAAAAAGAAAGGAAATCCCACTTTTCAGCTTATGATAGAGTAATACGCATTTTTTTAGTAGGAGAGTGGTTGCATTGTCAGTTTGGGATTTAGCAATTGATGTAGGTTTTATTTCTATGTTGTTATTAGTGGGTGTTGTATTAAGGGCAAAAGTGAGTGGAATTCAGAAATTATTTATACCTGCGAGTATTATAGCAGGAATTGGAGGTCTTACCTTTGGACCTAATGGCTTTGATATATTGCCCTTTTCGGAAATGATGAGTCATTATCCAACCGTGCTAATCGCAGTTATTTTTGGGGCCATTCCCATTGGAGCAGCAAGAGTGAATTGGAGGAAAACGTTTGGACGTATTCGAAACATGTGGGTTTATTCCATGATACTTACACTCCTTATGTGGGGCGGTGGAGCCTTAGCGACTTTAGCAGTCCTGAATCATATTTGGGATTTGCCAAAAGGATTCGGTCTTGTGCTTGGTGCAGGATTCCTTGGAGGACACGGTACCGCTGCAGCGGTTGGGGAAGCATTCTATGGATTAGGCTGGGAAGATGCTACACCGCTTGGCTATACCTCTGCCACTATTGGATTAGTGTGTGCTATTCTTGGGGGACTTTTTCTTATTAAGAAGAATGCACGTAATCAACAAACCAGCTTCATTTCAGATTTTAAAGATCTTCCAACTGAATTGCGTACTGGTTTAGTAAGGAAGGATAGTCGGGGATCTATTGGTGAGGATACCGTATCGAGTAATACGGTAGATCCATTGTTTTTTCATATTGCTATCATTGCCTTAGTCGTAATGGGAAGCTATTATTTAAAATTAGGTCTCGAGATTGTGTTTCCGAATATAAGCGTGCCGCTATTAAGCTTATCCTTTGTTGTCGGATTGCTGGCTCAATTGGTGCTTTCTATTACAAATGGAAGGGACTATGTGGACAAGCGAATTATTGATCGAATAAGTGGAACCGCAACTGATTTAATTGTAGCTTTTGGTATCGCATCAATTAATTTGTCCGTTGTCATGGCTTATGCTTGGCCTCTAGTAGCACTTTTCGTCTTCGGCACCATTTGGGCATACTGTATCTTTCGCTTTATTGCTCCACGAGTATTCCATAATCATTGGTTCGAGAATGGAATTTTCGGTTGGGGGTGGAGTACAGGTACTGTGGCGATGGGTATTGCTTTGCTGCGGATTGTCGATCCGAAAAATGAGAGCACCACCTTGGATGATTATGCCTTAGGATATATTGGAATGGTTCCTGTGGAGGTACTTATTATTTCTATTGGTCCCATTATGATGATGAGTGGCTTCAGTGCCTTATTTCCCATTATGCTCCTTGGTGGTAGTGCAATTCTACTCCTTATTGCAGCGAAGTCTGGATGGCTCGCTCCTAAGTATGGAAATGGTGAGAAGATGACCTTACCTTCTTCCAATCTAAATGAAGAAGGATAAATGCATGATCCTTTCCTTAAAGAGAGGAAATTCTTCCATTGTATCCAGGACAAGACACATTAGATTCATCGATATGTAACTGCTCAGAACTTGTTCTGAGCAGTTTTTTTGTTTTGGTTTCTTTTTTACTGGCTATCCGACCCTTCTATCCAAGACGGTGTAAAGGAAGTACTAAGAACTCGGAATAAATATTATAATTTTTAAAATAGTTTGACATTTATTTTTGAATGAATGTATCCTGTATACAGGATACTTATGCAGAATATTGGAATGGAGGACTGTTGAAATGTATCACGTAGCATCTGAATATGGAGTATTAAAAAAAGTACTATTAGCCAGGCCAGAATACCTCGATGTGTCCAATCCTATTAATGTCATTGCCGAGAAGCATAGCAAACACACACTGAATGTAGAACAAGCGTGTAAGGAGCATGCATTATTTGTGGAAGCGCTTGAGGAGCATGATGTGGAGGTGTATTTAGCTGAAACACATCCGAGATTCCCTTATGAAGTAAACACTAGAGATTTAGGAGTTTCAACCGAAAAGGGGATTGTATTTGGACGGTTTCAAAATCCATATAGATGGGGGGAGCACCGACTAGCAGAAAGAACATTGCATGAACACAAAATCCCTATTCATTATCAATTGACTGCTGGAAATTTAGAGGGTGGAGACGTCATGTATATAGATGAGAAGACAGTTGGAGTTGGAACAGGCATAAGGACAGATGAAACAGCTGTTAAAGCGTTGGAAACCTATTTGCATGAGCTCGGAAAGAATATCATACAAATCCCTTTCTCAGAGAAGTATCTACATTTGGATATGATAATGAATGTAATTGGTGAAAAGGTAGCTATTATTTGTGAGGAAGCTTTGCCACATACGTTGGTAAAATGGCTTGAAGAAGAATCCTTTCAACTAATTCGAGTCTCAGAGGAGGATGTTTTTCTGCATAAGTGCAATCTGTTGAATATAGGTAATCAGGTTATTATTTCTCATCATCAGGCAGCAAGTGTAAATACAGAGCTTAAAGAGCTAGGCTATACCGTCGTGGAGCTTGCGCTGGAAGAAATATTAAAAAGCGGTGGCGGACCAAGATGCATGAGTTTTCCGGTGGAAAGAGAATAAGGAGGGAAATATATTGAAGCCGAACATACAGCAGCAAGAAGAAATGTATGAAGATCGTCCCATAGACAAGAAAGGTTTGTTTACGTTTTTGTTTCCATCCTTGTTTGGGGTATTTGTTTTCTTATTTCCTATCATGGGTGGACAAGCCTTTAATATTCCGTTGGGAATTATGTCAGAATATCTCATTGAATTACTTCAGAACTATCTTGCGGAAATCGTTACAACGGTAATGGTCATTTCCATGGCATTAACCTTGTTCACTGTTACCATTAAACCAAAATTCGCTACGAAGAATTCGGAATGGCGTTCTCTGTTTGATGTTTCTATATTTTGGACCCTAACACGTGTATTCGGTGCGCTTTTTGCACTGATGACTCTATTTGGAATAGGAATTCAAGCCGTTTATTCGAGTGGGACAGGACAGGTTATGTTGAACGATCTATTATCCACTCTCATTGTATGGTTTTTTGTAGCTTCCTTTCTAATGCCCTACTTAATTAATTTCGGTGCTATGGAGTTTATTGGCACATTGTTAAGGAGTATTACAAAACCGTTATTTACTTTACCAGGAAGGTCAGCGGTAGATTTATTAGCCTCTTGGATTGGAAATGTGAACGTTGGTGTTGTAATTACGAGGGAACAGTATGAGACAGGTTTTTATACGAGTAGAGAAGCTGCCACCATTGCTACTTGTTTTTCAACTGTTTCCCTTCCTTTTTGTTTAGTAATTGCCGGCATGCTTCAGGTGGATCATGTATTCCCCGTTTTTTACTTAACCATTGTGTTAGCTGGACTAGCAAGTGCCATCATTATTCCTCGCATACCACCACTTTCTAAAATGGAAGACACATATTATACAGAAAGTACAATTCATGAAGATTTACCAGAAGGAAAATCTCGGTTGCGTTGGGCAGTTGAACAGGCTGTCGGAAGAGCGAAACAAGCAGGATCTTTCCGTGATCAATTAAAGCAAAGTACACAGATTTTCATGAATATTATTTTTGTCCTATTACCCCAGGCTATGGCTATTGGGACTGTTGCTCTTATAATTGCGGAGTTCACTCCCTTTTTTGATATTATTTCTAAACCGATGATTCCATTGCTACAGCTATTGCAAATACCGAGTGCAGCCGCTGCAGCTCCTGCTACCATTGTCGGGTTTATTGATATGTTTATTCCAGCCGTTCTAGCGTCTGGTATAGAGGAGGAAATGACTCGATTTTTTGTTGGAGCTTTATCTCTTGTGCAAATTATTTACCTAACGGAAATGGGTACCCTGCTTATAGTCTCAAAAATTCCCATTAACATTGGAAGGCTATTCATAGTATTTATGCAAAGAACGCTCATCTCCATCCCAATAATTGCTGTAATGGCTCATTTACTATATTAACTTAGTGAAACTACCTGTGACGTAATCATAGGTAGTTTTTTGTCGGAAAATTCACAGAAAAAAGTGAAAGAAATTTTATAATAGTTTGACAATTAAGGTTAAATTTCGTATTCTGTATACAGGATACAAAGTGGAAGTAACACGGGGTGAGAAGAATGGATAAAATCAAATCAAAATCGTTAACCGAGTTAGCCTACGATCAAATTAGCCAAGCTATATTGCAAAATGCGTTGAAGCCTGGTGACATGATTGTAGAAGAACAAATTGCTAATCAGTTAGGAATTAGTCGGACACCAATTAGGGAAGCACTGAAAAAATTGTCATTCGAAGGCATGATTGAACTTCGCTCAGGCAGAAGAGCCAGAGTAAGTGAAATATCTGAAAAAGACGCGATGAATTATCAAATTATCAGAGAATCACTTGAGGCTTTAGGGGCAAAAACCGCTGCTGAGCACATTACTAGCTCGGAATTGCAAGAACTGGAAGAAATATGCACCAAGCAAAAGGAAGCAATTCGAGAAGATGATTTGTTGGAGTTTCTTGATCTAGACTTTATGTTTCACTCCATCATTGTACGAGTCTCCCAAAATAGTAAGCTGGAGGAAATAGTAAATAACTTGAATTCTCAAATTAAACGCTTTCTAATCTTATCGAATACTCTTCATAGCAGTGCTGAAGGAGCAGTAGAAGAGCATTATACAATAATCGAATCCCTTCGTGAAAGAAATGGGGAGAGAACAGAAGAAATGATGAGAAATCATGTTCAGAATGTGACCAACCGCATTTTGAAGATAAACCACTTTTGAGGAGGAATTTAGTTGAAAAAGACAATAGGTGTATGGTGTTTGGCCTTATTATTGCTAGGTTTAGCTGCGTGCAGCAATGATTCATCCGGGGAGGCGAAAACCTCTAAGGACAGCTATGAAATTAGAGTAGCCCACCTTGTGAATGAGAAACAATCGACTCATGTAGCTTTAGAAGATTTCAAGAAGGCTGTAGAAGAAAGAACTGATGGCAAAGTCAGTGTTACGTTATATCCGAACGGTTCCTTGTATGCGTCTGATAGAGAGGCTATAGAGGCAGTACAATTGGGAAATTTGGAAATGACAGTACCCGCTGTAGCACCATTAGCTAATTTCAACAGTAAGTTTATGGTATTTGACTTACCATTTTTATTTGATTCAAGGGATGCTGCTCACTCCGCGCTGGATGGGGAGCTTGGCCAACAACTGCTTACGGAATTAGAACAGAACGATTTGAAAGGATTAGTATTTGGCGAGAATGGATTCCGCAACATGTCTAATAATGAAGCTCCGATTGAAGAACCTTCTGATTTAGATGGGCTGAAGTTCAGAACAATGTCGAATCCAGTTCATACTGCCTCTTTTAATGCATGGGGAGCAAACGCTTCACCACTTGCTTTTGGGGAGCTTTATACTGCATTACAGCAAGGTACATATGATGCAATGGAGTCTCCAATTTCTTTATATTACACTCAAAAATTCTATGAAGTACAAGATTATTTAACAAAAACAGGTCATTTTTATGCAGCTACGGTCATGTTAACCAATAACGATTATTTCAATAATCTACCTGAGGATATCCAATCTGTTATTCAGGAAGAGGCAGAAAATTGGAGGGCCAATCAACGAGAAATTGCTGCGAAACAAGATGCAGAATGGCTTAAATCCCTGCAAGACGAAGGGATGAAGGTAAATGAATTGTCTGATGAACAAAAGCAAGTATTCATGGAAGAATCTCAATCAGTTTATGATAAGTTTTCGGATGAGATTGGCCAAAACCTGATTGATATGGCGAAAGACGCAAATTAGTAGAGTAGAGAAGGAAGTAGAAGGGCAAGCTTTCTTCTCTTCCTTTTTCATAAGGAAGAATGGATACGTTTCTTTTCCATTTCACGATTGGAGGGAGAAAGGATGAAGGGGATTAAGCTTTTGGATCGACGTTTTGAGGAGGTGTTCCTCTTTCTATCAATGGTTGCTATTGTCGGGCTTATTTTTTATCAAGTGGTTTCCCGATATGTGTTTAATGATTCCATCACCTGGTCGGAGGAATTAGCAAGATATATACATATATGGCAAGTATGGCTTGGCGCAAGCTTCGCCATTCGAATGAATCAGCATATTAAAGTAGAGGTGTTTAGAGACCTATTTAATCGTACCATTCGAAAGGTAATAGATTGTATAGCGTTATTCCTTTGGTTCTTTCTAGCGGGCGTGCTGGCCTTTTATGGCACTCAATTAGTCCTTAATTTATTAGGAACGGGACAGCTTACACCTGCAATGCGAATACCTATTTGGATTGCTTATGCAGCTATACCGGTTGGTGGTATATTAATGTGCGTTAGATTAATTCAACAAATGATTCTTCTATTTCGACCAAATACTTTAGAAGAGGGTACGAGCTGATATGACAATATTACTACTATTTGGAACACTGCTCCTTTGTATTTTACTGGGTGTGCCGATTGCGATTTCACTCGGGTTATCAGCTATCTTTACTATTTTATTTGCAACTGATTTTTCATTAACTATTGTGGCTCAACGAGCATTTACTTCTCTAGACTCCTTTCCTTTATTAGCTATTCCTTTCTTTATGCTTGCTGGCATTCTAATGGGAAAAGGGGGAGTCTCGAAGAAACTGTTAGATCTTGCTTCTTCCCTTGTAGGGTTCTTAGTTGGTGGATTAGCAATGGTAACAGTTGTCTCTTGTATGTTCTTTTCAGCCATATCTGGTTCAGGTCCAGCCACTGTGGCAGCAATAGGCTCTTTTATGATCCCAGAAATGAAAGCAAGAAACTATGGAAAAGGATTTGCAGCAGCCATCACTGCCGCTTCTGGTTCTATTGGAGTTATCATTCCGCCAAGTATTCCGTTTGTTTTATACGGAGTAGTAGGTAGTGTGTCGGTAGGGAGTATGTTCCTGGCAGGCATTATCCCGGGTATCATTTTAGGGTTATCACTCATGATCGTATCGTTCGCTATCTCCAAAAAGCATAATTATGTTGCTGCTCAAGAGAAGGTTTCATTCTTGGAAGTGTTAAGAAAGGTTTGGGATGCCAAGTGGGCTTTGTTAATCCCTATCATTATTTTGGGCGGGATTTACGGGAGTATCTTTACCCCAACAGAGGCAGCTGTTGTAGCAGTTGTCTATGCGATAATAATCGGCGTATTTGTTCATAAGGAGCTCAAGTTGAAGGATTTATATCAATGCTTTGTGGAAGCATCGATTATTAATGGTGCCACGATGATTATTATTGGTCTGTCCATCTCGTTCGCTTATTTAATGACCCTGGAACAGGTTCCAATGAAGATGGCGGATTTCTTAACCGGTGTTTCCAGTAATCAGTTAATCATTTTGCTGATTATTAACATCTTTCTTCTCATTGTTGGTGCTTTTATAGACACTATTTCTGCCTTAGTGGTATTAACGCCAATATTGCTTCCTGTTGTGACGAATGTTGGGGTAGACCCGCTTCATTTTGGTGTCATCCTCGTAACTAATCTGGCTATTGGATTTGTGACACCGCCACTCGGTGTGAATTTATTTGTTGCATCCGGTATCAGTGGGGTCAGGATTGAAACCATTGCGAAGGCAATTGTGCCAATATTCATTATGTTAGTGTTCTCTTTACTGGTCATTACGTATGTTCCATCGTTTTCTACCTTTTTACCGGAATACTTTATGGGGGGATAGAGCAGTATGATTGTATCCAGTTCAAACGAAATAACGGAGTATCACTGTAATAGTATTTATCAACAAACGGGTGAAACCGTGCATGTATTTGCGAATATGGAGGAGATTCCTCTTGCCGTAAGAAGGGAAGCTACTATTCTCTTAACCTATGGAAACGATTTGACAGCTTCTACTCTGGATACCTTTAAAAATCTGCATTGGATACAAATGCTAAGTGTTGGTTTAGACGATCTTCCTTTTGAGCGTCTGCATAAACGAGGTATCTTAGTAACCCATGCGAAAGGAATCCATGTCGTTCCAATGAGTGAATATGTTCTTGGCACAATGCTTTACTTTGAAAAGCATTTTGATCGTTTTCTACTTAATCAGCGTAAAAGACAATGGGATAGGGATACATTAGTAGGAGAATTGCATCAGAACTCGGTACTAGTGTTTGGAACTGGGGTTATTGGTAAGGAAATCGCCAAAAAGTGTAAGCTGTTCGGCATGATGGTCGATGGAGTCAATACTAGCGGCAGGGAGGTAGAGCCGTTTGATAGTGTCTTTGCTTTGGATGTAGCGCAAAGCAAATTAAAGGATTATTCCTACATCGTAATTATTTTGCCGCTAACCTCAGATACCTATCATTTATTCTCCAAGGAAATGCTGCAACAACTGCATCCGAATGCTGTTTTAATCAATGTCGGCCGTGGTGGGATCATGGATGAGGAGGAGCTTTATAGGATTTTAGCTGATAAACGGATTAGGGGAGCTGCGCTAGATGTTTATAAACAAGAGCCGCTTCCAAAAGAGCATAAATTCTGGGAGTTAGATAATGTATTACTCACCCAGCATATGTCTGCTAAATCAAATCGGTATGTCGACCGTTGTGTGGATATATTTATTGAAAACATAAAGCAATATAAACATAAGCAGGATAGAAGGTTAGTAAACCTTGTTAATTTAGAAAAACAATACTAGAAAGGTGGTTGTTGTTTTGTACCAAAACCTTAAAGATTTAACGCTAGAACAACAACTGGAACAACTAACGAAGGAGCTAGTTTCCATTCCGAGTGTGAATGGAACCACGGGAGAGGTCACGATAGCAGATTACCTGCTGCAGGTACTACAATCCTATCCATATTTTCAAAGGAACCCGTCTCATGTTTGGAGCCAGGAGCTTCCGAATGATGCATTGGGCCGTAAGAATGTGTTTGCGTATGTAGAAGGAGAAGCGGATTCAACAAAGACGATCGTGTACCATTGTCACATGGATACAGTGGGGGTAGATGACTTTGGAGCGTGGAAATTAGAAGCCAACAACCCAGATAAGCTGCTTGAGCAATTTTCTGCGTATGAGTATGACCATGAACTGCAATCAGAAGCGAAGTCTGGGGAGTGGATGTTTGGCAGGGGAGCATTGGATATGAAAAGCGGAATCGCTGTCCATTTAATGAATCTTCTCTACTTTTCCGATCATGTAAAGGAATTAGATGGAAACATTCTGCTTACTATTAATCCTGTTGAGGAAAATGAGCATACCGGCATTGTAGCTGCTGTATCAGAATTGGAAAGATTAAAGCAAGAGCGTGAGTTGGAGTACGTCGTTGCCTTTAATTCTGATTTTATCAGTCCATTATATGAGGGGGATCAAACGAGGTATGTGTACACTGGAGCTGTCGGAAAGCTGCTACCATCTTTTTATATTCGAGGGAGGGAAGCCCATGTCGGGCAAACCTTAACAGGAGTGGACCCAACGCTCATTTCAAGCGAATTGAACCGCCGCATTAATAACAACATGGAGCTGGCGGAGGATATTCCCGGGGAAATTGTCCTGCCTCCTTCCTGCCTCCTGCAAAGAGATCAAAAAGACTTCTACAATGTACAAACCGCAGGTAAGAGTTATTTGTATTTTAATTATTTTATTTATCGATCTACCCCTAAGCAGGTTATGGACCGCTTAGTACAGGTCGCGGAAGAGGCGACACGCGATATAGAAGAACGATTAAAGCAAAACTATAAACTGTATCAATCTCGCACAAAGCTCCCAATGGAGAAGTTAGACTGGCATATCTCTGTAAGCACGTACTCGGAATATATTAAGGAGCTAGAGCAGAAAGGGGTAGATACAAAGGCAATTGCAAAGGAGATAGTGGATACATATCGTCATCATGAACCGAGAGAGCTGTGCTTTAAAGTGGTTGATGCTCTGCAGCATTATGACACAGAATCTACTCCGAGAGTAATCATCTTTTATGCACCTCCTTTTTGTCCACACAATTATTTAGACCAGCAGGATGTACTGCAATCTAAAAAGCTAGATGTGTTAAACAACGTGCTGCAGCATTATAAACAGACCACGGGTGAGTCCTTTGCAGTAAAGAACTTCTTCCCTTATTTATCTGATAGCAGTTATTTATCTTTACATGATACGGATGAGGATTTACACATTTTACAAGAGAACTTTCCAGAATGGGATGATATTTATCCAGTTCCAGTGAAAAGCATAAGGGAATTGGATATACCATCTGTCAATATAGGTGTCTATGGGAAAGATGCTCATCAATGGACAGAGCGACTATATAAACCGTATTCCTTTGGTGTTTTACCATATGTGTTACGGGATATGACGCAAGAGATGCTTCAATCCTTTGCTTGTGTGAAATCAGAGTCATCTAATCTACCAAATTAGGAGGAATAATCATGTCAAAAGCAACGTCTCAATCTTTGTACGAACGAGCTCAACGTGTAATTCCACCTGTCGCAGCGAGAGCAACAGAGCTAGGCATAGTGGAAGCGGAAGGTAGTTATGTAACAGCCGAAGATGGAAGAGAATACCTCGACTTCGCAAGCGGGGTAGCCGTTACGAATATCGGTCATAATCACCCAAAGGTTATGGAGGCAGCCAAACGTCAAATTGATCAATTGATTCATGGTGGACACAATGTTGTATATTACCCAAGCTATGTGGAGCTTGCCGAAAAGCTAAACGAGCTGGCAGGTGGAGATAATATGGTCTACTTCAGTAATAGTGGGGCAGAAGTGAATGAAGGGGCAATGAAGCTAGCCAAGAAGGTGACGAACCGCCCTGCCATTATTTCCTTCAAAAGGGGATTTCATGGACGTACATTAGGAACGACTTCTATCACAGCCTCTAATGCGGCCTATCGAAGGGACTATGAAGGATTACTTCCAAGTGTTTATTATGCGGATTATCCTTACCCTTTTCATCATGGCTTAACAGAGGAAGAGGAATCCGAACGTTGTCTCCGTCAGCTTCACGAGCTTTTTCAGCTCCAGGTCGCTCCTGATCAAGTAGCAGCGATGATTCTAGAACCGATACAAGGTGAGGGAGGATATATTGTACCTCCTGTCTCCTTTATAAGAGAGCTAAGAGAGCTTTGTGACGAGCATGGAATTATGTTGATTTTCGATGAGATTCAAACTGGCTTCGGAAGGACAGGTACTATGTTTGCTTATGAGCATTTCGGAGTGAAGCCGGATATGCTGACACTTGCCAAGGGCATAGCCTCAGGATTTCCAATCAGTGCTCTCATCGCTAAAAAGGAATATATGGAACAGTGGCCAGCAGGCACCCATGGAGGGACATTTGGCGGAAACCCTGTCTCATGTGCGGCTGCTCTAGCCACCATTGATGTGTTAGAGGAATCTGCTCTCTCGAATGCAAGGGAAAAAGGGTTTTACTTCAAGGAACGCTTGCTGGAGCTTAAGCACCAACATCCTAACATTGGAGAGGTTAGAGGTGTAGGACTAATGCTTGCATTAGAATTAATTGATTTGGAAGGTCAGCCGAACCCAGCTTTGTTATCTTTCATTAGATCAAAAGCTATAGAGCAAGGCATTATTTTATTAGGATGCGGCACCGAGAAGAATGTCCTACGGTTTATTCCAGCTGCAACAGTGAAGCAAGCTGAGATTGATAGAGTTGTTACATTTTTAGATCAAATTTTGCAAGAACAATAGGAGGAATGTAAGGTGTTGTATATTAATGGGGAATGGGTAAATGCCATCTCAGGTAAGACGATGGAGGTAACAAATCCCGCAACGGGGGATGTTATACAGGCAGTGGCGTCTGGTGATGCAGAGGATACGAAAACAGCCATTCAAGCAGCAAGTCAAGCCTTTCAAACGTGGAGAAAAGTTACAGCGAAAGATAAGTCCTCCTATTTAAGATCCATCGCAGAACGGCTGAGGGCTAGGAAAGAGGATTTAGCCAGAACCGTTACTGAGGAAATGGGTAAGCCCTACAAAGAATCATTAGGAGAAGTGAACCTCGCGATTGATTACGTTGATTGGTATGCCGAGGAAGCTAAGCGTATTTATGGAGATACAATCCCAGCTTCGCATGCAGACAAACGAATCATGGTGGTAAAGGAACCTGTTGGCGTGACAGCCGCTGTAACCCCTTGGAATTTCCCTGTCGCGATGATTACTAGGAAAATCGCCCCAGCTATAGCAGCTGGCTGTCCAGTCATATTAAAGCCGGCATCAGCTACACCGTTATCGGCCATAAAAGTGTTTGAAGCCATTCATGAAGCAGAATTACCAAAAGGAGTTGCTAACCTCGTCAGCGGATCTGCCTCAAAAGTGGTAGGAGAAATGACCTCAAATGAGCTCGTACGGAAAATTACCTTTACGGGATCTACGGAAGTAGGAAAGAAGCTTATGAGAGATTCTGCTGACACAGTGAAAAAGGTATCGATGGAGTTAGGAGGACATGCTCCTTTTGTCGTATTTAATGATGCAGATATCGAGGTTGCTGCAGAGGGTGCCGTTGCGAGTAAATTTCGAAATGCTGGTCAAACGTGTATATGTACGAATCGAATTTATGTCCAGGAAGACATTGCAGAACAATTTGGTAAGGTATTCGCCAGTAAAGTGGCCGAATTGAAGATGGGGAATGGCTTAGAAGAAGGAGTAGATATAGGCCCTCTAATTAATGAGGAAGCATTAGAAAAAGTGGAAGATCACATACAAAATGCTACCAGCTATGGAGGAACTATATTATGTGGTGGTAAGCGTGGAAACAATGAAGCAGGTGTTTTTTATCAGCCAACAGTTATTCAAGGTGCTACAGAAGAGATGAAGATAGCTACCGAAGAAACATTCGGTCCGGTCGCCCCGATTTTCACCTTTCAAACGGACGAGGAAGCGGTTAGAAAAGCGAACCATGCACAATATGGTTTGGCAGCTTATTGTTATACGAAAAATGTAAACAGGGCCTTCTATATGATGGAAGAGCTAGAATATGGTATTGTAGGAATTAATGATGCAGTTCCAACAACTGCACAGGCTCCTTTTGGAGGAGTGAAAGAAAGTGGGATTGGACGCGAAGGTGGAAAATATGGCATCGAAGAGTACTTAGAGGAAAAGTTCGTGTCCTTCAACTTAGGATAGCAAAAAACTGCCAGGTACTAGAAAATAAACATATAGTACCTGGCACTTGATTAAGGAGAGGGTAGGATGAATACGTGGTTGTCTGCTTTACAAGCTCAACTGCCAAGCGAGCAAGTATTAACCGAGCTTGCTGACAGGTATAGCTATAGCTTTGATGCTTCCTTCGGTGAATATCTCCCCGAGGTTGTCGTGCAAGTAAAGAATAAAGAGGAAGTTGTTCGTGTCGTAAAAATTGCTAATACATATGAAGTACCCATCTATCCAAGGGGGCAGGGGACATGTTTAAGCGGAGGACCATTGCCGGTGCATGGTGGTATCGTTCTGGATATGTCTCAGTGGCCAGAGCAGATCGAAATGCATGCAGAGGATTTAACGGTAACGGTATCACCTAGTGTTTTAACTGCTAATATTAATAAGGCCGCAGAGGAGCACGGGTTAATGTACGCCCCAGATCCAAGCAGTGCTCACGTTGCAACTATTGGAGGAAATTTAGCTGAGAACTCTGGTGGACCACGAGGCTTAAAATACGGAGTAACAAAAGACTTCGTATTAGGGTTAGAGGTAGTGACGCCAGAAGGAGAGGTCATTAAAACAGGTGGTCAAACTATTAAAAATGTTACTGGAATCGATTTGACCAAGCTTCTAGTCGGATCAGAAGGAACGCTGGGTGTTATCACTGAAGCAACTCTCAAGCTCGTTCCAAAACCTCCTGCCGTGCAAACCATCATGGCCGTATTTGACGATGTGCGTAAAGCAGGCACAGCAATTTCGAAAACGCTCACATCCGGTATATTGCCTTCCAAAATGGAGTTTATGGATCAGGCGTGTATAAAGGCTGTTGAAAATTTCCAGCCTGCAGGCCTCCCTATCGACGCTGCTGCGATTGTCATAATTGAGCTAGACGGTCACCCGGAAACATTGGCTATAGAGAAACAGCTTGTACAAAGTATTATGGAAGACATAGGAGCTAGAGAAACTGTACTGCCTGATTCGGAAGAAGCGGCAGCAAGGATTTGGCATGCACGCAAGCAAGTCTCACCTGCTATTGCGAAAATCAAGCCTACAAAGGTTTCTGAGGACGCTACGGTACCACGGAGTAAGATACCTGATATGATGGATCGACTTCATGACATCAAAGAGAAGTATAAGGTAGAAGTTGTTGTCTTTGGACACGCTGGGGACGGAAATCTCCACCCGAATGTACTTTGTGATAAACGAGATCAGGAGGAAATGAAACGGGTGGAGGACGCAGTAGAAGAAATATTTCAGGCTGCTATTGAATTAGGAGGCACCTTATCTGGAGAGCACGGAATCGGTACCATGAAGGCACCGTTCATGGAACAGGAGCTAGGAGAAGTTGGTTTGATGATGATGAAGCGCATTAAAGATGCCTGGGATCCAAAAGGGATAATGAACCCAGGGAAAATCTTCCCTGAGAAGGGACAAAAGCTGGTGTTACGTAATGAATAATTTGAAAGCGCTGCAAGAGAAAATCAGTTATGACAAGACTTTCGATTGTGTGCAATGCGGTTATTGTCTACCTGCTTGTCCAACTTATGAAACGATGGAGCGAGAAACTCACTCTCCCAGGGGCCGTATCAACCTTGTCAAGATGGTGGCAGAGGGAAAAGCGGCAGTAGAGGATTTACAGGAGCCAATTGAGAAATGTCTCGGATGTATGGCTTGTACTACTGTATGCCCTACAGATGTCCAATATGGAGAAATATTAGAAGGAGCAAAGGAAGTTCTAGAAGATAACGCTCAGAAATCCACTCTGCAGAAACAGACGGAAGATTTCCTATTCGGTAGCTTTTTTCCATCTCGAAGGTGGATGAACACACTTGGTAATGCTACGTGGCTCTATCAACGTAGCGGTCTGCAAAGGATAGCTCACATGATGAAGCTGACTAAGGCGGCCCCATTACATCTTGATGCATTCGAACGTGTTTTACCGAATTTGCCGACCCCTAAACAAAGAAAGCGCCGTGCTAAACGATATATAAGAAAACGCCCTTCCACAGCAAAAGTTGCTTTCTTTACTGGCTGTGTAATGGATAGTATGTTTTTCCATACAAATCAGAATACAATTGAATTATTGTTAAAAAGCGGAACAGAAGTAATTGTACCAGAGCGCCAAACGTGCTGCGGGGCGCTGCATGCCCATTCCGGCAAAATAGAACAGTCTCGGGAGGTTGCAAAAGACAATATTCGAGCATTTGAGGAGGAAGAAGTAGATTATATTATTAACAATGCAGGCGGATGTGGGGCAAGATTAATAGAGTATCACCACTTATTTGAAGAAGGAACCACCTGGCATGAACGAGCTAAACGTTTCGTTTCAAAGGTGAAGGACATTACAGAGGTGCTTGCAGAATTAGACCAAATTATGTACACCATTCCTATTGAAAGAACTGTGACTTATCAGCCTTCCTGTCATATGAGTAATGTACAGGGCGTTATTGAGCCGCCTAGGCAGCTTATGAATAAGATACCTAATCTAACAGTGAAAGAACAAAAAAGACCAGACTTTTGCTGTGGCTCAGCCGGTATCTACAATATAATAAATTATGAAGAGTCAATGGATATATTGGATGTGAAGATGGCAGATGTATGTGCAACCAAGGCTGAAGAAGTGGTGACGACCAATCCAGGCTGTTTATTGCAAATGAAGCTTGGCATCGAACGAGAGCATGCCAGTGGAGAAATGGAAGCCGTGCATTTAGTAGATTTGCTAGCTCAAGCAGGTCCAGTAGGAAAGTGGGAGTAGCTACCTATTATTAGAGATAAACAGACAGCCTTTAGCTTAACTATAAACCTAAACAATAACCCCCTAGGAAACCTGCTTGGTTTCCTAGGGGGTTGTCCATTATTAGTGATATTGCATGGTTTATCCTGCTTTCGATACCTCTTGTTCTTGATGGATGGTTGGACGGATAAGCTGTTTAATAAACCAAGCTGCTACACCTAGCCATATAATTCCTCCAAGAATCATGGAAGTAGAGTATTCCATGCCGAATCCTTCTGGAGCAAGGAATATATACGTGCTGACTACTGCAGTCATTCCTAAGGCAGGGATACTGGCTATCCAATGGAACTTTCCGTTTTGTAGCAGATACATAGCTGCAGTCCATAACATCACCGTTGCAACCACTTGATTAGACCAGCCAACATAGCGCCATAAGAAGCTGTAGTCCATTTGGGTTAACAGAAATGCTGGAACCGCCACAGGAATGGCTAGCAGTAAAGGTGCCGCCTTACTTTCAAAAGGCTTCTTACGGATAGAAGATACTAACTCCGCAAGCATCATCCTAGAAGATCGTAACGCTGTGTCTCCTGTCGTAACTGGTAGGATAATTACACCTAGTATAGCAAGAACCCCGCCAAGTGTTCCTAGAGTAGAGTTCGAAATCTCATTTACAACACCGGCTGGACCACCAGAGTCCAAGGCTGCTTGTAAGCTTCCTGTACTACCAAAGAATGTCATACCCGCTGCAGCCCAGATTAGAGCAATAACTCCCTCTGCTATCATAGCTCCAAAAAACACTTTTCGCCCTTCCCGTTCATTTTTTAATGTTCTAGCAAGAATAGGACTTTGGGTGCTATGAAAACCGGAGATGGCACCGCATGAAATGGTTACCATGAGGAGCGGCCATACCGGTGCTTCTTTCGGATGAAGATTTTCAAGCGTCACATTGGGAATTGGATTATCAAAGAAGAACAAGCCAATTCCGATGGAGACAGCCATAAATATTAAAATACCGCCAAAGATAGGATAAATTTTTCCAATCACTTTATTGACCGGTAATAGTGTTGCAATGAGAAAATAAGCAAATATGATGAACAACGATGTCATAAAGGTCAGCGGTGTAACCTCTGCCATTAACTGAGCAGGCCCTGCTGTAAATGCAGCTGCTACAAGAATCATCAATCCAAGGGATAGTACATTAATGACTGAGCGAACAGGTTTGCCAAGATATTTACCAACGATGGCCGGGTATTGAGCACCATTATGACGAATGGACAGCATACCAGAGAAATAATCGTGTACAGCCCCTGCAAATATAGAGCCGACTACTATCCATATAAATGCGACAGGACCATAGATTGCCCCAAGTATTGCACCGAATATTGGACCAAGCCCGGCAATATTCAATAACTGAATTAAACTGGCTTTCCACCAGCTCATTGGCATATAATCCAGGTTGTCTTGTTTCGCATATGCTGGCGTTACTGCTTTGGAGTCAATACCAAAAATGCGTTCGACCACCTTTCCGTAAATAAAGTAACCTGCTAGTAATAACATGATGGATGCAACAAATGTGACCATCTCATAGCCCCCTTTCATTGGACGAGTTAAATGATGTGTAACGTTGAGTTTAACGTTCCTTTATGTATAAAACAATTGAAAAAAAAGAAAAAAACTAATCTTCTGACAATTGATGGTAAGAGCTAAATGTGTACTTCTTCATAATGGAAAAAAGCACTTCCCAGAGAGCTTTATCTGGAAAGTGCTTTCTACATCACACGAAAGTAAATGGATGATAGTCTTTTAGAAAAATGGAAATCCCCCGGGTCCTTGACCAAATTGCCCTGGATTCCCATATCCTCCAAATGGACCCCCGCCATAGCCAGGTCCATATCCTTGCGGAAATCCTCCATAGCCCGGACCTCCAAAGCCTGGTCCGTAACTGCCAGGGCCTCCACCATACCCAGGCCCTGGCCCAAATCCAAACCCACCGCCGAATCCGGGTCCAGGTCCGTATCCTCCTGGATTGCCACCAAAACCTGGCCCTCCAAATCCTCCTCCGAAGCCTGGTCCATAATTCTGACCAAAGCCCGGACCTCCTTGACCAAAACCACCAATGCCGCCACCATTATTATTCATAAATTTATTAATCATATATCCTCCTGCAGTTAATAACAAAGGGGAAAGAAAACGTTCATCCTCTACCGGATAGGTAGGGAGTGGTTGCGGATAGTATCTCATCGTACAAGCCTCCTTTACGTAAAACACCTTCTCCCTTTACTGTATGATATTAGCCCGATTTTGTGAGAAAGGAAGGTCCCCTGTAAATTGTAATTGAGTTTCTATTATTCTTTTGAAATAATAGAAATGTTTGGAAATGGAGGTGCTATATGAAAAACACTAGAAAACTAATCTCATTAATTACAATTATCATCGCAGCAATCGTATTACTCACAGAAGCCTATGACTGGATTCCATTAATTCTTATTGGATCAGCATTCTCAATTGGAATGTTAGGAATAGAGGAGTATAAAGGAAAAAAGTCTCCTCGTTCTATTAATTTTTTGTTAGTAGCTGGGTTAAATCTAGTAATAGCGTTTGTTGTATGGAGCAGCTAGTACCTATAAAGTAAATCAATACAATACGAATGCAGAGGAGGAGTATTATGGATCAAGCCGTATTAACCGTACATAAGCTATGCAAATCATTTAAACGGACCCCCATCATAGAGGACATATCCTTTGAGGTGAATAAAGGCGAGATTATGGCGATTTTAGGGCCTAATGGAGCAGGAAAATCCACCACTATTCGAAATATTATGGGGATCATGTATCCAGACGAAGGTGAAATTACCTTTCATCAGTATGGAAAGGCTATCCCAAAGCATCGAATAGGGTACTTACCGGAAGAAAGAGGGTTATACAAAAAAGTAACTGTAATGGATATTCTTCTTTATTTTGCAGACTTAAAAGATTATCCAATGAATAAAGCCAGAGAAAGAGCAACTTACTATTTAAATAAATTTGGTCTAGAGGGAAAGGAGAAAGTGAAGGTCGAGGAGCTTTCAAAGGGGATGGGGCAGAAAGTGCAATTTATCGCTTCCATTATCCATGAGCCTGATTTGTTAATATTAGACGAGCCTTTCTCTGGTTTAGATCCTGTAAGTCAGGATGTATTCAAACAAGAAATTTCCACATTAGCCAATAGTGGAATGGCCATATTGCTTTCCTCTCACCAAATGAACATGGTGGAGGAGCTATGTGATCGATTATTGTTAATCCATAAAGGACAGCGGGTTGTTTCAGGAACGATGGGAGAAATAAAGCAACAGTATGCAAATTATAAATGTGTGATTCGAGGTAATAATGAGCTTACTACACTTCAATACATCGATGGCGTTGTTAGGGTAGAAGGTAGTGAGCAAAGTGCTACGCTTTACTTAGAGCAAGATGTGCATATCCCATCATGGCTTCCTCTCCTTCCGAGAGAATTAGATATTCAGGAATTAGTGATCGATCGTATTTCCTTACACGAAATTTTCGTAGATATAGCCACAGATAAAAAATTAATGAAAGTAGGGGATGACGATGCGCAATAGTATGAAGGTAGCCAAATGGGAATACATGCGCAATGTCAAAAACAAGTCGTTTGTTATTTCCTTGATTCTTACGCCAGTGATATTTATCTTGTTTGCCACACTTCCCACCCTTCTTAGTGACAGTGAACAAGCTTCAGAACCCGTCACTCTATATATAAATGATGAGGTTGGAGTTTATCATGATATTGAAGAATCATTGGAGCGGCGACCAGATATGAACTGGAAACTAGTTCAACAGGAAAAAGGTTCTCTCGAAGCGAGAAAGCAGCTTCAAGGCATGGAAAATACTGCATATCTTTCCATCACATCCTCTGCCATACAATCTGGTGCAATAGATGTGTACACCTCAGAGAAAATACCGGAGAATTTCTTGTTAAATTTACATATTATTGAACAGCCTCTTCGGGCCTTACAGTTTGAACAAGCTGGTTTAACAGAAGACCAAATGAACGTTGTCAGAGGAGGGATTGAATTTGATACCGTACCGCTCCAACAACAGGAGGAAGGCCAGAGGACTACGTCTATGGAACAGAATGGCGGAGTGTCCCCTGCAATAGAGAATCTCATTCCTGGCGGTGTGGCAGCCATTATCCTCTTTTCAATCGTTATTACAGGAATGATGATATTCCAAAGCGCCTCCCAAGAGAAGAAGGAAAAGGTTGCTGAAATTGTGTTGTCTTCCCTTACCCCAGGAGAGCTTATGCAAGGGAAAATCATTGGATATTTTTTATTAGGAATTACGCAAGTTGCGGTGTGGTTAGTGTTCATCATTCCGATTGCTGTATGGCGTATAAATGAAATCCCAGTACTCGATTTCTTATTTGTACCAGAACTACTGCTGCTTGTATTCATTGCCATACTCGGCTATCTCCTTTTTGCAGCTATATTTGTAGGATTTGGTGCAACTGTCGAAGATATGGATTCCTCTAGTAATTTCCAGGGGATGGTGATGATGCTTCCGTTTATACCGATCGTTCTGATTGCTCCAATAATCGAAAACCCTGAGGGGTCATTAGCGACTATCGCATCTTTTGTTCCAATTACATCACCGGCTGTATTAATAATGAGATTATCCATGTTGGAGGAGTGGCCATGGCTTGAAATTATATTGGCACTTGTAGTATTGCTAATCTCCATTTGGTTTACAATGAAAGCAGCTGGAAAAATATTTCAAGCAGGTATTCTAATGTACGGCAAAAACGCTTCACCAAAAGAAATATGGAAATGGCTCAGAGCGTAACATAGCAAGAACGATTATCCTTTTAATGAGGATAATATGGAATGTCGACAAGGAAAGCTATTCTTTTCTTACTCGCAAAAAACAAACAGTGTCCATTAATAAAGCCCCAGTCCGTTTTCCGTAAACGGACTGGGGCTTTTACTTATAGAACTGCCTTTTGCTCATTTGTTGCTGCTAATGCCTCTTCGAAGTCGGCTTGCAGCTCCTGTACATCCTCTAATCCTACAGATAAGCGTAGCAGCCCTTTCGTGATGCCGCGTCTGTCACATTCATCGTCTGGCATGGAGCCATGAGACATATTCCTTGGGTAGGATAAAATGGATTCCACCGCTCCAAGGCTTACAGCGAACACAGGAAGCTTTAGCTGCTGAACAAATCGTTCGACTGCTTCTTCGTTTTGTAATTCAAAAGAGAGAACAGCACCGCCATTCTTCGCTTGCTTTTGCTGAGTCTGATAATATGCATTAGAGGAAAGCCCTGGATAATAAACCTTTTTGATAAGGGGATGCTCCTCTAAATAGGTAGCAAGGCGATGCGCAGATTCCACAGATTGACGAAGTCTGGCATGCAGTGTTTTCATTCCTCTCATGACAAGCCAGCAATCTTGTGGACCAAGGATTGCTCCACAAGAATTTTGTAAAAATCCAATCTGTTGAGCTAATGCTTCATCTTGAACTACTACTAAGCCAGCTACAACATCACTATGTCCTGCCAAAAATTTCGTAGCGCTATGAATAATGATATCGATACCATATGAGAAAGGCTGCTGTATTAATGGAGTTAAAAAGGTGTTGTCAATATAAGTAAGACAGTTATTTTCTTTTGCCAATTTAGTAACGGCTTCTATGTCGGTAACCTTGAGGAGCGGATTGGACGGTGTTTCCATAAACACTGCTTTGGTATTTTCCTGAAAGGCTGCATTTACTTCATCTAGCTTTGTCATATCTACGAAGGTATGCTCTATTCCAAAGCGTGATAAAACGTGGGTTACAAATCGAAACGTTCCACCATACACATCCTCGGTAATAAGGAGATGATCTCCTTTGGACAATAGCATTAAGGAAGTGGAAACAGCTGCCATGCCCGAAGCAAATGCAAATCCATGTGTTCCACCTTCAAGTTCAGCAATTGTATGTTCTAATGCTTCTCGAGTTGGGTTACCAGAACGAGCATAATCATATGCGCCAAACTCATGTATGTCATTCTGGTGAAAGGTGGATGCATGCTGGATGGGAACACTAACACCGTTACTTGACTTGTCTACAGCATATTCGTTATGCAAAAGGGATGTTTGTACGGAATAGTTAGACATGCTGGTTCACCTCGTTATACGCTATTTCTAAAGCTTGCTCCAGGTCCTGTAAGAGATCCTCTTCCTTTTCAATCCCTACCGATAATCTCAATAATCGATTACACACTCCATAGCTTGCGCGTACATCTTCAGGAATATCAGCATGTGTTTGCGTGGCAGGGTAGGTTATAAACGATTCAACTCCACCCAAGCTTTCAGCAAAGCATACAAGCTCTAATTTCTCCAGTAAGACAGGAACCATTTCCTCTTCTTTAATTCGGAAGGATAGCATCCCTCCTTTGCCTGGATACAACACATCACTGATATAAGGACTTTGTTCCAGTTGATCGGCTAAATGCTTAGCGTTTGCTTCATGCTGCTTCATACGTAAGCCTAGAGTCTTAATTCCCCTCATGACAAGCCAACAATCAAATGGTGAAAGAACAGCACCACTGGCATTTTGTTGTTCCTGAATGTTCTGGCATAATGCTTCATCATTTGCAACTACTAGACCAGCTAACACGTCATTATGCCCACCTAAATATTTCGTCGCGCTGTGGATTACAATATCAGCTCCAGATACAATAGGTTGCTGCAGGTATGGTGTGAAGAACGTATTATCAACTATTAGCAATAGATTATGCTTTTGTGCCAGGGTAGCAAACTGCTCTATATCTACTTGTGTCATGAGCGGATTCGTTGGAGTTTCAATAAATAACGCTTTGGTCTGCTCGTTTATTACTGATTCAAAATCCTGTGTATCTGTACTATTTATATAATGGAAGGTAAGACCAAATTTGCTAAAATGATTTTCAAAC
This sequence comes from Pontibacillus salicampi, assembly GCF_042434395.1. NCBI lineage: Bacteria > Bacillati > Bacillota > Bacilli > Caryophanales > Bacillaceae > Pontibacillus > Pontibacillus salicampi. Next base: position 250,342 of record NZ_JBHLTP010000011.1, on the reverse strand, counting down.
AAACGGTAAGAGCCACCATAAACGTCCTGGGTCACTATACACTCATCCCCTGGTGAGAAAATGGAAAAGACCGTTTGAATAGCCGCCATTCCCGAACTAAAGGCAAAGCCTGCAAGACCTTCCTCTAACGAAGCAATGGATTGCTCTAGCAAATCACGAGTAGGATTGCCAGTTCGAATATAGTCATACCCAGTAGATTTGCCTATTCCTTCATGACGATATGCCGTTGATAGGTGTAGGGGAGGGTTGACAGCACCTGTTGTTTGGTCGCTGCGATTTCCTGTTTGGGCTAGTTTGGTTTCAAGATGATGTCTGCTCATAGTTATCTTCTCCTTTTTAACAGTCTGTAGCTTTAGGACACAATGTAAGGATGGGAACGATTTCTTAGCAATAGGTTGTAAATCTTAAACGTCCTCAACTGGATGAAACAAAGGTCCTTCTAGATAATTTTGGTAATAAAAAAAGCCCTTCCGAAGAAGAGCTTGATATCTCAAGGCTAAACTTCTTCTTATCTTTCAAGTGTCCCCACTTGCTGGAAGTAGCACCTCGCCTAATTTAGGCTGGTTGCTGAAGCATCAACGGGCCAGATCCCTCCGCTTCTCTGAATAAGGAAGTTTATGAAATTGTGTTATTAGTAAAACTATTTCGTTAATTAATACCATACAGCATGAAAGGACAGTATGCAATCCCGAATTTTAATAATTAACTCAGTTAATGTTTTTTCGCATTCTCCAGACCACACCTATGCTATGTTGGAAGAAATGGGCCAGCAGTTAAGTTGATAAACAAAATCTTCCACTATATACCCATTATATGGAATAATGTAATATTAACAGTGCTATTTCTTTTTGAATAATAATGTAATGGATAGATTAGGGGGATGGAAAGTTTGTTACATTCGAGTAATAAGGGGGAGGGACCTGCTTCTTTTGAGGAAGAATCCGTTGTCGTTTTAGCTCATGTTCATCATGATGTATTACTAATCCGTCAATTTAGAGAGGCATTACAGGAAACGATTGTGCAATTACCAGGAGGTGGGGTGGAAGAAGGGGAATCACTGGAGGAAGCTGCAAGAAGAGAGCTTCAAGAGGAAACAGGCTGTCGATGCGATGATATGACTTATCTAGGTCACGTTCTTCCAGCTCCTTGGAACAGCAGGGAAAAGACTCATGTATTTTATACGAACCATATTATCACGCAACATGTACAGGAATTAGAGTCTCACGAAGACATAACATTGTTTTGGGTTAGTGTGGAAGAATGCGTGAAGCTCATACAAAGGAACCAAATTTCTGATGCAGAGGTGTGTTATGCCATATTAAAAGCCCATTTACAAGGGTTGATAGAATGGTAATACGTAAAGAGAGAAGCAGAGAGTTGTATGAACTCTCTGCTTCTTTCCTATTCATCTCTTTTTTGATAAACTCGATCAATGGTTTGAGCAAGGTCGAAGTCTCTTTCACTTAAGCCACCAACATCGTGGGAGGTTAAAGAAACGATGATCTTTCCATATTCGACTTGTAAAGATGGATGGTGGTCTTTCTCATCTGCAATGGAGCCTATTTCGTGAACGAAGCGAATACCGTCCATATACTCTGCAAACGTAAAGGTACGTTGAATGAATCGATCATTCGTTAAGTTCCACTCTTGAATCTCCCGTAAATGCTGATTGATTTGTTGCTCGGTAAGAGTTGACATGTAAAACACCTCCATAAAATATCTTCCTCTTACAATCTACCATTTTTGAAGGACTTTCAAACCAAGATAGAGTAGTTCCTGCAATAACACCACCCAAAGCGAGAGGAAGGTGCTTGAAATATTATATTGAGCTAATAATTTTAATGTTTCGAATATTTTTATGTGAAAACGCATTCACTCATCTTTGTGCTATAATTTTCTAAGTCAGCTTAAAAGAGAGAGAATAAGAGGAGGGGAAACATGTTTCTGACATTAAACGCTGCTCTCATACAAGAACCTATGGCCTTATTGGCATATTTGTCTGCTTTAGTAGGCGGAGTTTACATGCTATCTCAATGGAATCAACCGGCTGTGAAGAAGTTTTTCCATTTTGCACCACCGTTGATTTGGGCCTATTTCTTACCGATGATTTCCACCACGCTTGGAATTATACCTGATGCTTCATCATTGTATGATTTCGTTAGTACGTATATATTACCGTTTGGCCTGTTGCTGCTGTTATTATCAACAGACGTTCCTGCCACGCTAAAGCTTGGGCCAAAAGCTATATTACTATTTTTATCTGGAACATTAGGTGTCGTAATCGGTGCGCCTATTGCTCTAGCTATCTTCCAGCCTTTCTTGCCTGAAGACGCCTGGAGAGGGGTCGGGGCTCTAGCGGGAAGTTGGATTGGAGGTACAGCTAACATGGCTGCTCTGGTGGAAGCTGTCGACACTCCAAAGGATGTATTATCTCCCATCATTGTCGTCGATACAGTTGTAGCTTATTCCTGGATGGGAATTATGATTGCACTAGCAGGACATCAGGATAAGTTTAACAAATGGAACAAGGCTGATAACTCTGTTGTCGAAAAAATTAACGCCCAAATTGGGGAAATCGCCCAATCTAGATCCAAGCCGCTTCAGGTTCCTCAACTACTAGGTATTCTAGGGTTAGGATTTGGTGTTTCTTATGTCGTTAGAAAATTCTCTGAGACATTACCTGAGACCTCTGTACTTTCCGCGAGTACGTACACGATTATGATAATTGCTTTTATAGGAGTTATGCTTTCCTTTACAAAAGTTCGTCGTTTAGATGATTACGGCGCAAGTAATATCGGTTATGCAGGTATATACTTACTATTAACAACTATTGGTGCAAAGGCAGACCTTACTGCTGTAGTAGAAGCTCCAGCATATATTGCAATGGGAATTGTGTGGCTGTTGATTCACATTTTGATTATTTTCCTGTTTGCTCGTCTTTTACGTGCACCACTTTTCTTTGTCGCTGTTGGATCTCAAGGGAATATAGGTGGGACGAGCTCTGCTCCGGTAGTAGCTTCTGTATTCCAGCCAGCGCTGGCTCCAGTAGGCTTGCTCATGGGGATAGTCGGTAATGTTGTCGGTACCTATGCAGCAGTAGCCACCGCCTGGTTAGCCGAATTAGTTTCTAAAATGTAATAAGGTAAAGATAGAAAAGCGTCTAATGGCAATTTCATTAGACGCTTTTTTAAAGGTATCTTGTTTTCGTTGCATATGCTAATTCAAAATTATGTTCTGTCACAATGAAGCGGCTATTATTGTAATTCGCCTCTTAATGGGGTACTGATTAGGTCGTTTTCCTCTAAGAGATCGTTTAAGATGCTGCTTGCTTTGTCCATTTGTTCATTGTAAGCAGGGAACTCCGTGTCCACTTGAGCTGGCTTTCCTTCTTGAAGGGCTTGTGCCTTAGCTTGATAGGCCTTCTCTAAATGAGTTAGGATTTGCTGCACACGTTCTTCCTCTGATTGCAGGGAAGAAGAGACTTGTATTTGAGCAATTTTATCAGCCACAGCCGCTGCCTCTTTCTGTGCTATTTGCTGTGTTTCCTTTGTAGGATTCTTATCAAAAGTGTATATATTTGCATCCTCTTTATTAATGGTTTCAATTACCTTCATTTGAAAGTCCATTACTGCCGTAGCTAGATTCTCTGATTTTGGCTCTGTTGCTTCTGTATCTCCGCTTGCATCAGAGGAGCATCCTGCTATAACTAATACGAATACGCTAACGATTGTTAGTATGCACTTCTTCAATTCTTACACCTCTTTTGTTATTTCTGTCTACGATACCACAATTTTCAAGCAGACCTTATCTATTCTATAATGTTCTCTCGCAGAAAAAAACCCCCAATTCATTGAGGCGACTAAAAAGGTACCACAATATAATTAAGTAGTTCAGTTTTGGAGTACAAACAATAAAATTGAACTATAAAAAGAGCGTTGAATTGCATAGCAATTTGATGCTCATTTTTCATTGTTATAGCAATGTTTATTTGTATTTTGAGTAGTTATTTTCAAAGGAAAATGCACCCCAGTTTGCAAACCTACAATAATTATTGATGACCTGGAAAATCACGTGCAAAAACTAATGCAATTTTACAAAAAAAAAGCAAATTCCTTATTGGAAAATGCTCTTTTTTCTACGATATTTGGAATTAAGAAAAATAGCTAACAAACCAATGATTAAGCCAGGAACACCGTAAAGAAGATTTAGGTTAAATGCAGAAACACTGTAAGAAACGAACATTAAACTATACATAATATGAATATACGATGAATGCTTATCTTTACTTTTTAAGGCTACTATTAGTTCAATAACTGCCAATGTTGCATTTAAAAAACCTATTATCGACCACAATATCACAATATCTTAAACCTCCCTTTTAAATAAAACTGCCCCATTACCTTAATAACGTACATAATCTTATTTTACTATATAAATGTAAATATCCTAAAAATTCCTTTATCTTTCACATAAATTAAATAACAAAATATTTCCACATTTTATATTACTATTTCTTATGTAAAAAGTAGTTCAATTAAGGGTACAAATTGCAATACTGTACTCCAAACTGAACTACTTACAATATAATGCAGTACCTTTTTTTAAAAAGATTAGCTCTGTTAATTCTTATTGGTAATTTTCCTGTATAGCGCTTTTAGGAGGAAAAATTGTATTCGAGGAAATAGGGGCACGTTGTTGAAAGACGAGTTGAGTGGGCGGAAAAACACTTTTCATAAAAATACCTGTCTGGACTGAAATTATTCCAGACAGGTAGTTCCAGCATTATTAGTAGTTTTAGGAGCTTCCATCAAAAGGAGGTTCTCCCTATGGTTATGTGTCTTTAAAGAATAGGTGATAATAAACGAGAGATCGATTCTTTCATTTTAATGAGATTGGTTCTATTCTGATACACCTCTTTAGTTATTTCGTTACAGTACTTTAAGTCTTCAAGAAAGATTTGATGAAGCTTTCTGGAAGTGGTCTCGTCATACACTATGGCATTCACCTCAAAGTTTAGCTTAAAGCTTCTCACATCAATGTTAGCAGTTCCAACGGAAGCAACCTTGCCATCTACAACAAGCGTCTTCGCATGGAGAAAGCCATTTTCGTAGGTGAAACTGCGAACACCAGCATCCAGTAGCTGACCTATATGTGCATATGTCGCCCAATATACAAACATGTGATCAGGTTTATTTGGAATCATTATTCTAACATCGACTCCACTGAGAGAGGCTATTTTGATAGCATCCATCAAACTGTCATCTGGTATAAAATAGGGCGTTTGAATATAGACACTCTCTTTCGCAGATAGGATGAGCTTAATGTAGGCATTTTTAATTTGCTGCCACTCTGAATCAGGACCGCATGTAATAATTTGCATGCCGATGGTATCGCTCGTTTCCATTTCTGGGTAGTACATAGGAGATGCTGGCAATTTGTTCTTAGATGCATGATTCCAGTCCAAATAAAAGCGCGTTTCCAAGGAGTACACAGCGCTGCCACGAATTTTAAAATGAGTATCACGCCAATAACCAAATTTTTTAACCATCCCAAGATACTCATCGCCTATATTGAACCCTCCTACATACCCTATGTCTCCATCAATAACAGCAATCTTACGGTGATTTCTATAGTTAAGGCGCAAATTTAAATAAGGGATACGGGAAGGAAAGAAGGCTGCAACCATACCTCCAGCTTCTATTAAGGGCTTTAAAACTGATTTCCGTAGATTAATGGATCCCATATCATCGTACAAAAATCGAACCTCTACCCCTTCAGCAGCTTTTTGAGTTAACGCCTCTATAATTCTTCTTCCTGTACGGTCATGCCGGACTATATAATATTGAATGTGTATAAAATATTCTGCGTTCTCTATAGCTTGAATTAAATCCTCCGTTTTATCTTTCCCATCTGTGAACACTTCTACTTCATTGTCCATGGTATAAATGGAATCGTTATTCACTAGGTTCATATACATAAGTTCTTGAAACGGATAGTCTGTTTTATTATGCAAGTCGAGCTGCTCCGTTTGCTTCACCTTTAAACTAGAAAAGAACTCGGAAGCTTCACTGGACAGCTTGAAAATCTTCCTTCTGCTTAAGTTCTGTCCAAGGAAAAGATAGAGTAGGAACCCTACAATCGGAATGAAAAACAGCACCATAAGCCACGCCCACGTTGTGCTTACTTGCTTTCTTTCTAAGAAGATGATAGTAATTCCCAGTAGAATATTTACAATAGTGACGAACAAAGCAAGAATCGTAATGATAGTCATAATAGATCTCCTTACAGCATGATAAGTGGTTCAATAAAACTTTGATTGTATGATGAACTCCATACAAAGCCAATTAAATAACGCGATAAAATAATGATACCAAGGTCATCATAGCTTACATAGATAAAAAAAGAAATACATAGATGACACTTCTATCCAATAAGAAGTAAAGAAGTACGAGGTTGTCCCTCGTACTCAACAGTTACTGCTTATATAGCTTAGTTTATGGTTTACATGCAGCTTATGCAAACCAGTTGTAATTTCCATGAAGTAGTAAGGGCCCCCTCTTTTAATGGATCTCCAATGGTGTAAGGTAGCTTACAGGAGAAAGATCTGCCAAAGCTCGACTGCGGCATCGTAACCAAATTTTAGTCCAAATCCAATCAGGACCACGCTTGCGATGCCATTAATTCCTTTCATAACTATAGGACTCATCAGAAGCTTACCAAAATGAACCGTGAAGGCAAGATTCAGATTCCATAGGCCAATACCGATAAAAACGAGACTGCTTACAAAAAAGGAGTGAAGTACATCCGTTTCTTCAAGAGCTCCACTTAACACTGAACCATAAATTCCAAGCCAAAACAATAAGTTCATTGGGTTCGTCGATGCAATAATCACGCCTGTAGTAAAGGAGCGTAAATGAATCCGAGTGGAAGGGGATAGGTTACTTTGTTGAGATTCCAAGTCATGTGTTTGTGATAAGGTAACCAAGCCAGAATGTACTAAAATAAAACACCCGAGCAGCATGAGAGCAATTTTGATCCATACAATAGTGAGGAGCTGAGCCAGACCGATAAACATGCATCCCATCAGTAGAAGGTCAGACGACATTCCACCGAGACCTACACAAAAAGCAGGCCCAAATCCATATACTATGCCCCGTTTAATAATTTCAGCATTGATGGGTCCAAACGGGGCAGCGATGGAAAGACCAAGTACGATGTAACCAACCATTAACGTCAACATATCACGAACCCTTTCTGTTAGCTTGTCTCTATTAGTAGATGAAGCCAGAAAGAGGTTTAGTACAAGGAAAACATAAAAAACAAACCCAGCAAGGTAGCTGGGTTTGTTAATTTGCTTTATTATTCTTACGGCCTTTATGGAAAAGAATAAAGATACCTACGAACACTAACACAAGCGGCCATAGCTGAATAATTACTTGAAGGAAGGACTGTGCATAAAACAGAAGTGCAAGTATAGTCAAAATACCGATTGGGATAAATAGCCCTTTTTCGCGCTCTCCAAAGTACCATAGAAGAAATAGTCCAAATGCTGGAGCAAGTAAAATGGTCGGCCATGTAAATTCACTGTATTGGTAATCTGTTATAATATCGAGGTAGAAATAAAGACTCAGTACCAATAGGATTCCACCTGGAACAAGAAGGCCAGCATATTCCTTCTTCATGCCTGACAAGAAGAACCCGAGATGAAAACCAAGGGCTGGTAACAGCAATGCTATTGGCCAAGATAAAAATCCATATTCCATATCAATCCAGCCTAGGTTTTCAAGAAAAATAACGGAGCCTATAAAGATAAAAACTAGTCCAATAATAATGTTACTTATTCGTTTATTTGCCAAGTGTGTGGACCTCCCTTGTACATTGATTATTTATAGTGTACTACAACATACGGGAGAGGGAAGGAAGGGTTTCAATTTTTTTACAAAGTTAGAATTGTAAAGCCCAAAGAAAAAACCTGGTATGTGTGTACCAGGAAAGGGGGAGAGAGATAGAAAACAACCTAGGTGACCCAACCATAAGAATCATCCAGATTTGGAAGCCGAACAAGGAACAGAAGAATATCCAAATGGATCATTCATCAGGAATTCGTTTCCAGAATGGGAATAATACGTCCTCCTAATAGTGTGCCTTGCTGCTTACACATAATCTATGCAGCAGGTTTACCTTCTGAATGGTATTGCAACCATTTATACAATTAATCGATTGTCCTAGTGATAAATGGTTTTAACAGGTTGCCTTGTGTGAATCGTTTTACATGAATTTACAAACTGAGTATTACTTTCTTTCTCTGTGGTCTTCTTAAGGGCAAAAGATAACAATTTACTCCTTACACAGGAGATGTTCCCTAACATGACCACTACCGTCCGTTCAGTTTAGAAACGAACTCGAAATGGTTGAGCCAGCTAAGTTGTTTTCATGTTATTTATCTTTCTTACTTATACTATACCACCATTGTGGAAAGATGAATCCTCTTTTTGTGTCTAAAATGTTACCGTTTACAAAATGTGTCCGTAGGAGTTTTTCTGATGCTGCTTGAATAGTATATAAAAGGTGACCAGCAGTGAAGGGGGAGATTTCATGAAAAATGTGAACACGAAATCTGTAATTGCATTGACTACTGGGGTATTGTCCATTTTCATTCCAATCGTAGGCCTCGCACTAGCCATTATTGGGCTTATGTATTCCAGTAAAAGCCTCAAGGAAGTAAAAGCTTCAGAGGAGAAAGGGAAGGAAATGGCGGTAGCTGGAAAAATATGCAGTATTATTGGCCTCTGTCTTCAGCTCTTACTCTTACTGCTCATTATTCTTTCTTTCGCAGCATTTTCATCATACCAACAGTATAGTTTTCTGCTATAGCATGACTTTCCCTACTCAATAGAAAAACAACAAAAAAATCCTGACAGCCAAGAATCAGGATTTTTTTGTTTTATTTCGTGTACCTGTTGGCATAGCTTGATGCAGCATATGCATCGGGTTTGATTTTAACATCTATACCCATTTGATCAATTCGCTGTGTCATGTCTGAAATGAGGTGGCGAGTTAATCCTTTATGGCCGATATCTAGATGTATTTCAAATTGAAAGGAAGCACCTTTTTTTTCATAGGGGAGAAGGATTTCAGCGATGTCGTGTAAGTATTCAGGGGTAAAATAAAACGCAACGTCCTGGCTAAGCCATGTTTCCGTAGAGATTTTTTCTTTTAAGCTTTTAATTGGGCGTTTTACAGTGTGGTTGCGTAGACACCCCCACGCTCCTTTGCCGATTCTGTGAATATGAATAGCAGTAATGAAGCGGGTGTAGTCACGGTGAACGTGAGAGTCAGTTCCAATGGAAAGCCGATAGGATGCAGCGGGGTCGAACCGGACAAACGTGCGGATGTGGTCTTGTACATCCTCGATGGTCATGTTTTGGTAAGTTTGATTATAAAAGGTAGGATTTTCAAACATGTTTTCACCTCAATATACAATATGCCATGCTATTCCCATTCTATTCATAGGTTTTTGTATTGTGTGTTAAGACCATGTAAAAAAACAAATATGTTCACAAAACTGTCGAAGTAAACCAGCGGGATTGCTTGACTGCTATCTTAGCATGTACCTATAATAGGTACATGTGACAATTACATAGTATTAGTTCTATTATAAAGCATGTTTCGTTAATTCAACAAAAAGGGTGGTCCACAATGGCGGCAACAAACCAAAAGAGTAGCAATAAGTGGATTTTCTGGATGATTGGTATAATCGCTTTAGGTGTTGTACTAATTGTTGTTCTGGATAATCAATTCTCCCAAGGTTCAGAGGAGGAAGAGAGTGCAGCAGCTGACATAAGTTATGAAAATCAGCCTTATTTAGGGGAAGAGGATGCCCCGGTAAACATCATTGAGTTTGGTGATTATAAATGTCCTGCTTGTAAGAACTTTCAGGATGCAGCTTTCCCACAAATCAAACAAGAGTTTGTAGATACAGGTAAAGCGAAGTTTTATTTTATTAATTTTCCATTTATCAATGTAGACTCTGATCGTTCAGCTAAATTTGCTGAGGTTGTCTATCGTGAGCTTGGTAATGATATATTCTGGAAATTCCATGAAACACTATACGAAAATCAACCACCAGCAGAAGACGAGCATAAGGATATTTATAAGAAGGATTTCCTTAAAGAAACATTACAAAGCGTAGTGGAAGATGAAAGTAAGGTAGAGCAAGTAATGACTGCCTTTGAAGAAACGTCCGATGATATTATTTCTACCGACAAAGAAATAGCCCAATCTTTAAATGTTAGTGTAACTCCAACGATTGCGGTGAATGGTAAAGTATTTGAAGGTGAAACCTTTGAGGATTTAAAAAATCGCGTAGAAGAAGCATCTAAGGAAAATAGTCAAGAAGAAGAATAAGCATAAAACACTGCCTCCGTGGCAGTGTTTTTCAGTATGTAGAGGACTCTCTGTATTCTTTACGCCAGGAGAGCGAAGGCAGTTCCCTTTCCTCGGAAGAACGCCCAACACGCTCAGGATGCACCACAATACTAGAAACAGAGAAGCCGATGAAACAGCTCACATAGCATTTATAGGCGAATTTTTAAATTTATGAGCGAATTTTTAAAAATATAAGCGGATTCTCAAATTTATGGGCGAATATCGAATAATATGAGCGAATTTCAAAATTTATGAGCGCACCACCCCAAAGAAGCTCCCAATTCTATTTTTTTCCAAAACGCTCTTCGGAACGTAAAAAGCCAACCCCCATTGTGGCTCCATAGATCACCACAATGAGGATTGGCTGAAATTTTTCCTTGAAATCGTCTTGATAGAATATTTATTTGCCTATCAGGCCAAGTGTCTGACTTTTTGATTGCTTGCCAGGTTCAGAATGATTGGCATTTTGGAAACGTCCATATTGCCACCACTGACAACAACACCAATACGATTAGCATGTAAGTGTTTTCCGTGAGCAAGAAGTCCTGCGAATGCCGAGGCGCCAGCTCCTTCTACAAGACTTTTATTCCGTTCTAGCATATACAGCATAGCAGATGCTATATCTGCTTCTGATACGGTAACAATGTCATCCACGTATTGGTCAATAAGCGGCAGCGTTTCCTTGCCTGGTTGTTTCACGGCGATTCCATCCGCAATGGTTTTCACCTGTTGAAGTGGTGCACTGCTTTTATTGTAGAAACGATTATAAGTTGCGCTAGCTTCCGCTGCCTGTACTCCGATTATTTGGATGGAGGGCTTGATGGATTTTGCGGCGACAGCAATACCGCTAATTAACCCGCCGCCACCAATCGGTACTAATATCGTTTCTAGTTCTGGGTTTTCCTCGAGCATTTCCAAGGCAATGGTTCCTTGGCCAGCCATTACATCCGGATCATCAAATGGGTGAATGAAGACTCGATTGTTTTGCTGTTGGTCCTTCATGGCAGCTTCATAAGCTTCTTGAAAGGATTCACCGGTAAGGACGATAGTAGCTCCGTATGCCCGGGTAGCGTGTATTTTTGCTTCTGGTGTGTGTTCAGGCATGTAGATTTTCGCTTCTATTCCTCGCTTCGATGCAGCAAGTGCAACACCTTGGGCGTGGTTTCCTGCGGATGCAGCAATTACCCCACGTTTAGCATCCTGATTGGAAAGTTGCGAGATTTTATAGCTCGCCCCTCTCACTTTGAAGGCTCCTGTTTTTTGTTGATTCTCCATCTTAAAATGCACTTGTTTGCCAGTCATGTTATCAATAGATTCAGATGTTAATAATGGGGTACGATGAACGATTCCTTTTAAATGCTTCATCGCGTCCGTGACTTTGGTTCCCGTTAAGCAATTCCCAATGTCTTCACACTCCTACTTTGTTAGATTCATATGCATCAATTTTGTCTTGATACGTTAATGTTACGGCTATTTCATCCCAGCCATTGACGAGCATTTCTTTATGGTACTCATCGATTTCAAAAGAAACTTTAAAGTTGTCATCGTCATAGACAACTTGCTGCTGAAGGTCTATGGTCAAATGATACGTGCTTTTCTCTGCTCTTGTGATTAGCTCCTGGATACTGTTTTCTGAAAGATTAACTGGCAATATTCCATTTTTGACACAGTTATTATAGAAAATATCTGCGAAGCTCGGCGCGATAATAACGCGAAATCCATAATCCTCTAGTGCCCAAGGAGCGTGCTCTCTGGACGAGCCACAACCAAAATTCTCACCAGCGACAAGAATGGAGGCATCCTTATATTTGTCTTCGTTCAAATTGAAATTTGATTTCAGACTGCCATCTTCGTTATATCGCCAGTTATAGAAGAGAAACTGACCAAATCCCTGTCGTTCAATACGTTTTAAAAATTGCTTTGGTATGATTTGATCCGTATCAACATTGGCTCTGTTCAATGGATAAACTTTTCCAGTGTGTTGGTTTATTGGTTCCATGTAGAGTACCTCCTTAATTAGACTGGTTGTTTCGAGAAGTCACGTACATCTACAAAATGACCTTCCACGGCAGCAGCGGCAGCCATTTCTGGACTCACCAAGTGTGTACGGGCATCTGTTCCCTGTCGGCCTTCAAAGTTGCGGTTAGAAGTAGATGCACATCTTTCTCCAGGAGGGATGATGTCATCATTCATGGCTAAGCACATGCTACAGCCTGCTTCTCTCCATTCGAATCCTGCGTTTTTAAAAATGGTATCAAGCCCTTCTGCTTCAGCTGCTAGTTTCACAGACATGGAGCCTGGTACAACAATTGCCTGAATGGAAGGGTGGACGTGTTTACCTTCTACGATGCTTGCAGCTTTACGCAAATCACTTATTCTTGAATTTGTACAGGAGCCGATAAACACATGCTCTAGTTGGATAGAAGAAATCGGTTGATTTGGCTCTAAATCCATATAACCTAGTGCCCGTTCAATTTCCAGCTTTTCATTTTCTGACTTTCCTTGTTCAGGGGAAGGAACGTTGGCGCTCACAGGCAGGCACATTCCTGGATTGGTACCCCACGTAACTTGAGGCTCAACTTCCTCTGCGTCCATTTCTACAGTTGCATCATATTCCGCACCGTCATCTGTTGCGAGCTCTCTCCACTCGGCAACGGCTTGCTCAAACGCTTCACCCTTTGGTGCATGACGTTTACCTTCAATATAATCAAATGTCGTTTCATCGGGACTAATCAGGCCAGCTCGAGCACCTGCTTCAATAGACATATTACATACGGTCATTCGTTCTTCCATAGACAGGTTGCGAATAGCTTCACCAGTATATTCAAGAACATAGCCTGTGCCAAAGCGAACTCCATATTTTCCGATTATAGCAAGAATTAAATCCTTTGCCGTTACACCTGTGCCAAGCGTACCATTTACTTTTATATTAAGTGTTTTTGGTTTAGCCTGCCATAGTGTTTGAGTAGAAAGGACATGCTCCACTTCACTAGTACCAATTCCAAACGCGAGTGCACCAAAAGCTCCGTGAGTAGAAGTATGACTGTCACCGCACACAATCGTTTTACCAGGATGGGTCAGACCTAGCTCAGGACCGATGACATGCACAATTCCCTGGTCAGGATGATCGATGTCAGCAAGGTCGATGTTAAATTGCTGACAGTTCTGCTTAAGTGTTTCCATTTGGGTTTTGGAAACCTCGTCTTTAATAATATGCCGATCCTTTGTTGGAACATTGTGATCCATGGTGGCGTAGGTAAGGTCAGGCCGGCGTACGGAACGATTTTTCATGCGAAGCCCTTCAAAGGCTTGCGGTGATGTAACTTCGTGGACGAGGTGCAGGTCAATATATAATAAATCCGGCTTTCCTTGTTCTTGATGAACTAAGTGTTTATCCCAAATTTTTTCAACGATCGTTTTGGCCTTTACCATGGTTTCACTCCTTTTACCATTAAGATGATTATCAGTTATGCGTAGCACGTTTGGATGCTTTTCGTTGCATCTTGAGAAGTTACGTGTTCTATGACTTGTTTCGTTATTTCTACTGTTCCGACAAGCTGCCCACCTTTTACATCTAAATCCTTCGTATGATACCCATCCTCTAGTACTTGCTGAACGGCATCCTCTATTACTTGTGCTTCTTCTTTCATGTGAAAGGAGTGTCGAAGCATCATAGCAGTCGATAGAATCATAGCAAGAGGGTTGGCAATTCCTTGCCCTGCAATGTCAGGGGCAGAGCCGTGGACTGGTTCGTATAGCCCAACGCCATCATCTCGTATGCTGGCAGAAGGCAACATTCCTAATGAGCCAGTCAACACAGAAGCTTCATCGCTTAAAATATCACCGAACATATTCTCTGTAACCATTACGTCAAACTGGGTAGGTGCAGTGATCAATTTCATGGCAGCGGCATCCACTAGTAAATGCTCTACAGTTACATCAGGATATTCTGCTTTTTTCTCTTCTACTACTTCCCGCCATAGTTTACTAGACTCTAATACATTAGCTTTGTCTACAGATGTTACATGCTTCCTGCGCAGACGAGCACTCTTAAAGGCATTATCAATAATACGTTCCATTTCAGAGCGATCGTAGGCTAATGTATCAACGACAGATTTTCCGTCATGGCTACGTTCGCTTGGTGTACCAAAGTACAGCCCTCCAGTTAGCTCTCGAATAATGAGAAGGTCACTACCCTCCACAACTTCGTGTTTAAGGGGGGAAGCATGCAAGAGCTGCGGGAACCCTTTAATAGGGCGAAGATTTGCAAATAATCCAAGAGCCTTCCGAATACCAAGCAGCCCCTTTTCAGGACGAAGGTGAGAAGGATTTTGATCCCATTTAGGTCCTCCTACGGCTCCGAGAAGGATGGCATCCGCTTGCTCGCATGCACTAACCGTATCTTGTGGTAGGGGAGTGCCATGCTTATCAATGGCACTGCCCCCAATATCGTGCGTGTGATACGTAAACGTATGATTAAATCGTTCTGTAACTGCATCTAACACCTGACGGGCGGAATGAATTACCTCACTACCAATTCCGTCTCCAGGCAGCAATACGATTTGCTTATCCATTAGCACATCCTCCTATATGTTAGCGGTTTGTTTTGTATAAGCTTTAGGGTCCATTAGAACTCTATTAACTGCATTCAGAAAAGCATGAGCAGAAGCTTCTAAAACATCTTGGGCAGCACCACGGCCATTCACGGCAACCTCATTTACAGTTAGTCGAACATGTACTTCAGCTAAGGCATCCCGACCTTCACCAATGGAGTTCAAACGGTAATCCTCCAGGTGAATATCCTCATGAATAAGTCCCTCTAGTGTGTTGTATATGGCTTCTACACTACCTCGACCTGTACCAGCGAGCTCCTCCCGAGCTCCCTCTGGATTTGTTAAGGCAACAGTGGCAGTCGGAATGTTCTGGGATCCATATTGAACCTGAAATGTTTCTAGTTTATATTTAGGAAGTTCCTGACTATCTGTTTGTACGTCTGTCAAAATAGTAAAGAGGTCTTCATCTGTCACTTCTTTCTTCCGGTCTGTTAAACTTTTGAAGGAGGCAAAGGCTTCTTTAATTTTTTCTTCTGAAAGAGAATAGCCAAGACTATTGATTTTATCAATGAATGCGTGTTTACCTGAGTGTTTGCCTAATACAAGATTACTTTTATGAATGCCAACCATTTCTGGAGTAATAATTTCATAGGTGGATGCGTTCTTTAACATTCCGTCCTGATGAATACCAGACTCATGAGCAAATGCGTTTTCCCCGACTACCGCTTTATTTCGTGGAACCTTCATTCCAGTAAATTTACTGACCAAATCGCTTGTTCGTTTGATTTCACTCAGTACCAGGTTGGTTTGGAAGTTATAGAAATTGTTGCGAATAGTTAGTGCAACAGCAATTTCTTCTAAACTTGCATTTCCGGCACGTTCTCCAATTCCGTTAATCGTTCCTTCAATTTGCGTTGCACCATTTTCAATAGCTGCCAGGGAATTGGCAACAGCCATTCCTAGGTCATCATGACAGTGAGCAGACAGCGAAACCTGATCAATGTTTGGTACGTGTTCCCGAATGTAGCGGAACATTTCTCCGTATTCGGCAGGGGTTGTGTAGCCTACTGTGTCTGGAAGATTAATTACGGTAGCACCAGCATCTATGACTCGCTCCACAATGCTTACTAGAAAATCCAAATCCGAACGGCAGGCGTCTTCAGCTGACCACTCTACCTGAGGGAATCGTTCCCTTGCATAAGAGACCATTTCCACAGCCGTTTCAATTACTTGCTGTGGAGTTTTTTGCAGTTTATGCGTCATGTGAATAGGGGAGGTGGCAAGAAATATGTGAAGACGAGGTTCAGCAGCGTCTTTTAGTGCTTCCCATGCTGTGTCAATATCTGATTTCTTCGCTCGTGCTAATCCTGTAACAGATGCGTTCTCAATTGTTCTTGCGATAGTTTGTACAGAATGGAATTCGCTTTGGGAGGAAGCGGGGAAGCCCGCCTCCATGATATCCACTCCAAAGCGTTCAAGCTGCTTGGCAATTTCGAGCTTCTCCAATTGATTCAAGTTGACTCCCGGTGACTGTTCCCCGTCTCTTAGAGTAGTGTCAAAAACTTTAACGTGTGCCACCTTGGACCACTTCCTTCTCGGATTTGACTTTTTCAGATTCCTTCACGAAAGGCATAAGCTGGCGAAGCTCCCGTCCTACTACTTCAATCTGGTGTTGATTTTCCCGAGCATTAATAGCGTAGAATTCTGGACGATTAGCCTGATTCTCTAAAATCCAGCTTTTTGCAAATGCGCCTGTCTGGATATCATTCAGTACATCCTTCATCCTTGCTTTCGTGTCTTCATTTACGACGCGTTTACCAGAGACGAAATCTCCCCATTGTGCCGTGTCCGAAACGGAGTAACGCATATTTTCAAGGCCGCCTTCGTACATTAGGTCGACAATCAGCTTCAGCTCATGCATACATTCAAAATAGGCGACCTCTGGCTGGTATCCTGCTTCTGTCAGTGTTTCAAATCCTGCTTTTACGAGACTCGAGAGCCCTCCACAAAGCACTGCCTGTTCTCCGAAGAGATCTGTTTCTGTTTCTTCCTGGAAGGATGTTTCAAGTACACCAGCTCGACCAGAACCGATTCCTTTTGCATATGCTTTGGCAACATCTGCAGCTTGGCCGGAATAGTCCTGGAATACTCCGTATAAAGAAGGAACCCCAGCTCCCTCTTCAAATGTCCTTCTCACAAGGTGACCTGGACCTTTCGGTGCAACTAGGAAAACATCAACATCTTGTGGAGGTACTACTTGATTGAAATGAATGTTAAATCCATGTGCAAAGGCCAGTGCATTACCAGCTTGTAGATTCGGTTTAATATCGTGTTCAAAAACGGAAGGTTGATGTTCATCAGGAAGAAGAACCATTACGACATCTGCTTCTGCTACTGCATCTGCAACCCGTTTTACGTCAAGTCCATCATTTTCTGCTTTCGTCCATGATTTACCTGGGCGTAATCCTACTACAACGTTATAGCCGCTTTCTTTAAGGTTTTGTGCATGTGCATGCCCTTGAGATCCATATCCAACCACTGCGATTTTTTTAGAACGTAATACCTCGTCTTGAATGTCATTGTGATAAAGTACTTCTGCCATTTCTTATCATCCTTTCGTTTTGGTTTCCTATTTTATAAGTTCATTTCACTAGCTTCAGCTTGATATTACTGAATGAGTGAATAACTTGAAGAAAATTCCGACACTTGTGGCTGCTGCCCTCTTTGAAATGCTGTTAAGCCTGTTCTGGCTAATTCCTTGATGCCATATGGCTTAAGTAATTCAATAATGGCTTCAATTTTCTCTGATTTACCTGTAGCTTGCACCGTAATACTATCTTTACTTACATCAATAATGTCTGCACGAAATGGTTCAATAATGCCTTGTATCTCTGCCCGTTGTTGGGGGTTGCTGCCAACTTTAATGAGGGCAAGCTCTCTCGCTACGATGGCTTTATCTGTAATGTCTGATACCTTTAGGACATCAACCTGCTTATTTAATTGCTTCGTGAGCTGCTCTAGCTTGTTGAAATCCTCTATATCGACAACAAAGGTCATCTTGGAAATACCCTCTGTCTCCGAACGCCCAACTGAAATGCTTTCAATATTGAATTGTCTCCGTTGCAAAAGCCCTGTGATCCGGTTCAGTACTCCGCTCCGATTTTGCACAGTAGCGGTAATGATTCGTTTCATGGTTTCACCCCAATCATTTCGTGCAATCCTTTACCAGGTGCTATCATTGGATAGACATTTTCCTGCTGTACTACTCGGCAATCAAGTACAACTGGACCGTCATAGGAGAAAACATCTGGTAATGCTTCTTCTAATTGCTGCTGTGTTTCTAACTTCATAGCACGGACATTATAGCTTTCACATAACTTCACGAAATCTGGCTGAGTATGAAGAAGGGATTCGGAATATCGCTCATCATAAAATTTCTCCTGCCACTGTCGAACCATTCCAAGCGCCTCGTTATTCACGATAATTACCTTAACTGGCAGGCGCTTTTCCTGGAGGATGGACAGTTCCTGCATGGTCATTTGAAAGCCTCCGTCACCCACAATAGCTACTACCGGCTTGTCAGGGTTAGCGTATTGAGCACCAAGTGCAGCAGGGAAGCCAAAGCCCATAGTGCCGAGTCCACCAGAAGTAACCCAACGATTAGGCTTATTAAAGGTATAATACTGGGCTGCCCACATTTGATGCTGACCGACATCTGTTGTAACAACCGCATCTCCTTTAGTAATTTCATGGACTTTTTCCATTAACCATTGTGGTATCATTTTTTCCTGTGGGTTGTTATACCAGAGCGGATACTCCTGCTTATATTGCTCTAGGTGGCGAAGCCAGTCTCCGTGATTACTAGAGGTTACCTCTCTATTTGAAAGAGCCTTCAGTGCTTCTTTAGCATCTGCCACAATCGGTATATGAGTGGTTATATTCTTGCCAATCTCAGCAGGATCGATATCTACGTGCGCTACTGTTGCATGTGGTGCAAAATGCTCTAGCTTCCCAGTTAAGCGATCATCAAATCTGGAGCCTATATTTATTAATAAATCACATTCATATAGCGCCATATTGGCCGCATAGGTTCCATGCATGCCTGCCATCCCTAAGAAGAGCTCATCCTCTCCTGGGTATCCACCTAAACCAAGCAGTGTATTTGTTACAGGAAGTCCGTGCTTCTTGGCAAAGTACGTAAGCTCTTGGGAAGCTTTCCCATGAATGACGCCAGCTCCTGCTAACAATACAGGACGTTTTGCTTTGGCTAACGCATCCTCCAGCTTCTTAATTTGCATTGGATTTGGCTTTGTATTCGGCTGATATCCTGGCAGATAAAAGGTGGATTCGTATGCGCCTTCTGCTGGACCTGAGGAGATATCTTTAGGAATATCTACAAGGACAGGTCCCGGACGTCCAGTAGAAGCAATGTGAAATGCTTCCCGGACGATACGAGGCAAATCATTAATGGATCGAACCTGGTAATTATGCTTGGTAATTGGAGTCGTAATCCCCATAACGTCTGCTTCCTGGAATGCATCGGTGCCGATAACATTCGATGCAACCTGACCTGTGAAAATAACGAGTGGTAAAGAATCCATCATCGCATCTGTAATACCGGTAACTAAATTGGTTGCGCCTGGACCTGAGGTGGCTAGCACAACACCAGGCCTGCCTGAGACACGGGCATATCCTTCTGCAGCGTGGATAGCACCTTGCTCATGGCGTGTAAGAATATGCTCGAAACAATCCCCAGCTCTGTAGATAGCATCATAAATGGGTAAGACAGCGCCACCTGGGTACCCAAACAGTGTCTCTACTTCTTCTTGAATCAACGCTTCGACGAGTAAGTCAGCACCTGTCTTTGGTGTTGTTTGTGGCGCCTGAGCAGCGTCCGTCTTTGCTTCTACCTTCACCTGTAAACCCTCCATTTCAATCGATTGATATTTATACTATCGTTCCTCTTAGGTGGGAACGTTCCCATGCTTTTAGCTCTGAAAGATTATAATATTACGAATAGTCTTACTTTTATTCATAAAAAAGAGCCAAGACTATTTCGCCCTCATAGAAAAGTCACTCGTTTGTGACTGGTTAGGGGCGAATATAGTCTTGGCTAATCGCGGTACCACCCTAAATTATAGCATCCTCTCGAATGCTACCTTATGAGACAACCCGTTATGTTAGAGAAATGGGGAGGTCTCTTTTGATAACAGGTGAATGGTGGTCACCTGGCTAAGCCTACTAAACGAATCGTTCAGCTTGGCACTCGGGGATGATGTCGGATTAAGGTGTATTTCCGGGCTTCCAGCAACCCCGGCTCTCTGTGAATACAATCTCTTAAACCTTTATTCCCGTCGTTGATTTTTTGCTATGCAGTTAGGTGGTATCGGCGCATTGTTTAAACAACAGCGTCCTGTTTCTTAGTATCTGGGTAGCACTGTACACCGTCCGTTGTAACTAGTTTACGGAAAAGACCAAGCAGTTCATTTGTTACGGAACCTGGCTTTCCATCGCCAATCTTACGTTGGTCCACTTCCACTGCGGCAATGACCTCAGCAGCGGTGCCTGTTAAAAATACTTCATCTGCAACGTACACATCGTGGCGAGTGAACGGTTCTTGCTTTACTTCATAACCGTGCTCATTGGCTAGGTCAATAATTGCGTTTCTCGTAACTCCTTCTAAAGCTCCTAAGTAAACAGGAGGGGTATAGATGGTTCCATTTTTTACAATAAAGATATTGTCTGCTGAACCTTCCGTAACGTAGCCCTGGTCGTTTAGCATTAATGCCTCATCAACTCCGGCTTGGTTAGCTTCAAGCTTTACTAAAATATTATTTAAATAATTCAGTGATTTAACTTGAGGACTTAATACATCAGGTCGATTTCTTCTTGTTGAAACAGATCCAAGTCGTAAACCTCGTTCGTATAATTCCTTAGGGAAAAGAGCGAGTGCTTCAGCAATTACCACTACACGTGGTTCAGAGCAGCTAGCTGGATCTAATCCTAGATTTCCGGCACCACGTGATATAACCACGCGGATGTAAGCATTGTCTAATTGATTATGTCGTATCGTACTCACAATAATCTGCTCTAATTCCTCCTTTGTGTATGGAATATGAAGCAAGATTGATTGTGCGGATTCATATAATCGAGTCAGGTGCTGGTCTAAACGAAAGATATTTCCATCGTAGGAACGAATTCCTTCGAACACCCCGTCTCCATATAGAAATCCATGATCGTAAACGGAAACGACGGCTTCTTCTTTTCGTACGAATTGACCATTAAGGAAAATCCATTGACTGCTCATACTAGCACTCCTTTCTTTTCGATATTTAACACATTTAAGTGATAGTTGTTGGGAGAGAACCCTATGCGAAAAAAGGTGGGACACATCGTTCGCATAAGGCTCTGGTAAATCCGCTGGGAGGCGGCTCAAATCGATTTATCCTTAGGTGTTAGGATGAATTGATTTGTTTTGGTTGATGACAATATTAATCCCCTTTTCCCTTCTGGTCAACAGGCATTTGTTAATTTTTCTGACAAGTCAGATAATGGTATTGGTTAGTAAACGCTTACAATGCTGTTCTTATCACAAACCGCGTGGTCGAAGAAAAAAAAGAAAAAAAGTAAGCAAACGGGAGGATGAGGAAGGAGGAGGAGGGAGAAGAGAATGGATGGGTATTGGTGTAACTATTTTGCATTTGACGTAGCGTGGCGAGGGAAGAACAATGCAATTCTTTAGAAATTATAGGTGAATCGGGATAAATGTCTATACCACATGGGTAACTATTTCATACAGTATTGGTAGGTGACTATCACGAAAGGAGGAGGACTATGGCGCAGGATCATTCAAAAAAAGAAATGCGACCTCGGAGCATGTTTGATGAATTATTTGATGTAACGAAAAGCAAATCCATATTTGAAACAATGGACCAGTTATTCGCAGATGCTTTTGGAGGAGGGACACTTCCTGTATCTCAATACGAAACAAAAACCCACTACCACATAGAAGCGAGCTTGCCAGGAGTTGCAAAGGAAGAGATAGATATTGAACTAAATGGGGATTCCTTAAAAATTACGGTAGATAAACGCCAAACACTTGAGGATGAAAAGAGGGGGAAGAGGAGTAGTAAAAGAGAGTTTCAAGAAAGAACTATTCCATTGCCAGAGGATATACTACGACGGGATATGAAGGCTCAATATGAAAATGGTGTGTTAAAAATTGCTTTCCCAAAAAAGAGAGGTAAAAAGATAGAGATAGAATAAGGGCGAAAGATCCTGGCATAGCTCAGGGTCTTCTTTTTTATCTTTAGCTTTCTTATGCATATTTCATGAAGTTTATATTTCCAATAGCAGGGTAGTATGTTATTCTAACATTAACGTTAACGTACATATTTTACTGGTTAACAATGATTATGGCAGGAGGATCGTACTATGGAACGCAAGAAAATGACCGCACTCGATTTATCACTTGGAAGTATGTTTGTCGCACTAATGGCTATTGGTGCAAATATTACATCTATTGCACCATTTTTGGAAGTAGGTGGCGTCCCCATCACACTTCAGACCTTTTTCGGGATACTAGCGGGGTTAATTCTCGGAAGCAGACTCGGAGCATTTTCCTTATTTGTCTATATGATGCTCGGTTTAGCTGGAGCACGGATTTTTGCACAATTTGGAGGTGGACCAGGCACCCTTATTTCTCCTACGTTTGGATTTATTCTTTCTTACATTTTGATGGCTTATATCGTAGGAAAAATAGTGGAGCGAGAACGAACATTACCAAAGTATATCTTGGCTGCCTTGATAGGAATGGCTATTAACTATATTGTTGGAACCAATTGGATGTATGCAGCTTACATTCTATGGTTCGAAGCACCAGGAAACTTCTCCTATTCACTAGCATGGGCTTGGATGATGGCTCCGCTTCCAAAGGATATAATACTCTCTGTTCTTGCTGGTATCTTTGCTTATCGCTTAGAGCGCAGTGTATTGTCTAAAAGTCGCTATCGCAAGCAGCAAACCTATACCACATCAGCATAACTACAAATTGAATGATAACAGATATACCAAAACCTGGCATTCCTATTATGAGATGCCAGGTTTTGCTGTGGATTGATGATGTTTGGAGGGAGCAAGCTCTACAGTTGCTCCCATATCAGAGGCAAGCGTGACAAGGGATTGATTGATCCGCCAAATATAATATAGCTTGTACACAAACAAGCGGTCAGAAATGGAAGCTTCAGCAATCGTGAATCGTTCTACCGCTCTTCGGTCCTCCTCCAGTTCATATACGGTTATATTTCCTGTGCCCTTTATTAGCTTATGGATGTTATTAATATTGTGCAGTACATAATATTGCACATGTTCAAGAGTCTCTTCCATGTCTTTCTCTATTTTAGGATAAGAATGCCTTGTAGCGTGAAGCTGCTTTGCATAATAATTAATAGCACTTAATACTGTATGCCATCTTTCTATCCCCGACCTTCCAAACCTTCCTGGTCGATAACGGAACATAAGCGACTCTACTCGAATGAGTTCTAGTTTTTGATCGAGCTCGAAGCTTTTTTCAGCAAAGTTCTCATGATGTCTCTTGTGCAGTAAGTGATTTAAATAGGAATGAACGTAATCTGAAAGCTCATGAAAAAACTCAGAAGCATAATCCGCAATCTTATCTCTTGTGGTGGTAGGTAAAATAAAGGAAGCAGCGAATAAGCCAACATAAGCGCCGATAAACGTGTCGATTACACGTACACCCATTACCATTGGAGTTATTCCGCCAAGCAATAGATCATATAGCATAGCAACCACCATTGTTATCCAAAAGATCATGATGGAATAAGAAACAGGAAACAAATAAAAAGCCATGAAAATACATAGAAAAATAAAACTAACTTCTATAGTGCTATTTGATATCAATTGTGCTAAACCGAACCCTGCAAGTGCTCCCAGCACTGTTCCGAGTGTGCGTTGGTTTGCTTTCATAAAGGTACTGCCAACAGATTCAGTGCCCATGAAGATGATAAAGGAAGAAAGTAAAATCCAATAAGGATGAGCAGGAGTTAAGGTATAACCAAGATAGACTGAAATAGCTCCAGCTACTAGTGCCTGAATGGCTTTTTTAGTAGTTGGATGCAGGCCTGTTAGGGTAGCCTGGTCTTCCTGCTCCTCGTCTTCTGCAGGCTGTTCTTCCGTCAAGTGTTCCTTTCTTTCTCTGTGTAATTCTGTAACGCCATCAATAACATGATTCGCAATGGTTTCCATTCTCCTCACAAGATAAAGCCATTCCTCCGAGTCTTGATCACTGACTTCCCGAATTTGATGCCGCAATGCTTGAAGTGCTTTTTCCGCACGCGTTAATTGTTCTGGTACACTACCGTTACGTAACACCCTAATACTCCTGATTGATTCCACCAAGTCTAACAGTGCATCCTGAAAAGGGCTTTGCTGATAATGCTGCATAGCTCTTAATCGCTCTACAGCTGGGGATAAGCTTTGCATAAGCATATCTACGTCATAGACATAAAGCCTCAGTTCATTTGCACGAATTCCTTTCCAAATAAGAGATGGGCTAGTAGTCGCTAGTTGTCCAGAAATGTGCCGCGCATATTCATTTACTTTTGTTAAATTTTGATCGAGTGTCTTTATCTGCCTAGGTGTGATGGTCGGAGATACAATCATTTGCTTGACAAGATTCATAATTAGATTTGTTTGAATATGAAAGGAGTGCATACTTCGTTGCAGCACTTTTTCTGGTTGGTCCTTCAATACAACAAAATTGTAGACAAACGCATAACTCCCACCAATTGCTATGGCAAGATAATACCATGGGATCATTTCTAACTCTACTTTTAATATAGTAGAAAAGTAAATAGAAAAAAAGGCGATGACGGATAAGGAGAAGTAACGACTGGAAAATCTAGATAAATAGAAGGCTAAAAATACAACAAGAACGATAGCAATATCAGAAAGATAGTACATGCCGTATAAGTAACTGCCAAGGGAGATGGCGAGCATACTCGTTATGGCCATCAAAAAAGTAGTCATTTGCTTTTTTGCTTTTGTGTCGTCAAATACGACAAATGTAGAAACAAGTCCGACTACTCCTGAAAAGATGGGTACTGTAATCCCGCCAGGTCCTATATTAAAAAAACCAATAATTACGGAGGTTGTTAGGACGGCAGAAATTACACTTAACAGTATTTTTAACGCACTCTTAAAGCGCATAAGTCCAGGGTCAGAAGCGGTTAGCCTCGTCCAGTAATGTTGGATGGTTTGTAAAAAAGATAAATGTGCATTCATATCTTAATCATACTGGAAACCACTCCAATAATCCAAGTCATGGGGATTATTAAAAATTTTCAGTTAAGGAAGGGGAGTAGAAGTCATTTCTCTTTGTATACTATCCATTTTACTTTATCCTATATGGTAAGGAATTACAGAGGAGGTTTTTTTAGTTTTGACGATAATTGGGGAGCAAGTTAAAACCTACGCAGAGAAAAACCCTAACAAGCTTGCGATTCAAGTAGATAAGGACAAAGTGACCTACAAGGAATTAATTCTTCATATAGAACAAATACAACAACAGCTTCTTCAAGAAGTTAAGCCAATACGTGGCAAGACCATTGCAATTTTGTTGGAAAATGATATTAGCTGGATGGAGGTTTTTCTAGCTGTTGTTAACCTCGGTGGAATCGCTGTTCCTATTAAGGTTGACGGGGAACAGAAGTATGTAAAGGCCATTCTTGAAGATGTGAAGCCAAATATAGTCGTTACACGTGAGAAAAGGGTGGAAGATTTCCCATTTGTACAACAGTATCATATATTGTCGATGAGCTCTTTGTATCAGCTTCCCCAGAGATTTCTAAAGCCTGAGAAACTAGATGGAAAGGATCTATTTTTTATAGGGTATGAGAGAGCAGACCCTGAAGAATTGCTAGGGATTACTAGGTCTCATCAATCTTGGGAAAACAGCTTCTGGGAAGAAGAGGCTTCTTTGTTTATAACAGAAGAAGATACCATCCTGTTACCTGGCGCACTTTCCAGTCATGAGTTTTTATACACTGCTGTTCATTCATTGCATATTGGCGCAACAATTCTGTTGAAAAGAAATTTCTCTCCAGGTGACGTAATACAAAGTATGAAAGCAGGTACGACGATGTATGTCACCCCAAGCATGTATGAGCAATTAAAGGCCGAAGAAGATTTTAGTGAGCAATGTACTCTCCAGAAAATTATCATTACTTGTACCAATTGGAGTGTCCATGAGCGGGAGGAGGCTATTACACTGCTGCCACACACAGATATATATGCTTGCTTTGCTGAGAAGGAATTAGGTAAAGTAAGCATCCAGGAAGTGAAAGATCCGACTATTGTGCAAGGAAGTATTGGAAAACCATTAGCATCAGTAAAACTTTCTGTTCGAGACCAAGATGGTATCGAGGTAGAGCAGGGTGAGGTAGGTCAATTATATGTGAGCAGTCCATGGCTTTTTGCTGGTTATCACAATAAGAAAAGGGAAACAGACGAAGTATTTGTAGGAGATTGGGCTTCCGTGGGTCATCTTGCTTATCAGGATGCCAATGGCCAAATGATACTGATTGGCCATAAAAATACCGTCATTCAATTAGAAAATCGTGTTATTTATCCAGAAGAAGTTGAGGAAGTACTCCTTACGCACCCTTCTTTAGAGGAAGTGCTTGTAACTCAGTTAGAGAGGGATGAAGGATTAAGAGTAGCTGTCTTATATAAAAACAGAACCAATCAAACTATTACTCATGAAGAAATACAAACATTGTGTCAGGAAAATCTTGAGTTTGATAAGTGTCCAGATGAGTATATAGAAGTGTCCTCTTTTTATTATAAATCAAGCGGTGAGATAGATATAAAGAAAATGAAAAAATGGCTTAGTCAAGTGGAAGTGCAACGCCTCTAAACAAAAATCCCCCTGTTCAAAAGGGCCTCTTTTGAACAGGGGGTTATTTTCATATGTGTTATGTAAGAGGGTGTCAGGTGTAAAGAAAAAAATGGAGCGGGAGCCTATGGACAAATAAAGAAGCTCCGGTTCGCTATTGCTTTAGGTGTGAAATCTTCCCGTGCTTCTACAGGAAATCCACTATTCCCGTCCCATTAATTTTATTGAACAGTAAGTAATTCTACATCATATCCCATGAACAACCCTGTCTCTATAATTCCCGGAATGGCAGCAAGCCTTGTCTCAAAATCATCCTCAATAGTAGCAAAGCGAACGTCTATAATGAGATTACCTGCCTCTGTAATAACTGGTCCGTCCTTAGATTCTGCTTGGCGAAGGGTAACCTCTTCAACTGGGAAATCGGAAAGTTGATGTTCTACAAGATGGAGTGCCCTTGCATCTACTTCCATAGGTACGGCGAAGTTCTCTCCAAGCACCTTTACAAACTTAGACGGATCGACGAGGATATAATTCTCAGGTGAGCTTGCCATAACTAGCTTTTCATGGAACATTGCACCACCTCGCCCTTTAATAAGATTTCTTTGTTCGTCCACTTCATCCGCCCCATCAAATGCCCAATCTGGCTTCTGACTCGTAAGTGAAGTAGTAGGGATATTCAGGGCCGCACAAACTACTTCTACTTCATGGGAAGTAGGGATAGCTGTTACAGAAAGATGATGATATTTCATTTTCTTAGCGATTGCTTGAACCGCTAAGAAAGAAGTAGAACCTGAACCTACTCCAATCACATCACCATCTTTCACCCGTTCTGCTACCTTTTTGGCCACTTCTTCCTTTGCATCTTTATTGGAAATATCATTACTCCACTGAATAGTTGCAGCTAATGAGTTTTGCCATTTACTCACTGAAACCAGCTCCTTTTCAAATAGTTTGTCCCTTATAAAGAATTGTACGAAACGTCATTTCATAGCCTCCCATATACAGCCTGGTAAAGTTAATGGGAGGGTTAATGGATTACTTTAAGAAAGTAGGGAGAAAAGTAAAAAAATAGTTTGTACTTGTAATGAGATAGTTTAGTACATAGATTATTGTTGGGTAGAGTTCTCTGAATGATCTTCTGGAATCTGCTCAGGTAAAGGATCTACTTTATGCTCGTATTGATACCCTTTATTAATAGTGAACATAGTCATTAATAGAACACCAAGCATGATAATAAGAGAAACAATTAAAATAGCTATCAAGATTGTTTCCTCCTCTTTAGAAAAGGTATGAATAGTGTGACCTAGAGCTAGTGTAACATACAGAGTGGAGCCAAAGATTACGATATCCTTTTCTCTTGCTGAAGGAAGGGAGTAAGCAAATATCAATATATTCTACTTGCCAAAGTGTTTATAAATAGTTTATAATATTTGGTCGTAAGTATGGATGAAATAATAGGTGTGCTTTTCTGTGAAAAGGAGAAGCAGCATCGTGATACATTCTATCATGATCAGCTAACACTACCTGATTTATATCCTGCAAATATAAATAAGAGGTGGAAACGTTATGTCAGAAAAAAATTATCAAATTCTACTGTATTATCATTATGTAACGATTGAGGACCCGGAGCAGTTTGCACAAGATCACTTGGACTTTTGTAACAGCTTAGGCTTGAAAGGAAGAATCCTCGTCGCTAATGAAGGCATTAATGGTACTGTTTCTGGTACTATAGAACAGACGAAAGCATATATGGATGCAATGAATAATGATCCAAAGTTTGCTGAAATGAAATTTAAAATCGATGAGTCAGAAGAGCATGCCTTTAAGAAGATGCATTGCCGCCCTCGTCCTGAACTAGTGACTCTTCGTTTAGAAGATGATATCAACCCTCATGAACAAACAGGCGAGTATTTAGAGCCGAAAGAATTCTATAAAAAAATGCAAGAAGAAGATACCATTATATTAGATGCTCGAAATGATTATGAATATGATCTTGGTCATTTCCGTGGAGCTATTCGTCCAGATGTAAGAACTTTTCGCGAACTTCCTGATTGGGTACGGGAGCATAAAGAAGAGTTAGAAGGCAAGCAAATTCTAACCTATTGCACAGGCGGTATTCGTTGTGAGAAATTCTCTGGCTGGCTAAAGCGAGAAGGATTTGAAAACGTTGGCCAGCTTCATGGCGGTATTGCCACGTATGCCAAGGACCCAGAAACGAAAGGGGATCTATGGGACGGTCAAATGTACGTCTTTGATGAGCGTATCAGTGTACCCATTAATCAAAACGAACACGTTATTGTTGGGAAAGACCATTTCACAGGGGAGCCTTGTGAACGATATGTGAATTGTGCAAACCCAGATTGTAACGAGCAAATTCTATGTTCTGAAGAAAACGAGCATAAATATCTTCGAGGCTGCACTCATGAATGCCGTACGCATTCCCGTAACCGTTATGTGGTAGAACATGGGCTGTCCCAAGAAGAGATAAACGAACGACTACAAACCTTAGAAGAAGAGCAGCAACAGATTTCTTAATTAAATATAAATTGTAACCTGAAACGCTTCAGTACCTGTGTACTGGAGCTTTTTTTTTGGTTGGTTATAAAAATAGGTGGTTCGGTTAATTTGTATGAGCTGCTATTACAGGAGCACTCTTTTTATACCGTCTCCATACTCGAGAGGAGACACCGCAACTCCATTTCATTTAAATAATGATAGCTTGTATATGCTTTTTTGAAATTTTATCAAGTGAATGAATCCAAAATATTTCGTATGAAACCTCCATATGGTTAAGTAATGGGACTTTTTACTATGGGGGGCTTTATATGAAAAAGGGAATCAATATTATCGGTTATGCCAGAGCTGAATCTGGACTTGGTGAGGCTTGTCGATCTGCTGCTAGAGTTTTAGCTTCATTGGACATCCCATTTTGCATTGTGAACTTCCCACACTGTCCATCCAGACAAGAAGATTATTCATGGCAAGCTAAAGAAGTAGAAACACCGCTATATGATACAAACTTAATATTTATTAATGCAGATCAAATGCTGCTGCATAAGGAGCTTCTAATGCCATACCTTTCAGGCAGATTTAATATTGGCGTATGGCACTGGGAATTACCTATCTTCCCTTCCATTTGGGATGAAGCATTTTCTATGGTACAGGAGGTATGGGCGCCTTCTACATTCACATTACATTCTATTGCAGCAAGGTCAACCGTTCCTGTTTATCATGTACCTCATAGTGTGAAACTAGATGTTGATGATGATGTAAATCGTGCTTCCTTTCAGCTGCCAGAAAATGCATTTCTTTTTCTGACCATGTACGAAACCCATAGTACCATTAGAAGGAAGAACCCGGTGGCATCCATTGATGCATTTCAAGCAGCCTTTGATAAGGACGATGAAACGGTTGGATTAGTTGTGAAAATTAATGGAGGAAAAGAAGCTGCTCATGAAGTGGAAGGACTTCATCAGAAAATCGAAGGGTATTCAAATATATTTATTATAGATGACATACTGGAGAAAAAATATGTGAACAGTCTTATACATGTAACAGACTCGTTTATTTCTTTGCATCGTTCTGAGGGATTTGGGCTAACGCTTGCTGAGGCGATGTACTTAGAAAAACCTGTCATTGCTACTAATTGGTCAGCCAATACAGATTTTATGCATAAGCAAAATTCTTGTCTAGTACGGTATTCTTTAATGGTGGTAACGGGATATGTCAAAGGGTTATCCAGAGAACAGAAATGGGCAGAACCAGATAAAAAGGATGCACAATTTTACATGAGGAAGATGGTCCAGGAACAAAAGTGGGCAAAAGAAATTGGTATTAAAGGAAAGAATACGATAGATTCTTATTTATCTATAAAGAATGTAGGAAGTATTTATAAAAAACGATGGGATGCCATACGTTCGAAAAGCACGTTATAGCGCGTCTGTATTAACTTTTTTATTCCAATTCTGTGTTCATTACATACAGTATAGAGACATTACCTTGAACAACGGAGTTGAGAACATGAAACGTGCATTAATAACTGGCATAACAGGGCAGGATGGCTCTTACTTAGCAGAATTTTTATTAGAGAAAGGCTATAAAGTATATGGTGTAAAAAGGCGTACAGCTACTCCGAATGAGGATAATATTGTCCATCTTAAGGGATATATAGAATTTATTTCAGCAGATTTAGCAGATGTATCCTCTCTAATAAATGCCGTTAAAATTGCTAAACCAGATGAGGTGTACAATTTAGGTGCCCAATCCTATGTAGCCACTTCTTGGGAGCAGGCGATATTTACGTCCCAAGTTACAGCTATGGGAGTGTTGAATTTATTAGAAGCAATTCGTTTAGAGTATCCAGATGCTAAATTTTATCAAGCATCCAGCAGTGAAATGTTCGGAAAGGTAATAGAAACTCCTCAAAAGGAAAGTACACCTTTTCACCCAAGAAGTCCATATGGAGTGTCAAAGGTATATGGGCATTGGATAACCGTTAATTATCGTGAAAGCTATGATATGTACACCTGCTCTGGAATATTATTTAATCACGAATCCCCAAGACGGGGTCTTGATTTTGTTACAAGGAAAATTACAAATGCTGTCGCAAATATTTATTTGGGAAATCAGACAGAACTACGTTTAGGAAATTTAGAGGCAAAACGTGATTGGGGTTACGCTGGTGATTATGTGGAAGCAATGTGGATGATGCTGCAGCAGGAAAAAGCAGAAGATTATGTTATTGCTACAGGAGAGACTCATACAGTAAGGGAGTTTGTAGAGCATGCTTTTCAATATGTTGGTTTGGATTGGAAAGAATACGTGGTGCAGGATCCTGCGTTCATGAGACCAGCTGAAGTTGATCTATTGCTTGGTGATTGTACAAAGGCAAAACAAAAGCTAGGGTGGGAGCCTTCAACAACCTTTAAAAACTTAGTGGAAATGATGGTAGATCATGATTTGAATTGCGTGAAAAACACATAAACATACCTAAACCTTCTCCGTTTGTATAGTATGAGAAGGTTTTTTCCTTTATTTAGGCGTTCAAATTATTACGCGGAAAGGGCAATTAACATATACATATTGAAAGTACTGTAAACGAAATAACCAGGTGCTCAATAAATAGAGGTGTTAACCATGAAGATAGTAATTATGGCTGGGGGGAAAGGCACTCGGTTTTGGCCCCTCAGTAACGAGGAAAAGCCGAAGCAATTTAGAAATATTTATTCTTCTAAGTCAATGCTTCAAGAAACTTATACACGCTTTCGAGCTTGGGTTCCAGCAGAAAAGATATTTGTACTTACAAAAGCGGATTATATTCCTATTATTCAGGAGCAATTACCAGAATTAATGCTGGATCAAATAATCGTCGAACCTGCTCAAAGGGATACAGCGGCGTGTGTTTGTTTAACAGCTTTGTATTTTCAGGAAAGAGAAGATGACGAACCGCTTGTGTTTAGTCCCTCAGATCAGTATATATCAGATGCTGAAGAGTTAAAAGAAGTATTGCAAGCCTCCAATTCATTAGCGTATCAGGATAAAGCAATTGTAACACTGGGATTAAAGCCAACTAGACCGGAAACTCAGTATGGATACATGATAACCTCTGACCGACTAAATGGAAGTCCAGCGTATCAAGTGGATTGCTTTGTAGAGAAGCCATCCTTTGAAAGAGCGTTGGAGTTGTGTGTGATGGAAAATGTTTTTTGGAATAGTGGAATCTTCGTTATGAAGCCTAGTACCATTTTGTATTACATGGCAAAATTTGAAGAAGAAATGCTGTACACCATCATGGACTATATAAATGGGGACAAAGAGTCCTACCTTACATTAAATAAGATATCTGTAGATTATGCGATAGTGGAAAAAGCAGATATTATTTATATGATTCCAGCTTATTTTCAATGGGATGACGTTGGGAGCTGGAGTTCTTTGGATCGTACATTTACAAACGACCAGACAGGAAATATAGTGCTCGGAAATGTTCATAGTGATGGAGTGAAAAATTGTATCATTCATTCCGATCAGAAAGCTGTGGTAATAGGAGTAGAAGATCTTATCATCGTTTCAACGGAATCAGGTTTATTAATTTGTAATAAATCGGAAGAAGGAAAAATAAAAAATATTATAGGGGAGCATTTCAAATAGACAATAGGAGTGGGACTGCTTGTACACTGAAAATGATATGGTGCTAGTGGGAGCAGGTGGTCATGCCAAAGTCGTATTAGATGTACTTAGTCAACTCAATGACATATCCGTAATTGGTATTCTGGATAAATATGAAACAGGAAAAGTGCTGGGTGAATGGGAAATAATTGGAAATGACGAATTGTTATCCGATTTATATACAAACGGGTTAAGGAAGGTGTTCATATCAATTGGAGATAATGCAGTGCGAAGCAAGCTATACACCTATTGTGTTTCTTTAGGTTATACTTCTATCCCTGTTATTAGCCGTAGAGCCTCTGTATCTAAATGGTCATCTATTGATCAAGGTGCCATCATCATGGGAGGAGCAATTATTCAGCCGAATGTTCAGATTGGAGAGAATAGCATTATCAATACAGGGGCTGTCATTGATCATGATTCCTTTGTTGGAAGTCACTGTCATATTGCTCCAGGTGTTCATATGGCGGGTAATGTAACTGTAGGTAAAGAAAGCTTTATTGGTATAGGGTCTTCTGTAAAGGATGGGGTAAAAATTGGAGCAGGTTGTGTATTGGGGGCCGGCTCTATTGTAGTAAGTAATATACCTGATTACAGTCTGGCATATGGATCTCCTGCAAAGGTCATTCGCACATTAGATTAACTTTTATAAAGCGGGGTTTAAATGTATGGAGAATTATTATCCTGTTTCTAATCCAACGTTAAACGGTAACGAAGTGAAGTATGCGATAGACTGTTTGCAATCCACCTGGATTTCCTCTAAGGGAAAGTATATCAATACCTTTGAGACCGCATTTGCTAAACAGCATGATTCTTTGCACGGAATAGCATGTAATAACGGTACTTCAGCATTACACCTTGCGCTAATGTCGCTTGGCTGTAATGCTGGTGATGAAATTATTGTTCCTACATTAACATTTGTTGCTACCGCAAATGCAGTCACATACTGTGGTGCAAAGCCGGTACTAGTGGACGCTGAAGAGGACACATGGAATATAGATCCATCTGCTATAGAGAAGGCGATTACAGAAAATACGAAAGGAATTATTGTAGTTCATTTATATGGACACCCAACCAATATGGATCCTGTCATGGACGTTGCAAAGAAGTATAATTTGTTTGTTATTGAAGATGCTGCGGAAGCCCACGGGGCAGAATATAAGGGGAAAAAGGTTGGTTCCATAGGGGATTGTGGAACCTTTAGTTTTTTTGGCAATAAAATCATTACAACTGGAGAAGGAGGAATGATTACAACTAATAATAGGCAACTAGCACAATCTATGAAAAAGCTAAGCTCTCATGGAATGGATCCATCCGAACGATATTGGTATCCGCAGGTGGGGTATAATTATCGAATGACAAATATACAAGCAGCTATCGGATATGCACAGCTCGAAAATTTAGATTGGCATCTTAGTCAGAGGAAGCGGATAGCTTCACTATACAACGAACAATTAAAAGGTCACCCTTCTCTTGTGTTGCCAAAAGAGGCAGATTGGGCTAAACATTCTTATTGGATGTATAGTGTGCTCTTGCCAGTTAAAACGAGAAAGGAAAGAGACAGTATAATGGCGGACCTGCTAAAAAAGGGGATTGAAACAAGACCATTCTTCTATCCCATGCATGTTCTCCCACCATACGAGGATAAGCGAAAAGGTGCTTATCCAGTGGCAGAGCGACTGTATGTAAAAGGTATTAATCTTCCAAGCTATGCTAGTTTACAAGAAGAGGATATTGCTTATATATCAACTTCACTATTAGAAAGCTTGTAAAGATTAAATCATTTGTGAAGGGGAGTTTTATGTGACCATATATGACATTCTACAATCATTATACTCTAAATCAGAAGTCGATTTTATCTCGGGGCTAGAAGAGGAATTACAAATGAAGTTATCACAAGATAACTTTATCTCAAAGGAACAGAGGCAAACATACGTATTCAATGTATTAAGTACTAAACAAATGTTGAATCACCTTAACAATCCGGCTATTTCCATACGTGGTTTGAAAATGGTAAATAAAATCAAGCGTTTATTCGTTCTAAATGGTCGTGATTTTGTCCAATATATGTTTAATCAGTTAAAGGGTCATGACCCAAGTGATGAAGAATTGCAGCAATATTTGATTTTTTTAAATAGAATGTCAAAGAAAGAAGTGTACTTACGTTTTTTATCAGCTGAAATTTCAAACAGCACGAATGATATGCATACTGGGAATGCAATCGGCATTTTCTTAGGCTATCACTTCAAATTGTTGCTGAGAGGAGAAGGAATAGGGGGATTTACAGTCAGATTGATGAATGGTCTCCTTGCTAATGACCCGAGTGTCTCGTTAGTAATTGGTGTTGATACAATGAATTCAGAAGAAGTACATTTATTGGTGGAAGATTTGTTAGAAAGGTACAAAGAAAGAATTAGTATTGTTTCGTATAACCACCCAAAGGAATTAAACAACATACACGTCAATGGTTGGATTGTACCTTATGTAGGATTAAAGAATGCTTGTTGTTTACGAAGGCCCATTATCTTATGCATCCATGATTTAGTTTACACACATTTTCCTAAAAACAGTATATTAAATCAAAGGCAAACAGAGGAAGTTGATGAAACTGTTAAGCAATTGGCAGCAAAAGCAACTAAAGTTATATTCAATTCTGAGTACATTCGTCAGGAAGACGGGTTAAAATATTTAGGGTTACCTAAGGATAAAACACAAGTAATCAGGTTAGCTACTCCTAAAGAGGAATACGAAAATTATAATGTTGTTGGATATAAAGAATTCGTTGAAAAATATAATTTATACCGCCCTTATATTGTTTTCCCAACAGTGGTTAGATATTACAAAAATCATGTTAATTTAATTGAGGGATTTTTCCATTATAAAAAAAGTCACTTAGGCTCCTCCTCACCATTACAATTAGTTTTTACAGATGATAATCTTCATAG
Organism: Pontibacillus salicampi; assembly: GCF_042434395.1. Classification (NCBI taxonomy): domain Bacteria; kingdom Bacillati; phylum Bacillota; class Bacilli; order Caryophanales; family Bacillaceae; genus Pontibacillus; species Pontibacillus salicampi. The sequence goes on along the minus strand of NZ_JBHLTP010000011.1, from coordinate 214,337 downwards.
AGCTAGATCAGATGAATTAACAAATCTCTTATTAGATGCCGATAATCAAAAATTATTAAATGATATTGTCATACTAGGAAGACTGCCTGCCAAAGATATTCCTTCCTTATATAAATATGCTAAAGGTACTATAGTTCCAACTCTATTTGAGGGAAGTTGTCCATTTCCTATATTAGAATCACTCTTGATGGAAACTCCTGTAGCGGTTAGCAGGATACAAGTCACGTATGAGCTGTTAGGTAGTTTTGATTTATTTTACCACTTTGATCCTACATCAGTAACTGAAATTGCAAAGGCAGTTTATGATTTAGAGCATGCTGACGAGGAATGTGGTACAAAACAAAAGAAGAGTACACAACATCAGTTAAATCGTAGTTGGATAGATGTCGCCAATGAATACCTTGATGTATTTAGGGAAATGGGGGGATATGAATGAGGGTTGGAATTTGGTGTACTAACATGTCAAATGGAGGTGGAAAAAGACTGCTTGGAAGCCTTTTGCCTGCCATTGCAAGAGATGAGGATTTAACACTTGTTAGACTTGTAATTTCTGCCTCTTCTCAATATAAAGAAAGATACTCACATGAAGAATATAAAAATATAGAAATTATATATTATGAAGGAAGTATAGATTCAGAATATGGAAGAAAGCTTACCCATGATGTGGATGTTGTTTATTTCTTCTGGCCTCATCTTGGTTTTTATCAAAAAGTAGATAAACCAACTGTTTGTACGTTTCAGGATACAACATTGATAGATTTTGCTGCTCCACCTGTTACTGGTACATTTGTGAAAGAGTATTGGCAAAGGAGCTATGGATGGTTATCTAACATGACCAGTGTAGTAGTATCTTCTGAAGCAACTAAAAAAGCTATCATACGACTGTTTGGAGATTACTTATCAAATGCCGTTGTAATACCACATGCTATTTTACCCGATGATAGAAATACCACTGCAAGAAGTTCTTCTTCTCTACACATACCTAAGGATTATATACTCTGTGCTTCTAATCTATCGCCACATAAAAATATTTATAATTTGCTAGTTGCATATTCGATGTTCGATAAAAGCATGGATTATCCGCTTGTAATGATAGGAGATTATACAGAGAAACTTCAGATTCAACCTCCTGAATGGCCTGAGATTCCATATATGCCAACCTTAACATCCTTGATACAAAGAAAAAATTTGAAGCTAAATAAGGATATTTATCCTTTAGGTTTTATACCAGATCAAGATGTTATCCCAACCATAAAAAATGCAAAAGCTCTTATTATGCCAAGTTTAAATGAAGGGGGAGGAAGTTATCCGGTGGAAGAAGCGTTACAGCAAGGCACCCCTGTGTTATGTTCAGATATACCTGTAATGAGAGAACATATGTCTAGACATTCGGCTGATATTATCTGGTTTAACCCAGATTCTCCAGAATCAATATTGAATAGCATCCACAAATTAATAGGGAAGTATGATTATTATAAAAACGAAGCTATAAAGGGGATGAATGACTCTACAGAGACATGGGATGATGTAGCGGCTAAATACATTCATACTTTTCGAATTGCATATTTAAAATATCACGGATTATTATAAACTGTCCCCCCTTAGTGGACAGTTTTTTTAATGGCAGTTGATTATAGATACTTGAAATAATGGTTAAAAGCAAGCACAATAACAAAGAAGGTATCGAACTAGAAAGGGTGCTCATATGAAGATAGAAGTTGTGAAATGCCATGGGTCAAACAATGATTTTATATTAATAGATGAAATAAATAATGTATATTCCTTTACGGAGGAAGACAGAAAGCAAATTGCAATCCTCCTATGTAACCGTGATGACTCACTTGGAGCTGATGGAATATTATACACGATGCCAAGTAACCATGCAGACGGAAGGATGAGAATGTTCAATCCCGATGGTTCAGAAGCGGAGATGTGCGGTAATGGTTTACGGTGTGTAGGCCGCTACATACTGGAAATGGTGAATAAGCATGAAATTATTGTGGAAACCAAAGAAGCGGATTTAATGGTTATGCAACAAGAGGAGATATTTGAAGATATTCCTTCTTTTGAGGTTTCAATTGAACCGGTACGGCTACATCCACGGGATTTGCCTTTAACCAGTGAGGCTGAGCTGCATATTGAAAAGCCTATCCAAGCGTTATCCAAGGATTTAACGTTTACTGCTGTGGCGGTTCCTAATCCGCACCTTATTGCGATGGTGCCAGAAATTCACGATGAGAATTTGTCTTCAATCGGTTTGGCTGCAAATGAAAACAAGTTATTATTGCCAAATGGAGTGAATGTAAGTTTTGTACAGCCACTTGGAGATAATAAAATCTTTGTTCGTACCTATGAGCGAGGTGTTGGGTTAACAAATGCATGTGGCACAGCGATGTCCGCCTCTTCTTTAACAACTGTGTTATTAGAGATGAATAGACTGAATGAAGAAATATATGTGTATAATCGCGGCGGCTTTGTCATTTGTATTGTGGAAAAATACGGGGATGAATACGTAATTAAACTTCGTGGAAATGCTACGTACGAGTATAAAACAGTTGTTGAAATAGATTTGACACAGCAAGATATGATGGAGCAAACAAATAGAATTTGGTTTGATGAAGAAAGGAAAGCATACGAAAAGCTGCAATTCCATGCGGAACAGGAAATAAATCATGTAAATGGATAAAGGATGAAATGGGGAATAGTGGATTTACTTTATACTTCCACTATTCCCCCATACTTGTCTTTTCCTTCTAACATATGATGTACTATCTTCCTTAAGAAGGGAGGGGTACTCATGAGTGATTATTACCAAAGTTGTGATTGTCATGAACACAGAGATCATGGATATTCCCATCATAAAAAAACGGAAACTACCTCCTGTGATTGCTGTATAACAGGGCTAGCGAAAGTGATTCATACTAGATTTAGCTGTGGAGATGTAATTGGAATTACCTTCTTTCAAGAAGAGGGGGCTGGTATTTTTATAGGTAGATTCAGGGGCCTAAAGCATGAAGTGCTAGAGATAGAAGATTTGCTTGTGCCAGGTACTACAAGCTTTGTTCCTTTATGCTCAGTTGGTAGCGTCGAGAAAGGGCTTGTATTCCAGAATGAGCCTTTAAACGTAAAATCATAATAATTATAGTAGGTAGAAACATAACTTCGCTCACTGAACGAAGTTATGTTTTTTTTATGGTGCTATTTCTTTATTGGTCTTCCTTGTGAAATCTAGGTGAAACCATGAAACACTATTATACATAATAACATATGCTACAGAGGAAACCTGCCACGAGTAGGTTCAACAATTGGAGGTGTGTATCCTGAACCCTATTGTATCTGTTATTTTGACTAGTTATAATAAACCTTCCACGGTAGGGAAAGCGATAGAGAGTGTTTTATCTCAAACATTACAAAACTTTGAGCTATGGATTATGGATGACCACTCTAGTTCGGAAACAAAAGCTATCCTACAACGATACGTTTCAGATAAGCGCGTTCACCTAGTCGATAGTGGTATTGCAGATCATCTCAGGTATCAAACAACTAGATATGCCACCTTAATAAATGAAGCCCTCCCTAGGACAAAAGGAAAATATATAACGTATTTAACAGATGATAATCTGTTTAAGTCCACTCGATTTAAAAGAATGGTAAATGTTTTGGAATCAAGACCTTCCACTGAAGTGGTATATTCCAAGCAGCAGGTTATACATCTAGATGAACATGGGTCCGTAACCAAAAAGTTTATTAGACATACAAACGGAAAACTGAGAAACCCTGTTGGATTGGTAGACCATTGCTCCATTATGCATACACGAGGCATAGCTGAGAAGGTATTCCATAGGTTTGGAAGCTATTGGGATGATGGTCCGGAGAACTGGTACAATGGGGATGCTGCATTTTGGAAACGGCTGACTAATTTCACTTTATTCCATCCCATTCCGGAAATATTGGATGTAGCATATAAAGATACACAATCCTTTCAGCACTTATATCAATTTATTCCAGAAGACATACCAACGGGTGTTATAATCCAAACACCAAGTAGTGAATTGTATAGAGTGGAAAATGGCACGAGAAGGTTAATTTCTCCTGAAATAATGCAAGACCTTCATTATAATCAGAATAAGATTGTTGTAGTACCAGCACCATTTTTATTTAAATATCCGGAAGGTGCTCCTATTAACCGTAGTGTATTTACAAACTCTTCAACTTTTCCTGATATGCATTTGATTAAATCTGCTTCCAGCCCAACTGTGTATATGTATCAAAAAGGGAAAAAGCATCCTCTACCAAACGAGGAAGTATTTTATGAATTTCATTTCAACTGGAATGAAATAGTGAACGTCTCGGATCATCTTTTGTTAACTATACCTACAGGTGCTCCAATTACGTCGCTCCATCAAGGTGTTTCCATATTGCCAGATGGTGTCTTGTTCCGTCATCATCAACAATATTATGTGAGTAATCAACAAGCACTTTGCCCTATTCACGCTCAGGTAGCTGAAAGGTTACACTATCCAACTGGCCATTCAGTAGTTCTTAGTACGCACCAAATAAGCAGCATTCCAATTGGTGAAGAGATAAGGTGGAATGTGTCATTTAGATAGGTAGATTATTATGATACACCTTCTCTTATCTTACATTTTATTTCATTCGTTAGAAACATTATAGGATAGACTGGAACAGTCCTTAGATTGACTCTCCCCTGAAATAATATGATGGGGGAGAGTATAAAAATAAAAATTCGAACTGTAACGAATCTCAACAGAAGATTTTCGAGTATAGTTCTTTTTTAATGCTACATTTCACATAACATATGCTTCGTGATGTATTGCACTAATCCGATTCTATTAAGGCATCTTCACCATTTTATAAATATTCCTTGGTAATTCGTTACATAAAATGCTGATAAACATACGTTATTATAGAACGTTATTCTAATGCTTTGGTTGTGAGGATGGTTGAAGAACTATTTTCCATAAGGTAGAGCATGACCATAAGGAAAGAAGAAAAAGTACAAAATGAAAGTGGTGCATTATTGTCATGAAGGGAGTTATTTTAGCAGGAGGTACAGGGAGCAGGTTAAAGCCTTTGACCAATATTCATAATAAACACCTATTACCTGTTGGGAGATATCCGATGATATATTGGTCTATCATAAAGCTAAAAGATGCAGGAATTGACGATATTATCATTGTGACAAATAAACACGATTTATCTTCGTTTATTCAGCTCTTAGGTAATGGCGAAGAATGGAATGTAAAACTGACCTTTATGATACAAGTCAAACAAGGTGCGGGTATAGCTGATGCGTTACTGCGGGCTGAGCCCCATATTAAAGGGGAATCTGTTGTCGTATTACTTGGTGATAATGTGTTTGAGGATCCTCTTGATAAATATGTGCATCAATTTCGGAAGCAAGGAGAAGGAGCAAGAGTTCTATTATATAAAGTAGATGACCCTTCCCGATTTGGAGTACCGGAATTGGATGTAAAGACTAATAAAATAGTTGCTATTCATGAAAAACCAAAGCTTCCCCCCTCCAGCTATTGTGTGACAGGAATATATATGTTTGACGACCAGGTTCTTTCCTATATTCAGCAGCTCACTCCCTCTATGAGAAACGAACTAGAAATAACAGATGTAAACAATATATATATTGAGAAGGGTAAGCTGGAATTTGATATTCTGGCTGGCTGGTGGATAGATGCAGGAACCCATGAATCTCTATTTAAAGCATCAGCATTACTATACGATATGGAGCAAAAGAGGGATGTACATGAAGAATAGACTACTAGTTACGGGTGGTGCTGGCTTTATTGGGTCAAATTTCATTTCGTATATGCTAGAGCACACTGATTACTACATTACTAATATTGATTCATTAACCTATGCTAGTAATCGACACATACTAGATGAATTTCAACCTAACCCACGTTACACCTTTATGAAAGGAGATATTAGTAAGCCGGAGGATATAGCCGCTGTAACTAAGGATTCTTATGAATGGGTCATTAATTTTGCTGCTGAATCTCATGTAGATAGAAGTATTGAAGATGCTTTACCATTTCTACAATCGAATATAATGGGGACTTATCAACTGTTAGAAGCAGTACGTAAAGGTGCCATATCCAACATGATTCAAATTTCTACAGATGAAGTGTACGGATCATTAGCTTGGAGCGACGATGCTTTTACAGAGCAAACCCCTATTGCACCAAATAATCCCTATTCTGCAAGTAAGGCGAGTGCTGATTTACTAGTAAGTTCCTATGTAAACACCCATCAAGCACCTGTTATTATTAGTCGATGCAGCAATAATTTCGGACCAATGCAGAATAAGGAGAAATTCATCCCGACTATTATATTGAATGCAATGAAGGATGAGCGTATTCCATTATATGGTGCCGGCACAAATATGCGTGATTGGTTATATGTGGAGGACCATTGTCGAGCCATTTTTAACATTATGAAAAATGGGGAGATGGGAGAGGTGTATAACATTGGTGGAAATGAAGAACTAACCAACTATGATGTACTGAATCTTATATTGAAGAAATTAGGGAAAGATGAGAGTTTAATAAAATACGTAGACGATCGAAAAGGCCATGATCTACGCTATGCGATGAATTATTCTAAGGTTTTGCATACATTAGGTTGGAAACCAAGTGTTTCCTTTGAAGAGGGGATAGAGAAAACAATCGCCTGGTACACATCACAAAAGAGATAGTGGGTGAGTATGTGATAATCGTTGTCACGGGAGCGAACGGGCAGCTAGGAAAGAGGTTAGTAAATCAACTTAAGCAGAAACATACAGTAGTAGGACTAGGAAAAGAAGAACTGAATGTGACGAATAAAGACGAAATAGATTATCAATTGGCAGCCATTAAGCCAGAGCTGATTATCCATGCAGCAGCGTACACAGCAGTGGATTTGTGCGAAGTGAATAGAGTTCTTGCTTTTGATGTAAATAGTTTAGGAGCGGGTTACGTCGCTCAGGCTGCTCAGTCAATAGGTGCAAGAATGATATACATTAGTTCAGATTATGTTTTTGACGGATATAAGGGAGTGCCATACGTAGAAGAAGATATTCCAAGACCTTTATCTATTTATGGATTAAGTAAAAAGCTAGGAGAGCAATTAACCATGATGAGTGGGAACTTTATGGTGGTACGCACATCTTGGTTGTATGGACACGGAGGCAAGAACTTTGTTACTACTATGCTTAGATTAGCTAGAGCCCAACAGCCAATCAGCGTGGTTCATGATCAATTTGGAAGTCCGACGTATATAAATGACCTGGTAGATGCAATTGAGTACATGTTAGCAGCACCTTGTGGGGTGTATCATGTTACAAACAGTGGCTCCTGTTCATGGTATGAATTTGCCGAACATATTTGGAGAGAAGCTGGCTACAACCCGGAGATGATTACGCCAATTTCCACAAGTGAATACGGAGCAAAGGCTGTCAGACCCGCGTATTCCGTTCTTGCTACATCTAAGCTCGTCCAAACAGGGCTTTCTGAACTGAGACAATGGGATCAGGCGCTAACAGACTTTGTTAGAAAGGAGCAGTCTTTATGATTGACGGAGTTAAGCTAAAAAAAATTCAAAAGCACTGTGATGACAGAGGATTTTTTGCTGAATTAGTACGGGATGATGAGCCAGAGCTCTTGAATCGATTTGGGCAGGCGTCCTGGTCCATGACCTATCCAGGTGTTATTAAAGCGTTCCATTATCATGAGAAGCAGGATGACCTATGGTTTTTTCCATCTGGAAATGCTCAGGTTGTCCTGTATGATTTACGAAAGGATTCCTCTACTCATGGTCAAACGGATGTTTATTACATGGGTGATGAAAACCCGATTATGCTATTAATTCCGGTAGGCGTAGCACATGGATACCGTGTTCTTGGGAATATTCCTGCTACTATTATTTACTTCACTACTTCCTCCTATCATGCAGCCAATCCTGATGAAAAACGTATCTCTTATGATGACCCCACGATAAATTTCTGCTGGGATACTCAATATCGATAAAGGAGGTTCATGATGTGAAAAGATTTTGGGCTAAGCTTATATTCCCGATTCTGAATCATACTAACAGTAAGTATATAATTGAAATAGGGGCATTTAAAGGGGAGAACACCAAAAACCTTGTAACCTTTTGCCAATTAAAAAATGGAAAATTAACTGTTATCGACATAGATCCTCAGTTTGACTCCAATCAGTATGTTCAAAAATTTAATCATCATTATGAGCTCATTCAAAATTATAGTCTTCAAGAGCTTCCTTTTTTATCAGGCTATGACTCCGTGTTAATCGATGGTGATCATAACTGGTTTACGGTATATCATGAGTTAACTATTATTGATAATAAACTAAAGGATGACGAGACATTTCCAATCATTTTTCTACACGATGTAGAGTGGCCATATGCAAGAAGAGACATGTATTATAATCCCTCCTCCATACCAGATGAATTTCTTCATCCAAACAGCACGGGAGGAGTGGCCCCTGGCTGTTCCGATTTGATTGACCTTGACCGTATGGATGATGTAGAGGGAGCAATCAATCATGGGATGAACCATGCTTTGAAAGAAGGAGGGGAAAGGAATGGTGTGTTGACAGCAATTGAAGACTTCTTACAAACGACATCTCGAGCTATTAGCTTTCATCGTGTTTCTTCCTTTCATGGACTTGGTATTCTTTCGCCGTCAGACCCTGATCTAGATTCATTTATCCAAGATGTAATACAGCGTTCAGGATTATAAAATAAATCATTTCTATAAGGGAAGTGACATGAGGGAGAGGTGGAGTACATTGCATAACAGGAAATTACTCTTCTTTTCACATATGTGTACACCAAACCGTATAACAGGATCAGAAAAATACTTGTTATTATTTCTACAATATGCCAGAAATAGTGCAGAATGTGTGTTGGTGGTTCCAAATAAGGGAGAGCTAGAGATTAAGGCGAGAGAAATGGGACTTAGAGTAATTATTCAATCCTTTCCAATAGGGTGGAGTTTGTGGGAGTCTCATGCTGGAACTTATACCGATATAATCTCTCTAGGCAATGATCAGCGAATATCTATGCTGCAAAACCTCCTAACTCAGGAAAGACCGGACGCTATTGTAGCGAATACATGCGTTAACATTGCACCTGCCATCGCTGCTAAAAAGGAACAGATACCTGTAGCATGGATGATCCATGAAATTTTACAAACAACTGCTTATACTCCACATGCTGTAGGGTTCATCCAGCATTATGCAGATTGGGTTATCGGAGTTTCTGAAGTGGCTCTATCCTTCTTTCAACAGGAAACATATTTACTCTATCCTACCTACGAAATAAAGCATGTTATGGAAAGTAATGAAAGTCAGCATAGGGAGACGTTACGTACCCAATTAGGTGTAAACCAAAAGGAATTGTTAATTGGTATGTTAGCCGCTGATATTATACCTTCCAAAGGTGTTGATCATTTCATTTCAATGGCCTTACTCCTTGCTAGTAAATACCCTTCTGTTCATTTTCTTATTACTGGTAATCAAACTGATTCATCATATTTCCACAATTGTATGAAGAAAGTCAAGATGTCCCCTTATAACAATAGATTTCATCAGAAAACGTATATAAAGGATGTAGCTACTATCTATCCTGCCTTAGATGTTGTTGTTGTCCCGAGTTTGGTAAAAGAAGGATTTGGCTTAACCGCATTAGAAGGTATGATATTTGGGAAGCCCGTCGTTGCATACCGCAGTGGAGGTCTTGTGGAAATATTACAAAAGACTGGGAATGGAGATAAGCTAGCCAACCATGGGAATATTAGAGAACTTTCTTCTATAGTAGAGAAGCTTATTCAAGAAAAGGGTAGGTTAGCAGAGGTAGGGAAGCAAAGCAAACTGGCCGCAATGCATATATTTGGTGCAGATAGATTTCAGCAGCAGATCATCCAACAGCTTCAAATAGTTTGTAACAAGCCACCGACTTCACATATGCTGCCTTATGTGCCACAAGGTGTACTCATAAAATCGGAAGAAGGCACGGCAATATTTATAGTAGAGCATGGTTTTAAACGTCATATCGTCACCGAACAAGATTTTGCTTATTACCGTTATAAGTGGGAAAATATTTGTATTTTACCTGAGGTTACAGTGCACTCTATTCCTCACGGAAAGCCAATCTCCTCAATGCATTCCATTGTGGATAATGGCCCTAACCAGTTTCTTATCAAAGCTAGCACAGGGGAAGAAGTATCTATGATTCGGAACGGTACTATATATCCTATCGTGTCCGAGGAAGTATTTCGCCATTTAAACTTTAGCTATAATGAGATTATTACAGTGGAAGATGACATATACAATCGTATTCCAAGGGGAAATGCTTTAGAAGGAATAATATTTGAAAGGGGGATAGTTAACGGGAAATTAGTAACATTTGGAACAAATGAATTATATTACACAGAAGAGGACACGGTTCGTTTGATTACTGATGAAGTCATCTTATCCTGTTTTCACCTTTCCTTTCAAGATTGTATCCATTTACCAATAGAAGCCTTGGAAAGAATGCAAAAAGGAAAGCCAATACTTCCTTTATAAAGGAAAAAGCAGGAACTGATATCAGTTTGCCTGCTTACTGTATTGAAGAATCAAGAGAGACATAATGTTTATCTCTGCGGAAGGGTTTCTCTCTCTCAATCATTCTTTGTATCTCTTCGTTGTTATATAATGTTTTCAACCGCCATTTACTCAAAAATAATCTTTCTCGGTATGCAATGGATTGTATCTCTGCTTCACTAGACTTCTTAAAGCTTTGACTCCCATAGTGATGAATGAATACATCCTCTGCTACCCAGGCTTTCTTCCCATATATTTGAGCACGGATACAGAAATCAGCATCCTCGTAATAACCCGGCGAAAATCCTACATCAAACCCTCCAATGTATTGAACCAAGTAGCGAGGAAACACCATACAAAATCCACTAATTAATGTGGTGTATTTGCCTTTACCATTAAGTCTTATTCCTCTTTCTCTGGCAAAGCGATGCATCGTTGCTATTGTATTGTATGGAGGGTCATCCACTAGTTGGTCTTTTATTACAAAGTTGGACACTGGACCGACGATACCAATAGTTTGGTCCCGTTGAAACGGAACAATTAACCTAGTAAGCCATCCTTCTGTTACCACTGTATCATTATTTAATAAAACAACATACTCCCCCTTTGCCTCTTTTATTCCTTGGTTACATGAATAAGGGAAGCCCTTATTCTCTGAATTATATAGACACTTGATGAGCTGCAGTCCTTGGAGATACTCTTTTGTCCCATCATACGAATTGTTGTCAATGATGATTAACTCATATGATATATGGGTGTATCTAACAACGCTATCAATGCATTCTTTCGTGAATTTCAAGCTGTTCCTTGTGATGATTACAATAGAAACAATCGGATAGCCCTCTGAATTTTGAGTGTTTATATTCATACCCTCCTCAATTACGAGAATTACACTACAGTATTAATTTATGTTTATAGAAAGAAACAATGTCATGGTATATGTTCTTTCTAACTCTTTGGATCTTGAACAATAATTAATGGAGTGATTATATTGAGTAATATAGAGACGCATGTTCCTACAGAGTTTTATCAGAGAACATTTGATTGGGCTAAAGCATACTTCAAAGATATTGATGATTATTATAAAGTGATCTATCCAAAGGAGAGCATTACTTTCTCTGCCCCTAAGGGATTAGACCCTATCAGATGGCCTGTAACTACCCCTTATCAAGAAGCATTTGTATGTATAATCCCAGAAGGACGAATTTTTAGCTCCCACGGTTATGTGGCAACTCCAGATAATAAACGTATGAGAGATATTGAGTTTACAATCCCTCTACCTTATTCGGAGCTTCCAGTTCCAGATGAAACAGAAGAGACAGTAGCCCATTTACTATGGGGAGGTAATGACGTTACCCAAAATAACTATCATCATTTTCTATTAGATATTCTTCCTAGATACCATTTATTGCAAAGAAGTAACATTCATATTGATAAATATGTTTTTGGGAAAATGTCAAAGCCTTTTCATAAAGAATGGCTTAATATGTTGGGGATACCTAAAAGTAAAGTGATAGAAATAGATCCCAGCAGTAAGTTTCCTTTTCACCTTAAGGCGAAAAAAGTGATTGTTCCTTCTGTTCCAAGATTAATGGGAGGAATCCCGAAATGGGCAGTTCAATATATAAAAGATACAGCAACTCAAAAAGTAACCCTTAAGCCTGATTCAACCTATAAGAGGATATATATCAGTAGAGAAGATGCAGGAGCTAGGTATATCGTAAATGAATCAGAACTAAAACAATTGCTAGTCAATAAAGGTTTTAAAACAATAACTTTAAGTTCTTTGAGTGTTAAGGAGCAGGTTGAAATATTTTCATCTGCCGATGTGGTCCTTGCCCCGGTAGGAGCCGGAAACACGAATTTAATATTTTCAAAACCAGGAGCTAAACACTTTGAGTTAAGTCCTCGAACGATGAATAGTAACGTATTCTGGAAGATATGTAACCATTTAAATCTGGAATACTTCCAAATAGTTTGCCCTATTGAAGAGCCTCCTAAAGTGATAGGGGGGATTGATAACTTAATAGTAGATATAGATAAATTAAACAGTTTATTGCAAATGGAAGGAATTTAATTTTATAACTAAGAGAGGAAGAGAATAAGTGGAGTTAAGTGAGTTTATCAAACGTATTTCATTTAAGGATATTCAGCCATATACTCCAGTAGATGCTTCTAATATAAATAATACAGTATTAGAAATGGATAACACTATATTTCCTGAAGATGATTTGATGTTAAAAAAATATCTTGAGCCAGTATGCCTAGAAGTTCCCAGAATGTCTACTTTAGTCATGGCAGGGATTATTAACAAAGCTGTAGCCGCCATGAAAGATGAAGAGCGTTTCGTAAACGTAGGTGTTTGGAATGGCTTTTCTTTCTTATCTGGATTAGTTAACAACGGTAATAAAAAGTGCATAGGAATAGATAATTTCTCTTCATTTGGGGGACCCAGGGAAGCCTTTATGAAGCGTTTTCATTCCTATAGATCTGACCAACATGAGTTTTATGACATGGGGTATGAAGAGTATTTTCATTCTATTCATAAAGGACCGATTGGGTTTTATTTTTATGATGGTCCTCACGATTATGTAAATCAACTAAAAGGACTCGAAATTGCCGAACCTTTCTTCTCAGAAGGTAGTATTATTATGGTCGATGATACAAATTGGAATGAACCTAAACAAGCAACCCTTGATTTTATGAAGCAGAGAAAGGACCAGTATGAAATAATATTGCAACAGAATACACATTATAACAACCATCCTACCTTTTGGAATGGCATTATAATTCTAAAAAAGATTAATTAAATGAACACCCTTCTAGGACTATCTGTAGAGGAAGAGTCCAGAGGGGTTTACATAAAGATGGTTAATGTAATTGAAACTGAGATGAAAAAAGGCATAAGTATTTCTTGACTCAACTTGCCATTAAACGAATAAATGGGAATAAAATTCATGCTATCTCTTAACCAATAAACACAAGTGCAAGGGTCAGCAGAAAGAGCACACTAGAAATAGGAGTCATGCCCCATCGTTCTTTCCTGCTTTTTGAAGCAATATTTCCGAAGGTGTTTAAGGCAAAAAAGACGGTAACGATAATAAGAATGGTGTTTGTAGGTAAGGAGGGTGTGATTGTAATAAAGCCTGCGTTTTGGGCATAGACTCCTGAGAGAAAAAGTAATACAAGTGCAGAAAATATACTGCCTATTCGAAAAGGGCGGGGTAATGTTGGATAAAATCCCCCCCATGCATATTCACCCAATGGTGCTCCAAAGGCAAGTAGTATGTGAAATAATGCTAATAAAAGCATGATAGATAAAGATATAATGGTTATGGTTATTTCCAGCATGCTTCGTCCTCCTTCTTAAACACACTTATTAGATTGTATGATTATACGGGGATAACAGAACTCTCTTTTCTTTACTATAGAATAATGGAGTGATTAAGTGAAACAATATAGTAAAAGGAGGTTTTTTCTATGCAGGAGAAGGATGTTGTAAAAACACTTAACCAATTTTTGAAGGGTCAGTATATGGGCATTCACGCATATGAACATTACATAGGAATGTTACAGGATCGATATATCAAGAAGGAATTTCAGGCTATTCAACAAAATCATAAACAGCATGCTCAACAGGTGGCGGAACGTATTCAGAATTTAGGTGGTACGCCAGTAAACGATGAAGGTGTTGTGGGTTCTGTACAAGGGTATATAGGCAAGTTTTTGATGCCTAAGGATACTAAAGGGATTGTAGAGAGCGCTTTGAAAGGAGAAAGCCATTATGGGGTGGAAATTTCCGAGGAAATAGTGAAAGGTGACTTAGATAAAGAGAGTCACCGGGTGGTGAAGGAAATTCTGGATAAGGATAGGCAGCATGTAAAGATATTAGAGCAATTGAGTAAACAGCACTACTAATGCAGTCCCTCTGTAGGAACAGGGGGAGTTTTGAATGGAGGCAATTCATAGGAGAGGCTGTCCCCACTTAATAAAAAGTTAGTAAGATTATGAGGAAGATAGGAAAATTTAATTTTAAAGTTTTGAAACCAATTAAAATGAGGAACGTATGCATTATAGGAACTTATTTTTTCATAGTTTTGGAGAGGAGATTTTCAGATGAGTACGAATAAAATTATTTCATCATTGGCGTATTTTAGCGTCTTCTTCGCCCCCTTCTTATTACCTCTTATTACGTGGATTATTGGGGAGGAAGAGGTGAAGCATCATTCGAAACGAGCACTTATTTCGCATATCATTCCATTTGTTATGATAATTGCGCTAATCATAATTGCATTAGTGGTAGGTGGTTTTAGTGAAGGAACCGGCATTGCTGTTGTCATAGGGGTTGGAGTATTTGGTTTGATCTCCTTTGGTATTATGATTTGGAATGTGGTTATGGGAATTAAGGTATTGATGAATTAATAAAGAAGCAGACCTCGAGCAGCAGGTCTGCTATTTTTTTATGGTAGTGAAGTACAGGAGCAGATTAGTGAAATCGATCGTGGATATTATTTTTTTTCCATGTTTTGTTTTGGAATTCATAAAGCTCTAGGGAAAGCGCAAGGTAATTGCGTTCAAAGAGATCGGAAAAATGATCTTCTATTACTTGAAAAAGGGCTGTGCACGTTTCTTCCTTTTCTACCTCACTTCTGCCTTTGCCGATTTTTAACGTTACATGGACGAATGCGTCTTCTGCGGACCCATCTGCAACGTAATAATCTTGTAAAGCTATGGCGCGAGAGCGAATACCACCTATAGGAAAAGTGTCTTCTCTTTGTAGCAATACCTCGTGCAGCTTTGGAAGCAGCTCTTTCATATTAGCTTGAGATTTGATATTTTCTGTATATTCTACGTAAATATGCGGCATATTCACATCTCCTTATACTATGCTAGGTTGTTTCTTACCTACATAATTGATCAGCCTTCCTACTTTTTCTATTTCTGTCACCACTTCATCCCCCTCATATACCTTCTCTAACCCTTTTGGGGTGCCTGTCAGGATGATATCATTCTCACTTAGGGTCATGAAGCTAGAGAGGTATTCGATTAAGTAAGGAATATCAAATACCATATCCTTTGTATTACCTTCCTGTGTCTTCTTTCCGTTAATATATGTCCGGAGGGCCAGGTTCATCGGATCAGCGATGTCTTCTTTTGGTACTATCCAAGGACCTAGTGGAGTACAAGTATCCCTGTTCTTTACTCGCAAATTTGGACGGTAATAGTTTTCTAGATAATCCCTTATAGCATAATCGTTAGCGATAGTGTAGCCCTTAACATATTCATAAGCCTCTTCTTTTCCTATGTGTTTTCCACTTTTTCCAATTACAACGGCAAGCTCACATTCATAGTGCATGTTTGTGGCATCTACTGGACGTAACGTTTCTCCTTTGTGGCCGATAAACGTATTGGGACCTTTGAGAAAGACAAGCGGTTTCTCAGGGGCTGAAAAGGAAAGCTCTGAAGCATGATCAGCATAGTTGAGCCCTAATGCAAACACCGTTCTTGGTTCCACTGGAGGTAGCCAAACTATTTCTTCCTCAGAACAAGAGGTTCCTTCCTCTAGAAGAATCTTATGATCTAACACTCTTGCATGATGGACCCTGCCCTTATAAGCAACTCTAGCTGTTTTCATGATTGTACCTCCTTCACATACGCTTGCTCTTTTATGAATGAATTGTCCAAATTCCCAATCGTATCTATTTCAATTCGAACTTCATCCAGGGCTTTAGCAAGTGGTGGTTTATCGGGGATTCCTACTAATAGTGTATCTCCTTTACGTAATGTCATGAACTCGGTAACATCTACTAGTAATTGGGATATGGACCGGATTAAATGTACAGTGGAATTGTGCTGGCAGAGCTCTCCATTAATATAGACGCGTATTTCCAATGCATCGGGAGAAGGGACAGAGTCCTTTTCCATAATCCATGGTCCAGCTGCGCAAAATCGGTCACGTGCTTTTTGTTGAATAGCTGGTCTATGTACGTTTTCATGTGGAATAGATATGTCATTAACAATAGTATATCCAAGTACATAGGACATCGCGTTTTCTGTAGTAAGTTGTGTAGCATTCTCTTTCATGACCACGCCTAAACAAGCTCCTATTTCTACGTGTTCTATTTCTTCAGGAATAGGAATATTCGTGTTAGGTCCAGTGAAAGTATTTGCTGGTTTTATGTATAACACAGGTGCTTCTGGCGGTTTTTGATAAGGTGGCTGATGAAAAGCCTCTTTTTGTTTCTCCCACGTGCCAGCATAATTGAACATAGTCCCGTATATCGTTCCGGACAATGGGAAATCTAATACACTTTTTTGTTCCGCTTCTATCATCTGCAGCGTTTCAGGATGAATCTGAACTTGCTGAAGTTCAGGAATCCCGCATATTTTCGCGTATGCATTTTTCATGGAATCTCCTCCAAATCGGAAAATGTTTGATACTAAATTCATAGTAACCACAAATCGTCTTAAAATTCAAATATCTATTATGTTTCTGTTGCAGCCAAGGATGCCTCCAGCTGACTAATGAACCGTTTGGCTGCTGTAGAAAGATGACGGTCGGTTAACCAAATCATTGCTGCTTCTGCCTGTACACTATTTTCAATAATTGTTAACGCTTTCAAATTTGGGTAGGCTGCTTCGGACAAGGAAGATTTGGGCACAATAGCTGCCCCAACGTTTGCTGCCGCTAAGGAAAGCAGCATAGAAACATCAGGACACTCACAAACAATATTTGGCTCAAAGCCATTTAAACGACAGGCATTCAGGATGACTTCATATTGCCCCACACCACTCATGCGGTGAAGTAATAATAATGGCAAATCCGCTAGGTCTGCCATGAATACTTCTGAAATTGAGGACGGAAAAGGACACATTTCCTTGGTTGTAACGAGAACATATGGTTCAGAAGGAAGACGAAGTAAGGAAAAGTCATCCTTATCAATGGGTAATCGAACGATAGCTAATTCAATTTCACGGTTCCGTAAGCTCTCTGACAGAAAATAGGTGTCTCCTTCTTGTAAGTGAAAATGCAGATTTGGATATTGCTCGCGAAACGATTTCAGCTGCCTTGGTAAAAAAGAAAAGCATGATTTCACGGAGCCTAAAGCTAGGACACCACGAATTCCTTCATGGGTTTCTTTTACTTCTGTGATCATGTCATCCATTTCGTGAAGCAGCTTTTCAGTCCGATGATACAGCACTTTACCAGCTTCTGTTAATTCCAGCTTTTTGCCATTTCGTTCGAATAAAGGAATGCCAAGCTCACCCTCCAACTGCTTCAGCTGTTGACTGAGAGGAGGCTGGGCGATGTGCAGTCTTTTTGCAGCTCTTGTAATTTGTTTCTCTTGTGCAATGGTATAAAAATAACGAAGCTTACGAATATCCATGCACGTTCTCCTTTCGATATCTATATGTTTTTGATATGTATAAGCAACATTTTAGATATTTCTCATCTATCGTAGCACATGCTACAGTAAAAATGACAGATATTTCAGATAAATAATGAATCGGAAGAATTGAAAGGTGTGTTGATAGAATGATGTATGCAAAGGAAGCTAAGGAGAAATTGAGAGGATCAATAGCGCCGATTGTCACTCCATTTATGAAGGATTTTTCGATTGATTACCCGACACTTGAAAAGCTCATAAATTGGCATATTAATAGTGGAACTCATGCGATCTCCGTCACAGGAACGACAGGCGAGCCTAGCTCGTTATCGGTGGAGGAACGTGTTTCCGTAATGGAGAAAGCATATAAAGCTATTGATGGCAGAGTACCATTTGTGCCTGGTACAGGATCAACTAATCACGATGAAACCATCTATTTAACACAAAAAGCACAGGAGATAGGAGCGGATGCAGCCCTAGTGATTGTGCCGTATTACAATAAACCTTCCCAGCATGCTTTGTATAAGCATTTTAAGGCGGTACATGATGCTGTCGACATCCCCATCATTATTTATAATATTCCCGGAAGAACAGCAACAAATCTTCATGTCGAAACGTTAGCAAGGTTAAATGAAGATTGTGCAAATATTATTGGTGTGAAAGAATCCAACAAGGATTTTGAGCATGTGAATCGTGTGCTGTTGAACTGCGGTCGAGACTTTTTACTTTATTCTGGAATTGAGCTATTGTGCTTTCCGATGCTTGCTATTGGTGGTGCTGGTCATATCAGTGCAACAGCAAATATCATGCCTGATAAAGTAGCAGAAATATACAATGCGTGGAATAAAGGGGATGTTCAGCGCGCTCAGGAATTACACTATGAGCTTATGCCGCTTAACGATGTGTTATTTAAGGACACAAACCCTGCACCTTTAAAGGCAGCATTAGGTATGATGGGGGCAATTCACCCAGTGCTTCGTCTGCCGATGGACCTGCCAACAGAAGATTTACAGCGAGAAATTCGGAGGGTTCTTCACGACTATGTGGACCTGCCGGAGCATGTTATACCAAGTAAGTAGAGGAGGAGTATGATGAATTCACAATTAAAGGATAAACAGCAACTGGTTCAAAATATATTGAGCAAGGTAACGAATGTAAAGCTATATATTAACGGAGCGTTTGTGGAAGCGGAGAGCAACCAACAGTTTGCCAACCACAACCCGTTTACAAATGAAACAATTAATTATGTTGCTGAAGGGGCTCAAGCAGATATTGATAAGGCAGTGTCGGCAGCTCGAGCAGCCTACAAAGGAGAATGGGGCAAACTGAAAGTAAAGGAAAGGCTTGCCTATGTGAATAGAATTGCTGATTTAATTGATGAGCACATTGAGGAAATTGCTCCTCTCGAATCGTATGACACAGGACTTCCTATTAGCCAAACGAAAAAAATGGTAGCTCGCGCGGCTCAAAATTTCCGCTTCTATGCAGAGATGGTTTCGGCTCGATTAGTAGGAGATGCCTATCAAGTGGATGACGAATTTTTAAACTATACCATCCATAAGCCTGTAGGGGTTGCGGGTCTTATTACACCATGGAATGCCCCATTCATGCTCGAAACGTGGAAAGTGGCACCAGCATTAGCGACAGGTAATACAGTAGTACTTAAGCCAGCCGAGTGGTCTCCGTTAAGCGCTAATCGATTAGCGGAAATTATTGATAAAGCGGGTCTACCAGATGGGGTATTTAATGTTGTTCATGGATTTGGCGAATCAGCAGGTGCCGCTCTTGTTGCCCACCCGGATGTAGAGTTGATTTCCTTTACTGGGGAAACGACAACTGGTTCGGAAATAATGAAAAATGGTGCAGATTCTTTAAAGCGTTTTTCCATGGAGCTAGGTGGGAAATCTCCTATCATTGTATTTGATGATGCAGATTTTGAAAGAGCGCTTGATGCTTGTACTTGGGGTATTTTCTCCTTTAATGGGGAAAGGTGTACGGCTAACTCGAGACTTTTGCTGCATGAAGGCATATATGATTCATTTGTGAAAGCGCTTAAAAATAGAGTGGATAACATTGTTATCGGGGACCCCTTAGATTCAGACACTCAAATCGGTCCTCTTGCTCATCGAGTTCACTATGAACGAGTGAAAGGCTATCTCGACCTTGCGAGAGAAGAGGGATGCGAGCTATACAGCAGTACCATGCAGGACGCATACCAGGACGGTAATTATATAGCTCCGACGTTACTGCTTAATGTAAATAATTCAATGAGAGTAGCTCAAGAGGAAATTTTTGGTCCGGTTCTATCGGTTATTCCGTTCAAGGATGAAGAGGAAGCAGTCGCATTGGCTAACGATATACGGTATGGACTTGCAGGGTATGTTTGGACCAATGACCTAAAACGAGGTCATCGGGTCGCACAAGCCGTTGATTCTGGTATGTTGTGGATAAATGCACAGAACGTACGAGACTTGAGAACTCCATTCGGTGGTTCGAAACATAGTGGTATTGGACGAGAAGGCGGATACTATGCATTTGAGTTCTTTACAGAAACGCAAGTTATTCATGTGGCATTAGGGGACCATTCCATACCGCAATTTGGAAAAAAGGGGGAATAAGCTATGGGCGCTAAAACAGGTGCACAATATATTGAACGTATTAAACAGGCTGGAAACAATGTATATATCCAAGGTGAAAGAGTCGAAGATCCTACAACACATCCAGCATTTAAGAATGTGGTTGCTTCCATGGCACGACTATACGATATCCAGCATGAACAGCCGGAAAAGATGCTTTACACTTCTCCGACTTCAGGGGAACAGGTGGGAATGAGCTTTCTCAAGCCTGAGTCGATAGAGGATCTAATTCGTCGCCGGGAAGCCATTACAGAATGGTCGCGCTCCAATGGAGGTATGATGGGGCGATCTCCGGACTATTTAAATGCTGAAGTCATGGCAATGGGCTATGCAAATGAATTTTTTGCTGAACAGGATACGATGTTTGCTGAGAATGCACGCAATTATTATGAATATGTCCGAGAAAATGATATCAGCTTAACCCATACCTTAATACATCCACAGGTAAACCGTGCAAAGGCCCAGCATGAACAGAAGGATGCCAATGTAGCCCTTCACCTCGTTGAAAAGCGAAAAGATGGCATTATTGTCGATGGTATACGTCTATTGGCTACACAAGGTGGCATTACAGATGAAATACTAGTATTCCCATCTACTGTTAAGCAGTCTGGGGAATTAGATGATCCGTATTCTCTTGCTTTTGCTATACCCAACAACACAGAAGGATTGAAATTCTTCAGCAGGGAATCATTCGATTACGGAAAGAATGAATGGGATCATCCTCTCTCTTCTCGTTTTGAAGAAGGTGACGCTATCGTTTCCTTTGAAAATGTCTTCGTTCCGTGGGAGCGCGTGTTCGTATGTGAGAACTCATCCATTTGTAATAGAACATTTATTGAGACGAATGCGGTTGTTCATATGGCCCATCAGGTCGTTTCCAAAAATGTCGTCAAAACAGAGTTCCTGCTTGGTATTATCTTGCAAGTTATGGATGCAATTGGCATTGACCAATTTCAGCACGTTAAGGACAAAGGAACCGAAGTAATGCTTATGCTGGAAACAATGAAATCCCATCTCTATCGGGCGGAGCATAACGCAGAAATAGATAAATGGGGTGTTATGACACCAGATTTTGATGCATTAAATGCCGCTAGAAATTGGTATCCGCGCGTCTATCCCCGCATAACGGAAATTCTTCGTATCTTAGGTGCATCAGGGCTGATGGGCATTCCAACAGAGGCTGATTTTCAGCATGAAGAAATTGGACCTATCGTCGAGAGAGCCATGCAGGGCAAAAACCTAGGTGGATATGATCGCGTACAGCTATTCCGATTAGCGTGGGATGCCACACTTAGTGCCTTTGGTAGTCGTCAAGCACACTATGAGTACTATTTCTTTGGTGATCCAATTAAAATGGGCATGACGTACTTTGATCAGTATGATAAACAGCCTTACAAAGATTTTGTAGAGGAGTTCTTACAACAGACGAAGACAGCTAAACCGAATCTGTCTAACGTATAAGGGGGAAGGGTTATGGCCTTTGATATTATTCGATCTGCCAGAGCGGTTTTGCATGTGAAAGATTTAAACGCCTCTAGAGTTTTCTATGATGCGTTAGGCTTTATAGAGACTGAAGTGGATGAACATTCTATTTATTATCGGGGATTAGAAGAGCATGTTCACCATAGCCTTGTATTAAAGCAAGCTCCAGAACCTGCTGTTGAGGTAATTAGTTATAAAATGATGTCAGAAGAAGATGTTGATCGACTAGCTTCTCACTTTGTAGCTAAAGGCTATGATGTTAAATGGATGGAGGAGGGAAGCCAGACAGCGTTAGGGCGTTCCTTTAGAATTCAGGATATCTCTGGGATTCCGGTCGAATTCTTTGCTACAATGAAAACAGTCGATCGTATGCTGCAACGCTTCGAGCATTATAAAGGAGCACGAGTTCAGCGTATTGATCATTTCAATTGTATGGTACCTGATGTGCAAAGGGCATACAATTTCTACGTAGAGGAACTAGGCTTCCGTTGTTCCGAGTACACATCAGATGACGAATCCATTTGGGCTGCCTGGCTGCATCGGAAGCCAAGTGTTCATGACGTCGCTTTCATGAATGGGGATGGTCCAAGACTTCATCATATAGGCTTTTGGTTAAATGATCAGCTTAGTCTCATTCACGCCTGTGATGTTCTTGCCTCACTTGGATATGTGGACAGCATTGAAAGAGGTCCTGGGCGGCACGGTTTATCTAACGCATTTTTTCTATACTTACGCGATCCGGACGGACACCGGATTGAATTGTATAATGGAGACTACTTAACAAGTGATCCTGATTTCAAGCCAATAAAATGGGATATAAATGACCCAACTCGTCAAACTTTCTGGGGACATGAAGCACCAGACCGATGGTTCAATGAAGCTTCTCTCGTGAATAATGTCCATACAAATGATACAGTAGCATTGAAGGAACCAACGTTGAAACGCAAGAAACCAACATTTGTTATATAGGAGGGCTAGCATGGACGATCGTTTATTTAAATCAGCCATGGGAAAATTCGCAACAGGAGTAACGGTGGTAACTACCGAGGTAGATGAGGAAGTCCACGGCATGACTGCCAACGCTTTTATGTCTGTATCATTAGAACCTAAACTCATCCTAGTATCCGTTGCCAACAAAGCAAGAATGAACGAGCTAATAAAGGAATCTGGATATTTTGCTGTTAACATCTTGTCCGATGCTCAAGAGGATATGTCCAATTACTTTGCTGGCATGGTTAAAGAAAAATGGGAGCTCGATTTTGACCGTTTCGAAAGCCAGCCAGTCATCAAAGATTCCATCGCCACCATAGCATGTAAAGTGTATGACACCCACGCAGCTGGTGATCACACGCTATACATCGGAGAAGTATTGAACCTGGAAGTAAAAGACGGATCTCCACTTGCCTACTTCGAAGGAAAATACCGAGGTATCCAATAATAAAAGGTTAAATCTAGCCCCACCGCTATATAGCGGTGGGGTTTTTTTGATGGGGATGGAAAAGGTCTTATCTCCGGGAGAAGAGTGCATATCTTCAGGAGAAGAGCGCATATCTCCTTGGGAAGAGCGCATATGTCCCGGAGAAGAGCGCATATCTCCAGAGTAAGAGCGCATATCCCCAGGGGAAGAGCGCATATCCCCCAGAGAAGTGCGCATATGTCCCGGAGAAGAGCGCATATCCCCAGGGGAAGAGCGCATATCCCCAGGGGAAGAGCGCATATCCCCAGGGGAAGAGCGCATATCCCCAGGGGAAGAGCGCATATCCCCGGAGAAGAGCGCATATCTCCCGGGGAAGAGCGCATATCCCCCGGGGAAGAGCGCATATCTCCCGGAGAAGAGCGCATATCCCTCGGAGAAGAGCGCATATCCCCAGGGGAAGAGCGCATATGTCCCGGAGAAGAGCGCATATATCAAAGGAATCGAATTTCCTGAGAAAATCACATATCAGACACACTCTAGTTTGACAAAATCAAATAGAATTTTGTCTATATTACCCGCATAAATTGTCTAATACCTATTATTGTAACCGATTACAAAGGGCTCATATAATATAGGGAAAAGGAGGGGTTCTGTGGAATTGTTATTTCCAATCGTTGCTATTACTCTTATGTTGTTTGTGATTGGGTATGTCAAGCTTCGGGAGTGGAAGGGAAATCGAGGCAGACCTCGTAAACAGAAATGGGAGGGAGAGACTGCAGAAGAGGCTGAGAATCGTGCTAGGAATACAAAAAGGTATACAGATATCCATCGTGGTAATGGACTTGGCGGTGGGTCTAAGGCAGTGTGACAGGCTAAAGTCTTGCATGATATAGTGAACATTAAGGAGTATGTTGGTACAAAAAAGCCCATCCTCTGGCCAGGATGGACTTGTTTACTCGTTATTGGTTTAAATATGCTAAAGTTCCATCTACGGCATATTGGTGATCCAATTCTGGTGTGAGCCCAGCAACGGTAATGGTACCGACAACTCCTGTTCCCTTTATAATAAGCGGAATGGAACCGCCGACAGCTTGAAAATCATTAATAGGCAGAAGGGAGCTTTCGTTATGACTCGTCCCCATCTCTTTAAAACGTTCAGCGATAAATGCTGAACTATGGTTATAGTGATTAACCACAGCTTTTTTTCGGTTAATCCACGCTTCGTTTTCTCCTGATGTTCCATTCATAAGATGAGAGAATAATGGTTGTCCGTTTCGTTCAATGTGTACCGCAATGAAAACATTATGCTTCTTTGCCATATCAATTATGGTAAAGCCTAATTGCAAGGCGTCCTCATTGGTGAACTTGGGGAACGCCAGTTGATCTTCTTCTTGTAAGAGCTTGCTCATTGATTCTGAATGCAAAATAATCTCCTCCTAAGCTATTAAAATAGCTGTTGTTTTTTATCTAATTGGTAATTAATAATTGCTAGAATAATAGCACCTACTACCATCAGGGCACCAACCCATGCTGTGTCGCGAAGTTCTAGATGATTCACCACGATCCCTCCAATAGCAGAGCCTGAAGCAATACCTACATTAAATGCTGATATATTTAAAGCTGATGCTACATCCTTTGCGGACGGTACGAGCTTTTCTGCTAAAGACACAATATAGACTTGCACGCCTGGTGTCATCATAAAGGCTAATAGACCGAGTAATACGATGTTCACTACACCTAGAACCTGTAATGGAGAGGTCCAATATAAAAGGAAAAGGACTACAGTCTGTGCAGCAAATACATAGCGCAATCCTTTAACAGGATGTTGGTTGGCGATTGTACCTCCTATAATATTACCAATTGCAACTGCTATGCCATAGGCAAGTAAAAGGATACTCACGGCCTGTTCGGGAAAACCTGATACATTTTGCAAAAGGGGAGAAAGGTACGTAAATAATACGAATGTACCCCCAAATCCGAATGCTGTCATAAGCAAGGCTAGTAAGATGCGCGGCGTTATTATTAACTTCACTAGCTGTTGAAGTGATGTCTTGTTCCCTTTACCAATTGAGGATGGGACACTTATCAGCGTTGCTGCAAAGCTAATCATGCCTAGGATGGCTACCCCAATAAACGTATATCTCCACCCGAAGGTCTGTCCAATAAATGTTCCAAGAGGTACGCCAATAATAGTAGCAATTGTAAGCCCGGAGAACATCATGGACATGGCATTTCCCTGTTTATGCTTTGGAACTAATTCGGTTGCAACGGTTGCGCCTAAAGAAAAGAACACTCCATGTGCTACAGCTGTTATAACTCGTGCCACGACAAGTAACGTGAAAGAGGCTGCCATGGAGCCTAATACGTTTCCAATGATAAAAATACCCATAATAAGCAATAGCGTTTGTTTCCTGGACCAATGACTCAATTTAGCGGTTACTATTGGCGCACCAATTGCAATACCTAGTGCATAGCTTGTGATTAACCAGCCGGCCTTTGTAACTGAGATGGATAACTGTTCAGCAATGGTCGGTAATATACCAACTATTACAAACTCAGTGGTACCGATAGCAAAAGCACTTATGGCAAGAGCTATTAGAGCTAGCCTGCTCTGCTTTGAAATATTATCTTTCACTGTAAATCCTCCTCTCGATGTAATTTCATTGCTGGTTTTACTGCTGATGTATGGTTCGCATCCCCCCTTTCAAGTCGTGTCTTGCTAGAATAAGTTAGATATTTGCCTTGCTCCTTCCATGACACGATGGATATAAATACTAAGGTTGTTCGTGGTGATACGGCTGCTTGGCCCGGCGATTGCCATAGCAGCTATCACTTGATCGTCTTTAAAAATTGGTGCACCAACACAACGAAGTCCGATTTCACTCTCTTCATTATCAAGTGCATACCCATGCTCCTTAATGTGGTTGAGTTCCTTCATGAATGTATCATGATTAGAAATGGTATTTTCTGTAGTAGGAGGTAATGGGAGCGTAGCAATTATACTTTCCTGCTTTTCTTTCCTTTCAAAAGCGAGTATCGCTTTCCCGATAGCGCTATGGTGTATGGCATCCACCTGACCAATATAGGAGTGAGTACGGATGCTCTTAGCTCCATCCGCTACTTGCGTTATAACCGTTTGCTGATCTTGCAAAATTCCGATGTAAGCTGTTTCCTCTAGGTCTTTGCTAATTTCAAAGAGAGGTGGAACAGCCTTCCAATTTTCAGCAGGAGTGTAGGATGAACCTGACCCTGCTTTCGCTCCTAATGCGTACCCTCCAGAAGCTGTTTTTTGTAAATAGCCATTGTCTAAAAGTGTTGTTACTAGACGGTAGGCTGTGCTTTTGTTAAAGCCAAGCTCTTTTTGAATGTGAAGCAAATCTCTAGGGCCATGTGCCTTAATAAGCTCAAGGATTTGAAGCCCTTTTTTCAATGTCTTTACTTCATAGTTAGGTTCCATACAAAAACCTCTTTCGTTTCTAATTTTGAAGGAAGGTTAAATTACGTTTCATAATAGTAACGTTGTATTTCTATATATGCAATACATTAGCGTTAGGTTTCAAATATAGAAACTAAACGCCCTGCAATGGTAGTGTAGAATTCCATGACAGCTCATGGTTGTTGCTGAAAGCTACCTTCCTATTGTTGGTTTAACACAACAGCAACAATGGTTTTAACGTAGTTTTTGTAAAAAAGCATATTTTTTGACTTTATTATGTGAATGTTCTAATATAATATTTATAAGATGAATATTCCTTATAAGGGGAGTAGCTTTCACATTAAAGTCGTCACTACAGAGGTGTTCCTCTCGGCTTTAGTGGCAACGATTGTTGTTAGCAAGACCTTACCACATAATTGGTACAGGTCATTTTTTGTATAGAAAGACCTGTACACATAGCGGTATAGGTCCTTTTTTATACAATAAAATAAAGTGAGGGATGATGCATTGAGAAGACAAAGGAAATCTTTTCAACAACTAATTCAATCCAATAAAGAAGAGCTTCTAACCAATAAGAAGGAAATTGATAAAATTGATGACAAAGTAGATAAAAAGCTGATGATTCATCGAAAGGAGCAAGCTTAAGATGTTTATGAATCTTTCAAATAATATGGAACAGGAAATGGAGAAGATGCAGGAGTCATTAGCCCCTCTCATGAAAAAAATGAGTAAGTATTCTTTTGCGTCTATACTTTTAGTTAGTTTCTCTGTATTAAACTTGTTATCTGCTATGTTCTTTATTGATGGGACGCCAGGTACTGTCACCTTACTTGTGTTGGCAGGAATAGGGGCATTTGGTATGGCGCTGAACAAAGAGAAAAAGCATTATAAAAAGGAAATGAACAAACAGGGGAATGAATATATTATGGAACGAATTAAGAAAAGTCGTTATTTGTCGGAAGGCCGTGTATCAGAATATGTCAACACGATAAAAGATAAACAATATCTTGCCCTGACTAGCTTCTATAACTTTCTAAGGGAAGAGGAAGACGCAAAGAAGCAATATTTGTATCAATAACTCTAGACCGTCCAAATGAAGGGCGGTCTTTTTTTGCAATCGAAACACTTTACGCTGTTTCACATAGTGAAACTTATGTGTTAGTGGTTCAATCTTTTGAATATCGTGGAGAGACATGCTACTCTATATCTTGCGAAGTCATAGACTTGGTAAATGCATTGTAAAAGCGAAAGGAGCAGTTATTCCTATGAACAGTTTACAAGACACAATTCAGTTAAATAATGGTGTTCACATGCCTAGACTTGGCCTTGGAGTGTTTAAGGTGGAAGATGGGGAAGAAGTAATAAACTCTGTAAAATGGGCGATTGAGCACGGTTACAAAAGTATAGACACAGCAGCTGCATACCAAAATGAAGAAGGTGTGGGACAGGCAATTAAGGAATCCGGTGTAAACCGCGAGGATATCTTTGTAACGTCTAAGCTTTGGAATGCAGATCAGGGCTATGAAGAAACGTTAGAAGCATTTGAAACAAGTCTTAACAAATTAGGCCTTGATTATTTAGATTTGTATCTTATTCATTGGCCTGTCGAGGGAAAATATAAAGACTCCTGGAAAGCGATGGAGAAACTTTATAACGATGGAAAAATTAAAGCAATAGGGGTAAGCAACTTCCAGGTTCACCATTTAGAGGATTTATTACAAGATGCAGCTGTGACACCTGTTATAAATCAAATCGAATTGCATCCAAAGCTAACACAAGAACAAGTGCGTTCCTTCTGCGAAAAGCAGGGTATTGCAGTAGAAGCTTGGAGTCCACTAATGCAAGGACAAATTTTAGAAGAGCCAGTAATTAAAGAGCTAGCGGAAAAATACAATAAAACAGCTGCCCAAATTGTCATTCGCTGGGATCTTCAAATAGGAATCGTTACCATTCCAAAATCTACAAAACAACACCGAATTCACCAGAATGCCGATGTATTTGATTTTGAATTGACTAAAGAGGAAGTAGCGAGTATTAGTGCATTAAATGAAGATCATCGGGTAGGTCCAGACCCTGATAATTTTGATTTTTAATCAACATGAATAGAATGATAATAAACACCTGCTCGCTATATAGGAGCAGGTGTTTGTTTTGTCATATTACGTATTACATAGCAGACTCTTGGAGTTCTGTTTTGTCTTGCTTCTTTCCTTCATTTAATTGCTTTTGTTCTTTTCGGGTAAAAAGGCGATATACTGCAGGAATTAGCAACAGTGTTATGAACGTTGCGAACATGATACCTGAAATAATGACGGTTGCCATCGGGGCTTGATAATTACCTGTGGTACCAGTTGCAAGCGCTAATGGCAGCATCCCCCCTGCTGTAGTAAGACTAGTCATAAAAATAGGACGAATTCTGTTTTTACCTGCCTCTACTAGTGCTTCAGAAACAGGGAGGTGATGGTTACGAAGCTGGTTGGTGCGATCAATAAACAGAATGGCATTATTCAGGACGATACCAATTAACATAATAACCCCCATGCCAGACATCACACTGAGCTCTCTTTGAGTGGCAAACAGTCCGACAATTACACCGACAAATGTCATCGGAATAACAGACATGACAATAATCGGATGTAATAGATGGTTAAATTGAACCGCCATTACAAGATAGACAAGGAACAGGGCGACCCCTAAGATAATCAGCATTTCCTGGAAGAGTTCCTGCTGTTGTTCCAGATCACCAGCTGTCGTAATGGTGTATTCTTCAGGAGGGTTAAACGATTCTATCGCTTTTTCAACCTCTCGATTAATTGTACCTAAATCGCTATTCTCTATGTCGGCAGAAATGGTTACCAATCTTTCGCCGTCCACATGGCTTATTTCATTCGGGACAGGGACACTTGTAAAAGAGACAAAATCGGAAAGCTTCTTCTCCCCTTGTTGAGTAAGGATAGTGCTGTTTAATAGCTCTTTTTTAGTCGTAGTAGTTTGATCCCATCGTGCCATTATCGGTATGGTGGTGTCTTGAATGTGAATATCATCTATTTGTGTATCAAGGAAGGACTGCTGTAGGGATGCTTGAATCTGACTGTTCGTTAACCCAGCCTCTTGTATATTGTCTTCCTTTAGCTCAACTACTTCCTCCAAGGAAGACCTTTCTACAGAGGAATGAATACCGACAATGCCGTCGATTGTTTCAAGTCTTTCCATAAATTGATTAGAAACGGATTTCAGCGTTCCAAACTCTTCTCCAGTTATCTCAACCTGAACAGGATTACCACCTCCACTTGACAGCGTATCCTGGACATTCTTGATAGGATGGTCCTTCTCCAGACTCCGAAGCTCGGCTAGAATGTCCTCCTTTACGGTTTGTTGATCTGTCGTTATATCGTTCCCTTTCGTCATATTGATTAAGGTATATAACAATCCGTTATTGTCTATTACATAATTAGATTCAACATCCGTTATAGTAGAAAGCCTTTCGTTTATATCTTTAACAATATTTTCTTGTTGTTCTGGATCAATTCCGCTTTCTAAATTAATGGCAATTTCACTATATCGATTATATATGTCTGGCATAATAGTCATCGGCACCTTTGGAATTAACGCTAAGGACCCACCGAATAGGGCGAGAAAGATGAGAATGACAGCAAGGCTCCTCCTTTTCTTCTCCACCGTCCATTTGACTACTCGACCATATAGGCGTAATAGCGCTCCTTCCTTTTTGTTCCCTTTCTGGTGACGTACCTGTAAGAACTTCTCTGAAAGGGAAGGGATTAAGGTAAAGGAAACAATGACAGAACTCACTAGTGTCACTGCTACAACGACAGAGAGGAGAATCATAAACGTGCCCATTTCACCGCCCAATAACCCTATAGGAACAAATACTACAATAGTCGTGAGCATGGAGGCAATGACAGCTGTTGCTACTTCCTTTGTTCCCTCGAGTACAGCTCTTCTATTTCCAAGTCCATCTTGTTTCTTCCGGTAAATGGATTCAAGAATAACAATCGACGAATCGACCATCATGCCGATTCCGAGCCCTAATGCAATCAGAGTGAGCATGTTCAAGCTGTAATCCAACAACCATATCGTAGCAAAGGTAAGAAGAATGGAAGTTGGGATGGAAAGGCCGATAATAAACGTTGCTCTCACATTCCGCAAAAACAGGAGTAAAACGACGATAGCAATGGCGCCTCCTATAATTATGTTCTTAGTAACGCTATTTATCGAATCTTCTACATAGTCCGCAGGTGAGACTATTTCATTAACCTGGAACCCTTTAACAAGTTCTTCTTCTTTTATTTGGTTAATTTCAGATCTGATGGCGTTCGCTGTTTCGATTTGTGTATAATCACTAGTTCCGCCTACTTGAACAAATACAAGCTCCTTCGTTCCGTTTTTCCAAACAAAGGAAGAGCTTTCTAACGGCTGGATTGTTACATCAGCTATGTCTTGGAGGGAGATAGATCCGTTTTCCGTAGGAATCTCTAATTGCTTTACTTCTTCAACACTTTGCAGGGTAGTGTTCCACCGAAGGGAGGGAGATTGTTCTTCCCCTTCTAAAGTACCTAATGTAGCTTCCTTGTTTGCTTGCTCGATCGTACTAATTACTTGTGTAACATCTATCCCTTGTGCTGTAAGTTCTTTTTGATCAAATGATACGGAAAGCTCTTGTTCAAATAAGCCTGTTAACGAGACATCTCTTACTTCTTTTAGAGCTTCTAATCTTGGCTCCAAGATAGTGGTTGCAAAAGAGGACATCGTCTCCATGTCTCCACCGGAAAGATCCATAAAATACTCATAGTTTTGTTGAGTTCCATATTGACCTGTTTCGGTGTGATGTATGTTTGGAAGAGTGGCTGTTTCACTTGCAACAAGGGATTCTACTTCTTTGTATATGTCGTCTCCTTTTCCTTTCTCAAAATTCATAAAAAAGGATGCGCTGCCAACATAGGAGGTAGATTCCACCTTCTCGACTCCCTCAATGGCCATCAATTTTTGCTCCAGTGGAGTAGTAATCGTTCGTTCCACATCTGCAGCTTGCATATCCTCGGTCCTGATATCCACGTATGCACCATCCATTGTTACGTCAGGGAATAGCTCCCGATCTAGTTTCGTGATGGAATATGCACCTAAAAAAATAATCAACACTGTAAGTAAACTGACCAAAATTTTTCGATTCATGATAAATTTCATCATCTGCATGCTTTTTCCTCCTTATCCAATACCTAATATGTGTCCGTTTGTATTTAAACCTCATGTGTATGAGTTTACTTTTTTTGGGAGCATTTACATCATATCCTTCTAAGCGGAACTAGAACATTAGCTCTAGATGTATTTTGACTAAGTCTTAAGACGTATATTTCACAGGGCGTATGGATTGGATTATAGAAAATATAGGTAAATGAGGATATCAGAGGGATGTCTAAGGGGAAAGGACGTGGTATGTTAGAAGCAGATAATAGTTGGAAGGGAGGAGAGACATGAAGTATTCATTTTACAGAGAGCAGGAAACGGAGGAAGTAGAAAGCTTTCATGTGAAGAGTCATGAAGCGTTGGCTTTAGAACGAAACGTTGCTGTTGTGGGAAAAAAGCCATTTTTTGTTTTTTCTGAGCAGGACCTTCAGGGAAAGGGTGCGGAGGATAATCTTTATATTGAGGTGCCGGCTGATACAGCCTGTATATATGTTCTAAATGAAGGAGAGCTGACAGATTATAAGCTGCTGTATAGGGATGTGCACGCAGAACATAACAAGTCATCAAATCCATTAGCAACATTTGAAGGGAAAGAAGGACTCGGGGATAAATTGTTTGTTATCATTCGACGCTTGAAACAGTTTATCGATCACTTCAATCCCTCTATACCTCGTCTCTATGAAATTAGCATAAGCAAGGGAGATATAGTAGAACAACCGCTTTCACTAGATAACCGTCTAGCGATTCAACCTTCTGAGAAAATCGCACTCATTGTCCATGGCTTCTTCTCTGCAAGTGAACAAAACTTCGAGGCGTTAAAACAGGAGCTGTGGAATAGAAATATCTATGACAGAATTATAGGGTATTCCTACGCTACTAATATTCAAGGAATTGAGGCTCATGGGGACCAATTATATACAATATTGCAGGATACTGGTATAGGGCATGAGGATAATGAGGTGGACGTATATGCGCACAGTCTTGGAGGCTTACTGCTGAGAAGTCTATTAACTAACGCCCACAACCTTGAAAAGCATCCAATCCAAAGACTGATCCTTGCTGGTGTTCCGAATCTTGGCACGCCTTTAGCGGTATATGGAAATAGCATACTAAGCGAGCATGGATGGAACGTGACAGAATTGCTTTTCCATTTAATTCGCGATTTAATCCAGAAAGGAAAAGATGCACTGCCAGCATACGAACTATTTATATCACAAGTAGCCTTGTTGGAGAGTAAATCCCCTGTGCTTGCTGATATGTCACCGAATTCTCCTTTTTTAAATCGATTAAATAAACAAGAAATAACAGTCGCCAAAGGAATATACAGCTTCGGTTATCAGTTGCCAGAGGACAAGCTGCATGAAGGCTTTTTTCTAGAACGGTATCGCGAACTTTTAAAGCGATTACATGTATTTCAGAATGAAGAGCATGACGGGGCAGTTCCTTGTGCAAGCTCTCTCTATCCATTTTATGCTGAACCAGCTCCATTAATAGGGAAAGAAGAACAGAGAGGATGGCATTCCTGGTATTTTGGGGAGGAGAAGCATGTTACTATGCTTTTGGAAGAAGTACTAAGGGAACGTCTATAAATAGAAAAACTGCTCTAAACCGATTTGCTTTTTCGGTTGGGAGCAGTTTTTTTATGACTGTACGTGTTGGTTTCCAAGTGCAGTGACTATCCATCATTTCTTGGTTGAAAAAGGTAACCCGCCCCATGAAGGGGACTCAATTACAATCTTCTTCTTGAAATAGCTTCGCGCATCTTGGTTTGTGCTTGCTGCGTCTTTTCTTTGTTTTGCAGGCTGTAATTGACATATAGAGCATCAATAATAGATAACTCTGCGATTCTTGATGCAAGAGCTTCAGAGCGATAATCCGTTTCTTGAGATGTGGTGAATAAGCAGACATCCACAGCTTTGCTGAAGGGGGATTTAGCAAAGTTGGTAATGCCGATTGTCGGTACATTGTTTTCTTTCGCTACTTCCATGACTTCCAGGATATCTTTGTTCGTGCCGGTGTGAGAGATAAACAGCGCTACATCTTCCTTTGTCAATTGAGAGACTGCCATAAGCTGCAAATGGGTGTCTGTATAGGCATGGCTGGGCAAGCCGCTCCGCATAAATTTGTGCTGAGCATCTAGAGCTGTAACACCAGACCCTCCATTCCCATAAAAGTGAATCTGCTTTGCCTGCCCGATTAGCTGCAAAGCCTTATGAAAAAATTTTTCTTCCTGTATGTCTTTTGTATATTGAATCGCATTCACATTTGCTTGAAATACTTTTTGGAGAATATCCATTTCGCTATCCTGCTCGGAGATTTTTTCATGAATGTCTTGAATGGGATTAACTACCTCTGAAGCAAGAGAGATTTTTAATGCTTGATATCCTTTATAGCCAAGCGTCTTACAAAAGCGAAATACAGTAGCATCCGCCACCCCAAGATCCTCTGATACTTGGTTTATTGTTGAATGTACAATTTTGTTTGGGTCTTTCAGTATATAGTCTGCTATTTGTTTTTCTTTCTCGCTCATTTGCCGATAATAGGACTTAATACGGCTAATGACCTGCGTAGAGCTTTCCGTCATCTGTACTCCCTCCGTTTCTATCCTATTTATAGTGTAAACAAATTTATTTTTAAATAAAAGGAACGTGAAGAAAATTTTTTTCATGAAAACGGTTGATACGAAAAAAATTTTATGTATAATCGTAAGTGAAAGAAAAAATATTTCAAACTCTATAGATCATGAGTATATATTTTTTCATAGAAATGAAAGCGATTACCAATGAAAAGCAAACGAGATGGTGTTTTGTGGAGGGAAGTCAATGAAAACGGATATTATTCTAGCTATTGATATAGGAACGACAAGTACGAAAACACTTGGCTATGACAAAGAAGGCACGATATGGGCAGAAGTAGAGGAGGAGTATCCTCTCTATTCTCCAGAACCTTCACGTAAAGAGCAAGATCCAGAGGAAATATATCAAGCTGTTACTAATACAGTGAAAGCTGTTGCTACTGAAGTAACGACTAAGGGGGGAGCCATTTCCGGAGTTGGTTTCAGTGCTGCCATGCATAGCATTTTAGCTGTGGACCAGGATGGAAAGCCATTAACCATGGCACTCACTTGGGCAGATCAACGCTCCATTAAAGAGGTAGAAGAGCTGCAATCAGGAAATGGACACGAGATTTATCTTCGTACCGGGACTCCGCTTCATCCCATGTCACCTTTAAGTAAATTAATGTGGATGAATCGAAATGAACCAGAATTATTTCAGGCGGTGTACAAGTGGATTTCCATTAAGGAATATGTTTTCTATCGACTGTTCCATCGTTACATTGTCGATTATTCCATTGCTTCAGCGACCGGATTGTTTAATCTGGAGGCATTAGACTGGGATGAAGAAGCTCTAGACGTTGCAGGCATATCAAAAGAAAAGCTATCTGAACCTGTTCCAACAACTCATGTGTTAACCGAGCTTTCCTCTGCAAAAGGAGAAGAGTTAGGTCTAGAAGCTGGAACCCCGTTCATACTTGGAGCAAGTGATGGTGTTCTAGCCAATATTGGAGTTGGTGCTTTGCACCCAGGGTCAGTTGCATGCACCATCGGGACAAGCGGCGCTATAAGAACAGTCGTTGATAAACCGACAGTCGATCCAAAGGGAAGAATATTCTGCTATGCATTAACCGAGGATAAATGGGTCATTGGTGGACCTATCAATAATGGAGGTATTTCATTCAGGTGGGTAAGAGATAACCTGTTCCCAGACATTGATAAAGAGGCGGCAGTGAATGGTGTTAGTGCTTATGAGGAGTTAACAACAAGAGCGGCTAACATTCAGCCTGGTTCCAATGGACTGTTATTCCTACCATACCTAACTGGAGAAAGAGCTCCATTTTGGGATTCGGATACGAAGGGGGTATTCTTTGGGTTAACGCTGGATCACAATCGAAATCACATGATTCGAAGTGTGCTGGAAGGGGTTATGTTCCAAATGTATTCTGTTGCAATTGCTCTTATTGAAGCAGGGGTAGAGCCTGTTGAGTTTAGAGCAGGCGGCGGTTTTGCCAAATCAGATGTATGGAGGCAAATTATGGCCGACATGTTTGAAACAGAGCTGGTTATTCCCGAAAGTCATCAGGGCTCCTGCCTAGGTGCTGCTTGGTTAACGATGAAGGCATTAAACATGATTGAGGACCTTTCAAGCGTCAATGACATTATTCACACAAAGGTGAAGCATTCGCCAATCCCTGAAAATGTCACGATTTACCGTAAGTTGAAACCGATTTATTTACGTCTAGCACGGAAACTTCCAGCAGAATTTAAAGCCATTTCGGAAGTACAGCGTGATCTAGCTAAACAGTAATGAAGATATACAAGAAATAAAGGGGAGTTATTTGTATGATGGATTCAACGGCAGGATTAGTGATTGTCGCTATTCTGGCAGTATTAGCACTTTTATTCTTAGTAATGAAAACCAAGCTTCAAGCATTTGTCGCTTTATTATCCGTCAGTATTGTGGTCGGACTAGTAGTTGGAATGAAGCCAACTGAAGTCATTAATACGATAGAAGAAGGTATGGGAAGCACTCTAGGGTATGTAGCTGTGATTATCGGTTTGGGTGCCATGTTTGGAGAAATGCTTCGTGTATCAGGAGGGGCAGAAAGACTTGCTCTTACCCTCGTAAATAAGTTTGGTGAGAAAAATGTAAGCTGGGCACTTGGCTTAACAGGCTTTATAGTATCTATTCCTGTATTCCTTGATGTAGCTCTAGTAATCTTAATACCTATCATTTACAGCCTAGCACAAAAAACAAAGAAATCACTACTGTATTTTGGTATTCCATTATTAGCAGGATTAGCTGTTACTCATAGCTTTATTCCTCCAACACCAGGACCGATTTCTGTTGCGACATTGTTAGATGCTGAACTGGGATGGGTAATCCTTTTTGGTGCAATGGCAGGTCTTCCAGCAATGATCTTAGCTGGTCCTGTATTTGGAAAATATATAGCAAAGAAAATTCATGTTGGTGTTCCAGACTATATGCTGGAGCAGATTAAGGATGCGGAATTTGATGAGGATTCACTTCCAAGCTTTGCAAGTGTGGTACTCATTATTACACTGCCATTAGTGTTGATATTAATTAATACAGGGGCAGGGCTTATTTTGGATGAAGAGAACGGCGTTTTTGAATTCCTTACCTTTATTGGCCACCCATTTGTAGCTCTCACACTAGCAGCATTGTTAACCTTTTATATTTTCGGAATCAGAAGAGGATTTTCTAAAGAACAGGTGCAGGAAATCACTACAAAGGCATTAGAGCCAGCTGGCATTATTATTCTAGTTACTGGTGCAGGTGGAGTATTCGGAGAAATGTTAATAGCATCTGGGATAGACGAAGTGCTAGCAAGCGCACTAGAATCTACTCAAATGCCATTAATCGTCTTTGCCTTTATTACAGCAACGGTTATTCGTGTAGCCCAAGGGTCTGCAACTGTATCAATGATTACCGCTGCAGGTCTTGTTTCTCCGCTGTTGGATACCTTTAATGTCAGCGAACCAATGCTAGGCTTGCTGGTTATTGCAATTGCTTCTGGTGCAACAGTAGTTTCCCACGTAAACGATTCAGGCTTCTGGCTTGTCAACCGATACTTCGGATTAACGGAAAAACAAACACTGCAATCTTGGACAGTCATGGAAACAATAATTGGTTTAGTTGGCTTCGGTGTTGCGTTACTCGTTAGTTTCTTTGTATAACGATAAACTTACTAAGAGAAAAGAGGATATATTATGAATATAGGTTTAATTGGATTAGGTAAGATGGGCTTCAATATCGGGGCACACATGCTAGATAAAAAGTATCAAGTACATGCATATGATGTGAATGAACAAGCTGTAGAGCAGTTCCGACAAGAGGGAGGAGAAGGATTTTCCTCTATCCAAGACCTTGTAAATAGTTTGCAGGACGGACCACGAGTAATTTGGATGATGGTCCCAGCTGGCGAGATTACAGATCAAGTCATTGATGAAGTCTCTCCGTTATTAAGTAAAGGCGATATTTTAATAGATGCGGGAAATTCTAATTATAAGAAGACGCTTGCTCATCATGAGAAGCTTCAGGAGCGTGATATTGAATTCTTTGATGTTGGAACTAGCGGCGGTGTTTCTGGAGCCCGTAAAGGAGCGTGCTTTATGATTGGGGGGAATGCGGAGGTATTCCCAACCATCAAACCAATTTTTCGGGATTTAGCTGTACCAGACGGTTACCATTTTGCTGGACAAGGCGGAAGCGGTCATTTTCTTAAGATGATTCACAATGGTATTGAATACGGAATGATGGCAGCAATTGGCGAAGGCTTTGATCTCCTTGAGAAAAGCCCATTCGACTATGATTATGAAGGGGTAGCGAAAGTATTTAATAATGGATCGGTAATACGCGGCTGGTTAATGGAACTAATGGAAAGTGCCTTCCGAAAAGACGCTAACCTAGATGACATTCGTGGTGTCATGAACTCCTCAGGGGAGGGGAAATGGACGGTAGAATCGGCTCTGGATTTCGAGGCAGCCGCACCTGTCATTACCATGTCATTAATGATGCGTTATCGTTCAAAAGAAACAGACACATTTACAGGTAAAGTCGTAGCAGCCCTTCGTCATGAATTCGGAGGCCATGCTGTAGAAAAAAGGGAATAAATAAGGAAAGACAAAGCACGGTCAACAGGAGACCGTGCTTTTTATATGATAGTATTCCTTTCTGTGTTAAGAACTAAATGGGGAAGGAATTGATTCTATAATCGGATAAAATCATTTCTTTAACCTTGGATGGTATTTATGTATAGCTTATGTGGAAGGTGTGAATTCCAGATAGTAGTGTGGGAAGGCAGAAAGGAGAGTGGAGTTCTCATCTCCCCTTGTTTCTTTAGACAAACGCCAGTCTTTATTGAATGGAAAGTCATCCTGTTACATGGTGGATAGTGCTGAAAGGTCAGAAAAACTGAATAGCTTCGTATATGTTTATAGTAATAGAAAAGAATGGAGCTATGATACTATGAATAAGATGATAGAAGAACTATTTAGATGCGTTAGGTGTAATGCGTTGAATTTAGAAAAAGTGGAGAGGGAGAGGGATATAATAATGAAACTAGATTGGGAAGCAGCAATTGATTCTCTTTCCCAGATTAGCGTGATTGCAAACCAGGATAATCGACCTGTGACCGTCCACAATTTGGGAGAAGAGATAACATGTATAGGAATTGGTACAGATGCCGCGGTTTTTAGACATCAACAAGCTCCAGCTTATGCGTTCAAAATATATGCAGCAGAAAAACAATACAAAATTAAGATAGAGGAACACATATATAACCTCTTAGAAGGATCTCCTTATTTCTCAAGCAGCTTTGGATCTACAGATCGATACTTGATACTAGGCTATGAGGAAGGAATAACTTTGTATGATTGTATTCAACATGGAGTACACATACCAACACAGGTGATAGAGGATGTGGAGGATGCAAGGGAATATGTTCGTAGCATGGGCCTGCACCCACGGGATATTCATCTTAAGAATATATTGTTACAAAATGGACGGGCTAAAATTATAGATGTTTCCGAATACGTACATCCAGGAAATGACTTTCGATGGGAGCATTTAAAGCAAGCATATGAAGAATATTATCATTTAATTGATGGGAAAGAAGTCCCCTTGTGGCTTATCGAGAAGGTAAGAAAGTGGTATAACCAGCGAAAAGTCCACTTTTCATCCTATGATGACTTCATGAAGATTGTATTAAAATTTGCTAAACATATTAAGCCCTAATGTTCTTGAAGCAATAGCTATTTTATAAATTCCTCTCCTTACAGAAAAAGGGATTTCCCCTCTTTGTATAGAAAGAAACAGAAAGGAATATGGAAGGGAGAGGAAGGCAATATGCAGAATCCAATACATAATGAAATTGGAACAGTGTTTGTTCCGGTAAAGCACATAGAAGAAGCAAGGGATTGGTATTGCGATCTTTTAGGTTTACCTCCGACAGAGGAGGTGCAATTTGGGCACCTCTATGTATTACCAATGAAAGGGACTGGAATCGTGTTGGATAGTAAGATATATTCAGAGGAAAACATCTTGAAAACCCCTCTGTTCCACCTAAATACGGATGATATTCATGCAGCTTATGCGTATATGAAGGAGAAACAAGTGCAGTTCGTTTATGATATTCAATATGATCATTATTTTGTGATAAAAGACCCTGACGGAAATCACCTGATGGTATGTCAGTGTTAATTATAGAGGAAGAGGCACTTGCCAAGACGGAAGATGTGCTTGTTTATCGATACGTTTATTCGTTGTGTCGAAATGAGGACAGCTTACCTAAAAGAATTGAAAAATGGAGGTTTGTATGAACAATACAGGTGCTACGTTCCAGGTGAGAGTAGGGGAATATCAAGAGGGTTTGAGTTGGTATGAAACTTTGTTTCAACGTGCCCCGGATTTTGTTCCACATGAGGATTTTGCAGAATGGGAAATTATTAAAGGTACATGGCTGCAGGTTTCTCAAGGAAATCCGACGATTGGGAATGGACCGCTTCGATTG
Organism: Pontibacillus salicampi; assembly: GCF_042434395.1. Classification (NCBI taxonomy): domain Bacteria; kingdom Bacillati; phylum Bacillota; class Bacilli; order Caryophanales; family Bacillaceae; genus Pontibacillus; species Pontibacillus salicampi. The sequence goes on along the minus strand of NZ_JBHLTP010000011.1, from coordinate 173,565 downwards.
GGAGTCTCCAACATAGCGGGGGAGAGAAAAAGAATTATGGAACAGCTGCACATTAACATTGAACCTATTAACAAAAGGGAAGGTGTTCCGGCGGCTTGGTGTACGTTCACAGACCCCTATGGAAACAAAATAGGTCTGTATCAGGATTTATAACAGACAAATCCTTATATCAAGAAGAAAAATAGAACACCTTGGGAACGTGTCCTATTTTTTAAGCTGATTCTATCATTTGAAACCAAACAGTTTAATCCGTTTTGTTAAGTGGCTTTTTCTTTTTTTTAGGAAGCTTAGCCACAGTGACACTAAGCAGCGTATTTGTATTTATAAAGGCTCCAGTATTTAATCCTCCTGCGCCTGCTACGGTAATGGTCTTACCACTTGGTGAGATAATTTTAGCGTTCCCAAAGTTTATGACACCATCATTAACGGTATCAATTTGAACAGGTCCTAATTGGAATGCCATGCTTATAGTCCCTCCTTTAATAGAAGATAAAATAACCTTACCCCGCCAAGGGATAAGGTGGAGAGTGATTCTATCCTTGCATAGCAAATTAGTACAAAAACGTTGCTCCTACGATAATTAGTAGAATGAACAATACAACGATTAGAACGAAGCTGCCGCCGTATCCGCCGCCATAGCCACCACCACCGTAGCCACAGCCACCATATCCGCCATAGTAACCCATTAACAGTTCTCCCTTCCATATATAAATTAGAGAAAAGAGAATGTAAGCACTATCCATCCTCTTACTGCTATCGTATGGTTTCATGGTACTAATCGTATAGGTGTACAACTATGAATAGGGTAAATGATAGAAACACCTACTCGGCAAACCTTTAAGGAAAATTACTGTCTTAAAAATAGCCATCCCGTCTATACCAACTTTCCCTTGTATGAATATCATGTATTAGCTGCACGAAGGGAGGCATTTTACATGTCTGATCACGAGCATTACGAGCATGACAATCATGAAGAGAGAAGAAGAACCATCATTATTAAAGCAGATAATGTCGTAATTAAAGCAGAAAATGTAATTGTAGATGACGATGATGATAAAAGAGACAGAAGACGTAGGAGAAGAGATCCCTTTGGATTCTATAGAGATGAAGATTAATGGAAGAGAAGGAATCTTCAAATTAGAAGATTCCTTCTATCTTTCTTTTTGTTTCCGGTTTCTTTTCATGTCCTTACCCTAGGAAAGTCACACTTCAAGGCTGGGCAATAACATATTAGGGGGACAGTCTACATTTGTATAGTTTATGCAGAATGCTCCACAGTCTGTTGAAAATGAGTGTCTCGTGCGAGATAGATGGATAGGACAAGCCCTATTGTGACAGGGGCTAGAAGAACGATGTACACCATATTCGCTCCGTATTGTGACGCAGCTAGACCTATAATGGGTGTCCCTAACGCAACAGATCCTTGGTTTAGAACCATACGAAAACTAGCCATCCTGCCGTGATAGCTTGCTTCTGTAATCATTTGCTGCATGGATTGTAGAAGCACCCGAATCCATGTTGTCCCTAAGCCGATAAACAGAACACCTATAAAGGCAGCAATTCGGTCAGGAAACAATCCAACTATCACTAGCCCCGCCACCATCATTAGAAATGCATACACAGCGAAATGTCTTTGATGGATAGACCACCACCATCCGCCTGCTGCACCTGCCAGGATACCACCGATCGATAAGCTTGCATCGAGTAATCCATATAATGTCGCTCCACCATGTAAGATGGATTTCGTATACACAGACAAGAAGCCAACGCTAGAATGGAATACAAGCTGCCCAATAAGCATCATGGCAAATAACCCGAGTAGTAACGGCTGCTGTCGTGCATAAGCAAATCCCGACAGAAGATCATGCCACGCAGAAGTGTGAGAAGGGTTATGAATTACCCTAGTTTCCGATGGCTTTGTAATTCCTACTGCTACAGCAGCAAGGTTAAATGAGAATAACACGACCAGCAATGCTAGCAAGGGAGAGCCTAATCCAGTTAATACACCGCCTAACAAAGCACCTGTCAGCCCGCCTGAAACCCCCGCGGCACCGTTAGCAGAGAAGATGTGAGGAAGCTGCTCCTTCGAAAACAGCTCTGCAATGAAGGCCTGTATTGCAGGTCGGAATAACGAGCCTGTAGCTTGAAGTACCATGTGAGTTACGAAAATAATCCACGGTAGAAACCCGTTACTTGCTGATAAGAGTATAGTACAGGACATAACTAGAGAAGCCGTTGCCATTGCAATAAAGGCCAGGCGCTTTCGGTTCCATCGATCAACGAGCACTCCGAATACAAAATTTAGGAACACTCCGGGTAGGAACCCTAACCCCACGAGCATACCAGTGTAGGTAGCATCCTCTGTTATATCGTACAAAATCCAAGAAATACTAATAAAATACATTGTCCTGGCTAATTCTGCGAAAAAATAAGCACTTATTACCTTCCGTTTAGCATTCATCCGTTATGCTTCCTTTAGTACAAAGGACCATCCATTCATCAATGGTAAAACTCTGGATTTGATGGTTTACTTCCCTTATAGAGAAGTAATCTTTGATGAAACTCTCTGCCGACATCATGTAGTGATGTACGTTATTTTGTTGCTCCTTATCATCTAATGTACGCCGTACCCAGCTTTGAAAATCCATTTCTTTCTTACGAATAGAATCCTTAATCATTTGAAGCCCGTGGTCTTTCAAGTAGGATTGCCATTCTGAGACTGGTAACGCACGGACATGGCTTGCGTCTCGCATGCTTTCGAATGTATTGTAATAATAATTCAACTGTTTCTCCTCTGGAGCAATATTATCAATCATCACAAATACCCCATTATACTTCAGTACTCTAGCTGCCTCTTTAATGAATTGAGCTGGATTAGGAAAATGGTGTGGAGCAATTCGGCAAGTAATCATATCGAAGCAATTGTCTAAGAAGGGTAACTGTTCCGCATCGGCTATTACGTATTCTAGATTGTTAATACCTGATAAATGTCGTGCACTATGTTCAAGCATTTCTTTCGTTAAATCCGTTACGTACACCTGCTGTACGTGAGGTGCGATCGTTTTTGCTACATGACCTCCACCAGTAGCAATATCGAGTGCTTTCCATGTCGGCTGAGGGGTAGTCCACCTTAGAATTAACGGTAAATCCTCCCCTTTAGAGTGTGTGTGACTCGTTACATAGGAGTCAGCATATTTCCCAAAAGTGTGCTGTACTCGTTTTTTCGCTTCATCGTTATTCATACAGATTGCCTCCTTCCTTCTATCTTTATCGTATTCGAATGTGAGCGATAAGTATAATATATATTTTGAATCAGAAGTGATAAGGAAATATGATTACCAAATAAAAAAACTGGTTCCATTCTGGAACCAGTGTAAGCTTAGTTTTGAAATTTATGATACCAAAGTACTCCTGTTTTAATAACACGAGGGAGGATTCCCTTTAATGGATAATAGAAGGTTAAGCCGAAACCATCTTGTTTTCCTAGGGAGCCAAGAGTTCCTTTTACACTTATTTTAGAAGGTTTTTTTGGATCTTTTCCTCGGAGAATATGCAGCAGGACATCTGCAATTTGCTTCCCTTGTTGCTCTGCAAGCTGGGCGCTTGGAGGAAGCGATAAGCTTGCGCAATCTCCGCTTACATATATGTTTGGGTACTCAGGAATTTGATGATAGTCATTTACAACGATACGTCCTGCCTGATCCTTTTCTACAGGAAGCTTGTCTACAACCTTACTTGGCTTAATACCGGCAGTCCAAATAGTTACATCACTAAGCAGGCACATCCCTGCATTACATACGATATCTGGCTCTACGTAATCCACCTTGGATTCGAAAACAAGCTCCACGTCATGTTCATTAAACCACTCTGCAGCATGACCTTGAATTGATTCAGGAAAGTTGCGTAATATACTTTCACCTCGGTCCAATAAGCGAATATTAATATCTGGTCGACTCTCCCGTAGCTCAGAAGCCATTTCCACACCACTTAATCCACCACCTACGATAGTAGCGGTGCCATAATTTTTCATGTTATTTACGGCTTCGTAAGTTTGACGAGTTTTCTTAATGGTAGAAATTTTGTAAGTGTAATCACTCGCTCCATCTATTCCATGGAAATTATCTTCGGATCCTAGGCCGACAATAAGATAGTCATAATAAACTTTTTCAGTATGTCTTAAAAAGATAGCTTGCTGTTCCAGATTAATTTGAAGGATTTCATCTGCTATCTGGTGTAAACGTTCATGAGTCGGAAAATCACTGCGTATATCTTTTTCCGCAATTGTTCCAGCAGCAAGTGCGTAGAATTCCGTTTTCATGGAATGGTATGGATTCCGGTCGATGAGGGTAATGGAAGTATCCTGATCAATATGTGGCAGCATTTGTTGTGCAATCTTTAATCCGCCGTATCCACCACCTAAAATGACGATGCGATTCAAAGTAATCACCCCTTATATATGTATAATCCCCATATTATTTTACCATCTAAATCGTTGTATGAAAGCGAAATCATAAAATTTCAAAAAAAGTCGGATAAAAAAGCTCTCAACATTAAATTCCCCTTTTCGAGAAACAATAAAACTCATGAGAGGAGGGAAGTGAAAATGAACAATAACAAAAAAGGTACTGGCTATGAAGCGGTAGATGAACAGAAATTCCAAAAGGAAGCACCTACCTATAACCACGCAAAAAAGTATGGAGAAGATGCGACGAAAGAAGAAGTAGAGCAGGGAGAAACGCCAGAAGTTACCCGTGCGGTCAACGTATATGACCCTTTATAGTAACATGATGTACTAGTATCAGATGGAAAAAGGGAGGAACGGCACGAAATCTCCTTTTGTACATCACATTTCAGTCTCATCCAAGTAAAGATGATAAAATGGGAGTACAGATGCAATCTGTGCTCTCTTTTATCTTTACAAGCAAGGGTTTAGGACATACTCAGCGTCAGATCCTTCTCCTCCTATCTTATATAGGTTTTTATGTATAGCTTTTCTTTTTATTCAAGACAATGATTCGGTATAATAAAAAAAGGAGTGGGAGGGAAGAAGATGAAATTAGACGATTATCGATTATTACATACATTGCAAAAAGAAGGTACCATTCGGGCAGCAGCGAGGGCACAGTACGTTTCCCAGCCAGCTGTTACACAACGCCTTCACTATATCGAAAGCTATTTTAATACGAAAATTTTCATTCGCACCTCCAAACAGCTATTACTCACGTCTACAGGAGAAAAAATATTGCAACATGCAGCGGATGTATTGCGTAAGGAAGAAGAGATTCACCAAACCATTGCTCAAGCAAATGGAGAGGTAGCGGGAACGTTAAGAATTGGTGCTTCTACTCTTGTTAGTCAGCGTTTCTTGCCGGAATCATTAGAGCGCTTTACCACGCTATATCCAAACGTTACTATTGATTTGGTTACGGGTATTAGTGCCGACATTAAACAATCAAATGAACCCTTTCATATTAGACTCGTCAGGGGGGACAAGATGGTGGACAAGGTCCATGACTATCTGTTCAGTGATGAGCTTTTACTTTTTGACACCAAGCCTTTTCAAGACCACCATGTGAAGGAGCGGCCGTTAATAGAATTTAAAAGTGATCCTGATTTCACTTCTCAGGTGGAAGAATGGTTTTATCATCACCCTGCCCTTATTCCTCAAAAAACGATAAAGGTAGACCAATTCGAAACATGTAAACAATTTATGAAGCGAGGACTTGGTATGGCTGTCCTTCCTAAAAGTGTTTCCCTTCCAGAGCTTCAGGATTTGCCTCATTTACCTTTAATAAGAAGCGGGAAGCCCGTCGTCAGAGATACGTGGGCATGTTATGTGGAAGAAGCTAAGCAACTACCACAGGTAGCAGCGTTTCTACAAATATTACATGAGATGACATTTGCTTAACCACTTATATTTGAATGGATAAATAGAAATCGATTCCAACTATTAGAGCAAGGGGAGTAGCGGCCTTTGAGGCTGATGAATCATCAACACGGTCATGAACCTGGTTCATCAGGCTGAATATAGCTCATTCAGTCCGCAAGACCTTGGAGATTAAATGGCCAGGGTCTGTTAACTGGCGGAGAGGAGACATCACTATGGTATATGGAATTTTTATTGCAGCAGCGTTCGTCGTAATCATGGGAGCTATCTATTTAAATCGTTTTGGAGATGTCATTAGCAGGAAATCAGCATTAAGTGGAGCTGCAGTTGGAACCTTCCTCATTGCGGGTGCCACTTCCCTTCCTGAGCTGACAACAAGTTTTACAGCTGTGTACATTGATAATACTGATATTGCTGTAGGTAACATGCTTGGGAGTAACGTATTCAATCTTTTGATCATTGCTTCTATGGACGTGGTATATAGAAGAAAGAAGCTATTTCAGCATGCTAGCGCTCGTGATAATGTCCCGACAGCGTTAATTGGTTTATTATTTACGCTTATTATCATTATAGCTCTTATCAATCCAGGTTCCATTGAATTATTCAATGTAGGGGTAGAAATGGTTCTTATTTTTGTCATGTATGCAGTCTATATAAAGCTTTCTAACTCTAGTGAGGAGGAGAAAGAAGAAGAGCAGGTAGACAAAGATTACAACCTTAAAACAGCCATTTACGGGTTTATTGGAGCGTCAGTCGTTGTGTTTGTCGCGGGTAGTGCACTCTCTATTTCAGGAGATCGCCTCGCAACGATAACAGGGATGAATTCAAGCTTTGTTGGTAGTTTTCTTATTGCTGCAGCAACATCTTTGCCAGAATTTGTAGCAGTGCTGGCAGCAATAAAGATGGCGAACTACAATATGGCAATTGGTTCGATTCTGGGTAGTAACCTTTTCAATTTGCAGATTCTGTTTTTAACAGATGTCATGTATCAAGACAGCGCCATTCTAAAGGCAGTTCATACAAGCAACATGTACATTGCCATTCTTTGTGTATTTATGATTGTCGTGGTTATGTTTAATTTATTAAGAACGAAGGGCACAGGTAATACGTGGATGTATGCAGCGCCGTCTTTACTTGTGACGCTGGTGTACTTTGTAGTGTCCTATACCATTTTTTAATTAGTAGTAACCTATTTATAAGTGCATCCATCCCATGAAAATACGCTCCAAGTCCTGGAAGCATTTGTTCCTGAAATAGACTGTACAGGAAAGGGTAATGGTGTGAACAGGTGACCTCGGTATTGTGCCGGGGTCTTTGTTGTAAGCTTTGATAAAGATAAATATTGATATTAGATTGTTCCATCTTCTATGTAACTTGAGAAAGATGGTATCAGGCATTTTTAAACAGTTCCCATTAAAAAGTATCATTTTATATAAGCATGTGAAATTACAATAGGAGAGGGACTCCGACCTAACCAATTAAGTATAGGGAAGGTCATAAGCTAGGTGGAGTATTCCCTCTCTATTCATCATAACAGAACGTATGTTCTTTTTCTATAACAATGTAAGCTTTTTCAATATTATATTCTATAACTACTTTTATACCTTCACAATAGCTGTATTTGTTATGCAGGTGTTAGTCGTTCGAATATGACATAGTTGCCTAAATAGGCAGATTGAATACGAAAACCAGCAGAAAGCCACGCTTTGGCTTGAGCATGTGAGCTGTCGTTAGACCACCAAGTGGATTGGCGGTATGCTGACAAGGGCAAGGTAGTACCCAGAATAGCTTGTATTTCTGTGAAGGAAAGGTACACCTTATCGTCTCCATGGCCTTCTAAGTAATCATATAGAGGACCATATTTTCCTCTTGTTTTTACGACCATGGAGGATGGCATATCGGGAATGACAAAGCGCTCCGAACTATATAAGGGTATATTCCACTCTGGTAGAAAACGCTTAGCGAGAAATGTAGTCCAGTTACGGTCCTCTGCTGTTTGAGCAAACAATAAGGTAATAGATCCTCCTTTGAAGAAAGCTTGAAGCATTTTGTAATTTATTCTGCAAAGTTCAAGGTTATTCATAATATAGGAACGTTCCAGAACAATACTGCCGAATCCATTATTAAACAAATGGCTAAGATGAGAACACTTTCCTACATAATTAATCCGTTCGTTCACCAGAAGAAGATATATACCATTCTCCTCATACGTGGGAATAGAAAAGGAACAAAAAGGACCTCCTGCAAATGGATAGTTTACTCGTTCTTCTTCCTCCTGAAAAGGGTTCTCTGGGATGTACTCCAGCACTCTTCCAGAAGCAGTTTTGTCTGGTTCTATCATCGATACGAATTCAAATGGCAATTTTTCAATAGTGTACACGATTTAATCCTCCTCTTTTCTCCATACATAAATTCGATTACATTACTAAAAATATAGTAAGGAGGCGATTACTTTGGCTGAAAGAATTGTAGCAGTCCGTAAAAATGGTCAAGGAAGTATTATTAAGATGAAGCTGTCAAATGGTGATATTGTCGATTATAAAGAAGCGCAACAAATGGCATTGGATGGCTTATTAGAACATGTGGACATCAATCGAGGAAAAGATGGGGATATGCACCTGAGAAGCACCCCGGATAGTGATGAATCCAACAACTTATCCAACATGCCATTGTTTTAACGTCTACCCTGGAGTTGTAACTCTAGGGTTTTTTTAAGCATAATTTTCTGACTATTTGTGTATAGTAAAAGTATAACTCATTTTCATCTGGAACGACATCATGAGAGGGGAGAACGTGATGCGCAAACTGTCCATTGCGTTGTTGCTCATATTTGGTCTTTTCTTATTTGGTACATTGGTTTATGGACTTATTGCAAAGAGCTCTGATTCAAAAAGTGAAGGTAATGGAAGTACTCCTGCTTCTGTTGGTAAGATTGTAGAAATGTCTGTATGCTAGCTAGCTGAAACCCACTCTAGTACCGCCAATGGGTTTTACTATATTCATCCTCCTACTTACTCTGTTCCTGCTATAGGGACAGAGATTTTTTTGTGTTTCTGACTATGATACCCTTTAAAAATAAATGATAAGTGGGTGAAGGTACATGGAAGGATGGAGTTCCGTGGTGGAGATTCAGGAAGAATAAAGAGGCGGATGAACACGCAGCAAGGGAAAGAGATAGGGAAGCTTATATTAGTGTATCTTTTTATAATAGGGATTTTCTTATTTGCTAGTTATATACTTTTTAATCAAAATCGTTTAAGAGGGGATTTAGTTACCATTTAATGGGGGGGGTAACTAAAAGTTATTCAATACGATTGGCTACTAAAGGTAGAGAACATATACTATATAAATGATTCGAGTTATACACCGTCTATTATAATGCTATCCATTATCCAATTAGAGTTTTCCATGATAACGCTCTTTTTTTCAGCTTTTATAGTAGTAATGGTTTTGTCACAATTGATAGTGCTAAGAAGAGTATGATAACGAAAAAGAATATATGGGCATTATTAATGATCATTTGTATATCAATGGCTGTTTGCATTTACTCATCCATATCATATATAGAGAAAATAAAACCAATAGAAGAAAGGCTCAAGAAGATAGAAGGGAACAATGTCGGATAAAACAATTTGGAAAGTATGCTATCATAATAAACGTATGAATGCATTCATAAAAATGAAGCCAGCCTTTCCATAATGCTGGCTTTTTGCATATACTAGTAGGGCAGACGATTTGTTAAACCTATTTTAAGATATGTATAAAAACATTTCACATCAGGGAAAATTATGCTTTAATCCCTATAAAGGGGTTTTTTGGTGAGGAGGAACGATAATGGTCTCTTTTATTCAGTATTTAGGAGAACAGTTTGATTTGGAACTATTAGAGCTTGCCCAATGGGGAGATCCTGATGAACTTCGCCATCCCAAAGAGCTAGATCCACTCCAGGCAGTTGCCTTGTATGAATTCATGAAGATGGACTGGAAAAAAGATGATGTTGAAATATGGATGTGGATTCAGGAGAAATGGCATGACTACAATTATACATTCGTACCATCAAGCCTATCCATTATATATGGTAGTACGTATTTTAATTGCTTGCAGACAGGCAGTGGGCTCTCGGTATGGATGGAGCTGTTTGAGGAACTGGTGCTTCGTGTTTTAAAGAAAAAATTAAAATATGATGTTCAATAAGAAAAGACCTGCATCCCTTCAGGAAACAGGCCCAACTACTAATATGTGACATCAGCCAACAAAATTCAATACATATAGTATAGCATGTTCTGGAAATAGAGAGTATAGGACGATGGTAGCCATTTTTTAAGGAATTGTAAAGATGTGCTTTCTTTTGTCCTATACTCTTTCCTGTTTTGCCCTAAACATCCCATTATCACGGGTTTGATTACTATCTCTTGTTCACTCGAATCCCCTTTACACTTTCTTCATATTCAATTTGTCTGTTCCATTTAAAGGAATGGGCATAGCTATCATCCTCAAAATATATCCCCTTCGTACACCATTTTCAATTATTTTCATTAGTCCTCTTCTCTAACACTCACTCTATCTAGGAATAAAGAATCATGAACATAATGTAATGAATAGATTTATGACTATTATAAATTGTCCAACGTAATGCGATTCTTCCCCTTCTTTTTAAAATTTACCATAAGTTAACATATCTTGTGCCTCCGCTATGATAATATAATGTTCGATAACTGTGACAATTGTCCTATTCTCTGTGAAAAAAGGAGGTTGTTTTTACTATTTCTGTGTGGGAGCACACTCACAATAGGGATGATTAACATTTATTACTAATAGTACCAATATAAACGGGGCTAGTGGAGGATAAGGGAGTGATGAGTATGCCAAAGTTAATTGCTTTGGACGATGGGCATGGAAAGAATACCCCCGGTAAGCGAACACCTTATATATCTGAACTGGGAAGGTCTATCCAAGAAAATGAATTTAATAGTGCTGTTGTAAATTACTTGAGAATAGAGCTAGAAAGATGTGGATTTAAGACTCTTCTTGTTGCACCAACAAGTGCCGACACCCCATTAAAAGAGAGAACAGATAAGGCAAACGCAGCAGGTGCTGACGCCTATATTTCCGTGCATTATAATGCATTTGATGGTTCCTTTGGAGGGGCCAATCCAACTGGGAATGAGATTTATGTATATATTGGTCATACAAATAAAGAGGCTGGTAAGCTGGCTGCAGCAATCGGTAAATATTTAAAGCAAGGGACTAATCAGAATTGGCGTGGTATTAATGAGGCCAATTTTCATGTGCTGCGAGAGACAAACATGATTGCGATTTTGAGTGAGAATGGGTTTATGGATGATAAAAGAGAAGCCTTGCTCATGATTGATCCTAAATTTCAAAAAGAAGTAGCAGTAGAGCATGCGAAGGGGATATGTGACTACTTTGGAATGAAGTATATTCCGGAGAAGAAAGAGGAAGAGGAGGAAGAAGAGATGCTGAAATATGCAGTAGTTATTAATTCCTATTTAGACTACCCTTCTGCTGAAACTCTTGCCAATCGTTTGCAGGCTCCTATTTATACAAGGTTTGTAGCTGAAAAAGGAAAAGTCGCAGAGCAATTGTTTATCGTAGGCGGAGATAAACAAGGTCTGAAAGCTGACATATTTACCGTTTTAGCAGGGGACGATCGTTTTTCCACAGCAGAAAAAGTAAAACAGTATTTAGATAATAGGTCATAAGATAAATAGAAAGAATCAAACGTGTGTTTGATTCTTTCCATCCTCTACATATTAAGGTATTTCAATCGCTATCTTACCAAGTTGATGACCTTGTGCTAAGTAGGTCATTCCTTCTTTCGCTGCAGATAATGGGAATACCCTATTGATTATCGGACGTATTTGGTGCTTGTCCACAAATGCCAGCATCTCCTGGAATTCTTCATGGGATCCCATGGTGGTACCGAGAAGGTTGAATTGTCCATAGAAGAACTTACGGATATCCATTGTTATTTCATCACCTGCAGATGCTCCAAATGTTACAATAGTGCCACCCTTCTTCAACTGGTCGAGAGATTTATTAAAGGTAGCTGCTCCCACTGTTTCAACTACTTTGTCCACTTTCTCTCCATTTAATTGTTCTTCCCAGTTACCACTGCTATCAATAGCTACATCTGCTCCTAAGTCTAATGCTTGGTTGCGTTTCTCCTCTGAACGAGAGGTTACAATAACTCTTGCACCGATAGCCTTCGCAAAGAGCATAAGATAGGTTACAGCACCACCACCCACTCCAGGGAGGAGAATAGTGTCATTTTCAGACGCTTCTGCACGTGTGAAAAGGGCACGATAAGCTGTTAAGGCAGCCAATGGTAAGACCCCAGCCTCAGCCCATGTGAGATGCTTTGGCTTCAGCTCCACACTTTCAGCAGGGACGTTGATATATTCAGCCATTGTTCCATGTCCAGGCAGACCTACAAGTTGAAAGGAGGGAGGGGGGGCAGCGCTTTTCTTCTGCCAGCCAAGTGCTGCATTAATAACTACTTCATCTCCTTTTGATAGATGATGAACATTTTTTCCTACTGCTTCCACTATGCCTGCACCATCTGAGCCGATAATGAGGGGAGGATCTTCTTCCTTATGTCGGTCTAACACAAATAGATCACGATGATTCAAACCAGCGTAACGAATGTGTACCTTTACCTCGTCATCCATTACTGCAATATCTTCCATGTCTGTATAGCTTGTTCCTTCTAGTCCTTTGATTGCTTCGTGTACAAATGCTTTCATAAAAGCACTCCTCTCCTTTTGGATGATGCTTTCATTGTAATGGTTAAAGGACAGTTTTGTCATGTGGAGAGGGAAGGAGCCAATGAAAATCATCTCGATTATTTAGTATTTCTACTGAGCTATTGGTACTATCATTCACTTACGATGGCTTTGTAGTTGCTATACTGTAAAGTGTCCTCATCTGAAAGACTTGCATTTGAGATAAGAAGGGACTGTTCCGGGTCTGGAAAAGGATCGCTCTTCTCTTTACTATGGATAAGCCTTCCTAGGAAAAAGTAGGGCTTAATCTGACATGGGGTTGATTCATCTCCTATTATACTAATGAAAATTATAACCCCACGTATCATATGTGGGGCATGGTTATAATACTTTCTCCAAGAAGGATTGAGCTCTTTCGGATTCAGGGTGATGAAAAAATGTGTAAGGTGTGGTTTCTTCCACTACTGCCCCTTTGTCCAGAAAGATTATGCGGTCTGCTACCTCCCTTGCAAACCCCATCTCATGCGTAACGATAACCATTGTCATCCCTGATTCAGCCAACTTCTTCATTACATCGAGCACCTCTTTAACCATTTCTGGATCTAACGCTGAAGTTGGTTCGTCAAACAGCATGATTTCTGGCTCCATAGCCAACGCCCTTGCAATTGCTACCCTTTGCTTTTGCCCTCCTGATAAGGAATTGGGAAAGGCTGCTGCTTTATCAGCGAGACCAACAGATTCAAGCAATGACATAGCATGATGGCTTGCATCTTTACTAGGCTTCTTCTTTGTCTCTATAGGAGCAAAGGTGATGTTATCCAGTACAGTTAAATGAGGGAATAGATGGAAATGTTGAAACACCATCCCTGTTTTCTCTCTTATGTCGCTAAGGGTGCTGTCAGTTAAGGTGAGCCCGTCTACTTGTATTATCCCTTTTGTGGCTTTTTCCAGACCATTGAGACAACGTAGAAAGGTAGATTTACCCGAACCGGAGGGTCCAATTACAGCAACGACATCTCCTTTACCAACCTCAGTTGTGATGTTTGCTAACACTTCTTGCTTTTCAAATGATTTCGATAATCCTTGAACGTTAATCACTGTATCTCAACCTTTTCTCTAGTCTCGAACCGAAAGTTTCTAGTATCCGTACCATCAGAAAGTAGATGATGAGAGCGATAGTCAATGCTCCAAAATAGTTAAAGGTATCAGAGGCGACAATTTGAGATCGTCTCATAATATCATGCGCTCCAATTACGGAAATGACAGCAGATTCCTTCAATAGCATTATATATTCGTTCATGAGAGCGGGGAGTATATGCTTGATAGCTTGAGGCAGAATGATTTTCCTCATGGACCTCCAATAGGAGACATTTAGTGCTTGAGCAGCTTCAAATTGCCCTTTATCAACGGATTGTATTCCAGCTCTAATAATTTCAGAAACATATGCCCCTGAGTTTAAGGAAAATGCGATAATTCCAGCCATTAGTTTTGGTATTTCCCACCCTGTTACTTCCGGGATGACAAAATAAATATATACTAGCTGTAAAATAAGTGGTGTACCTCTGAAAAACGCAGTATAAGCATCTGCGAACCGTTTTAACCATACGAACTTTCCTATTTTAGCAAGCGCCAGTAAGACGCCGATAAAAAAACCTAAAATGCCGGAAGCAACAACAAATTGTAAGGTTACGAGGATTCCCTCTAATATAAATGGGATGGATGGTAGTAGTTCAAGCATAGTTGTTCAGCTCCCTATTGTGTTGATTCTTCCCCGAACCATTTGTTGATGAGTTCGTCCATTTTTCCGCTTTCTTTCATCTTCTGAAGTTCCTTGTTAAATTGCTCAACGAGTTTATTGTCCTTAGGAAAGGCTGCGGCAGATCCTCGTTCTTCACTGCTATTAATAGTGAAACTTGTTAAATCCTCGTTTTTTTCCAAATATCCTTTCGCGACAGTGTTTTCGATTATAGCAGCATCAATTCGGCCTGATTTTAATTCCTGAAATAATTGAGGAATTTGATCTAGCTGGGAAATATCTAAACCTTTGAGGTTGCTTTGAAGCTCTTGAGCTCTTTCTTCCTGAATGGAGCCTAGCTGTACGCCCACCGATTTATTTTGTAAGTCTTCTAAGCTAGTAATGTTATCTTCCTCTTTAGTAATTAAAAAGTCCTTTGCAACATAATAGGTTTCAGAGAAATCTACCTTTTCCTTTCTTGCTTCTGTAGGTGTCATTCCTGACATAACAAAATCCACCTTGTTACTATTTAAGGCTGCGATTAAGCCGTTAAAGTCCATGTCTTCTATTTCTAACTCGTATCCTAAATTATCCGCTATGTGCTTAGCAATATCGATATCAAAGCCTACTATTTCTTGTCCTGATGTAGTATCGATGAATTCATACGGTTTATAGTCAGCGGATGTCCCCATAACAATTGTTTTGGATGAGGAACCTTCTTGAGTACCAGCTTGCGAACTTCCGCAAGCAGAGAGAATCATAAAGGTTAGAATGGTAAGAATGATGGATGCTTTTTTCATTGTGTGTTCCTCCTGATTTTTGTATTAATATTCAATATGTATGCATATTAACACACTTAACGCTTGTATTAAATGAATTTTTATAAAATAATATACGAAAATTTGTATAAAAATAAACTTGTAACGGCTTTCATTGTTGGTGTGAATGGGAATACAGAATATATATAATTTTTCTGCTAAATTGTCTGACAATTTAATGGTGGAGTAGAGGAATTGGTTAATTTTTGGCGAATATATAGGCAAGGAAACAGAGCAAATAGAAGATGTGTAATATTATATACAATACTTTCTATTCCGCTTGAATGAAATGAAGGTGATGGTAATACACATATTTATACAAGTAGTAAGATAAGAGGCGAAGAAATTTATTGATAAAGGAGACAGAGGGATGAAGAAATTCGTTGTGTTTTTGTCTAATAAGCGCAGGAATTTAATGACTAGAGAGTTAATGGCTGAGCATGCTTCTTATCTCGAAAGTCTTAAAGAAAAGGGAGTACTTCCATTTTGTGGTCCTTGTAAAGACGGGACAGCTTTAATGATTTTAGTAGCTGACAATTATGAGGAGGCCCGTAGTATAGTAGAAGAGGATCCATTTGCAAGAGTAGACTATTATCGTGAGCGAAAAATAGTAGAAGTGGAGGAAGCAACGTCAGAAAACCATTTTTTAGTCGAAAAGGTCTTCGCCACACTTAAATAATCATTGAAAATGCGCATCTTTTTTATAGAGGTGCGCATTTCCCATTTCTGGACCATTTAGTATAATGAGGAAGAATACGAAAGGAGCATGGTATTTATGGATGTTGTTGGAAGTATTTTGGTGTTGTTACCGCTTATCTTAATAGCGTTTGTAATTCGGTGGGTTAGAATCATTAAACAGAATACAGATAAGCAAGTGCAGCAAAATGAAATAATAATAGATTATTTAAGAAAGAATAAGTTACATGATGAATCATAGTAATGTTTCTCATTGGTATAAGTCACTTGGACGAAGGTTATAAATATGAAAAAATATGCCATTGGTTTCATTATTGGTGTTGTTTTATTTGAACTGCTATCCCCGCCAATTAATTGGGGAAAAGTTGTGGTGATGTCCCTAGGCGGATTAGTTGGAGTGGGAATACTACAATTAATAGTATCTAGTAGTAAAGAAAAAGCACGTTAGCTACATAGGAAGCTGCTTCTAATTTGTGGGGGATGGAATAATATTTCAAAAATATATATACATGGCGATAGTTCATAGAAGCTACATTCTTTACAATGGTATGTAAAGGCTTTCAATGAAGTGTTATTCACTTTTCATGGATAGTACGAAGGAAGAATACCAGATAGGGAGGAATGAACCATATGATGAATTATTTACAGCGACTAGGGAAATCATTGATGCTTCCGGTAGCTGTGCTGCCAGCAGCGGCCATTCTTATGGGGGTTGGTTATGGTATCGACTCTGAGGGATGGGGAGGAAACAATATTGTTGCTGCTTTCTTAGTGAAAGCGGGAGAATCTCTCATTTCAAATATGGCAATATTATTTGCTGTTGGAGTTGCACTTGGAATGGCCAAAGTCAAGGATGGATCTGCTGCACTAAGCGGACTCGTCGCTTATTTAGTGACTACCACTTTACTTTCGTCTGATAGTGTAGCCTTATTTCAAGGAATTGAGCCAGATCAAGTTAATCCTGCCTTTGCAGAAATTGAAAACCAATTCGTCGGGATTCTATCAGGGATTGTAGCTTCTATTATGTACAATAAATATAGTGAGGTTAAGCTTCCTGATGCGTTGGCATTTTTTAGTGGTAAGCGCCTGGTTCCGATAATGTCAGCTTTTACCATGCTGTTTGTATCTATTCTATTATTCTTTGTATGGCCGTTCATTTATACTTCGCTCGTCTCCTTCGGGAAACAAATAAGCGAGCTGGATTATATTGGTGCAGGTTTGTATGGGTTTTTCAATCGACTGCTGATTCCAACTGGCTTGCATCATGCTTTAAACTCTGTATTTTGGTTTGATGTAGCGGGGATTAATGATATTGGAAGGTTCTGGTCTGGTGAGGGAGAGAAAGGGGTAACCGGTATGTATATGGCTGGCTTCTTCCCTGTTATGATGTTTGGTTTACCAGCGGCAGCGCTTGCTATGTATCATGCGGCAAAGACGGAAAAGAAAAAGCAAGCTGCTTCCCTTATGCTCGCAGCCGGGTTCGCCTCGTTCTTTACTGGGGTAACAGAGCCTCTAGAGTTTGCCTTTATGTTTCTAGCGCCTGCTCTCTATGTAGTTCACGCCTTACTGACTGGTTTATCTCTTGCTGTTGCAGCGTTCTTTAACTGGACAGCAGGTTTTGGCTTTAGTGCCGGTCTTATAGACTTTATCTTAAGCTCTCAGTTAGAAATTGCTAATATGCCACTCATGCTGTTAGTTCAAGGACTCTTCTTTGCTGTTTTATATTATGTACTTTTCCGCTTCTTGATAGAGAAATTTGATATTAAGACACCAGGAAGGGAAGAAGGGGAAGAGATTGGGGCAGATTCCTTTGAAAAATCAAGCGATGATGCAACCACTTATATGGCATCAGAGATTTATGAGGGGCTAGGTGGAGATGAAAATGTCATTTCTATTGATAATTGTGTAACACGCTTGCGAGTAGAAGTGAAGGATATGGATATTGTGGATCAGGCAAAAATAAAAGCCACAGGGGTTCCAGGAATAAATGTCGTAAACTCTCATAACATCCAAGTAGTAGTAGGCACCTCAGTTCAATTTGTAGCAGACGCTATTGAACGGCAGAGGAAGCATAAAGAAGAGTAGATTGACTTAGACCAATAAAATGGAACAGTCAGAGTAAAGGGGCTCTGGCTGTTCTTTTTTATTGGAATATTGTTAAGGATTAAAGTGATATTTAGTTTATCCATATAATGGGGAGAAAGTGGAAGACTTGGATTCGAGATAATTTAGAAGGAGTATAGAAAGAGTAGTTGATTGGGCTGGAATCACTCCGCTTTCCTACGGACGAACGGCTGAGCCTCCTCAGTCGGCAAAGAACGCCGCCTTCCGGGGTCTCTGCTCATTCGTTTTTCCGTTGGAGTCTCCGTGATTCCAGCCCAATCAACGCTAAAAGGAGCTTTCTTTCTCTAGCTTTGAGAACCACTCAAATAGGCTCAGAATGAAAAGGGCAAGAAATGGAATAAAGAGTAAATGACATCTAAACATTAAGATAGAAGCATCTTATACGATATATGGTTGATATATGGACAAAAAATAATTATGGAATCAAGAAAGTAAGGAAGTCCGTTCCTCCCAATACGGCAAAGGTGTGGTCTGAAAAATGGATGAGCCTAGCCCCCACAGGAAAGCGTCCTTTGCTGTCCGAGGAGGCTCAGCCGTAAGTAAGGAAGTTCACCTTAAAGCGCTGCCTCCTGTAGCAACGGTGAACGACTCCACGTCGTGTGGGGCCACAGGAAAGCGGAGCTATGTCCGACCACTCAACTCGCCTTTCAGCAACAGACCAATAAAAATCTCAACTTCAAGTCTTCAGCATATGGGCGCTATACAGAGGAATCATCTAGGTATTAAAAGAGTCTTTATGGTAGGTAACAAGAATTAGCATTGTTATAGATGTATTTCTTGGGCTTGTTAATACAGTTTAATCACAGGGCTGGAAACGGAGTCGTTTCGGCTTCTGTACTGAAATCAACTAACATAATAAAAGAAACCATGTTAAAACGTTCCTTCAGCGTTATAATAAATAATAATATTGCACGAGCCTGACAAGGAGTATGCCATGAAACATAGTTCAAGATTTAAAACAATTTCTAACCTGACACCAGTTCAAATAATTGTTCTTTTTTATATAGCTGCTGTGGTAATTTCGACCATTTTACTGAGCTTACCCATGGTACATAAACCGAATGTCGAATGGAGCTTTATTGATGCTGTCTTTACAGCAGTGAGCGCCATAAGTGTAACAGGACTTACGGTAGTGTCCACCTCTGACACATTTAATGAACTGGGGTATGTGGTACTCCTATTCGTCCTTCAGTTTGGCGGTATAGGGATTATGACTCTAGGAACATTCATTTATTTAGTGATTGGTAAACGAATTGGGCTACGGGAAAGAAAATTAATAATGACGGATCAAAATCAGTCCAATTTGGCAGGTCTCGTTAAACTGATGAAGGAAATTCTTATCTTGGTGGTATCCATTGAAGCAATTGGAGCTGTTATATTATCCATATACTATATTAGTTATTTTCCCACCTGGCCAGAAGCAATCATGCAGGGTGTATTTGCATCTGTCAGTGCTACCACCAATGCTGGATTTGATATTACTGGTGATTCTCTTGTTCCCTTTGCTGACGATTATTTTGTTCAGCTAATCCAAATCGCCCTCCTTATCTTTGGTGCAATCGGTTTTCCAGTTCTTATTGAATTAAAAGAGTTTATTCGATATAAAAAAAAGTCGTCCCTTTCTTTTTCCTTATTTACGAAGATAACAACTATTACGTTTTTGTTGTTAATTATGGCAGGAATGCTGGTTATATTAGTGTTTGAGTGGGATAATTTTTTAGCGGATAAACGGTGGGATCAATCTTTATTTTACGCTCTTTTTCAATCCGTAACCACTCGGAATGGCGGGTTAGCGACGATGGATGTCAGCGAATTTTCTACTCCCACTCTGGTAAGCATCTGTTTCTTAATGTTTGTGGGCGCTTCTCCTAGTAGTGTTGGGGGTGGGATTAGAACAACGACCTTTGCTATTGCAGTTCTCTCTGTATTCTTTTACGCAAAGGGGAAGAGCTCTATTAAATTATTTCGTAGAGAAGTGGACCCCAATGATACTATAAGATCGTTTATCGTTATTTTTACAGCTACACTCTTAGTAGGGAGTGGAGTAGTTTTACTTACATTATTTGAACCTCAATTTACTTTATTGGAATTATTGTTTGAAGCATGTTCTGCATTTGGTACGACTGGGTTATCTCTTGGGATTACCTCGGAGCTTAGTGTAGCTGGCAAGATTGTTATTATTGCACTAATGTTTATTGGCAGAATTGGTATCTTCTCGTTCTTATTCCTAATAAGAGGGAGTACACGGGATGACGCCTATCATTTGCCAAAAGAGAACGTAATAATTGGCTAGGATCATATGGAAGAATGAGAAGGTATAAAAAACCAGCTAAGGGCAATCCCTTAAGCTGGTTTTTTTGGGTCTATTTATGCTGCACAAGCTTCGCCGAAACGACAAGTCGTTCTGCACGTTCGGTAGTGGCAGGGTTAAACTCTCCCGTACATGTAATCAGATTTAGCATACTGCGATAGGAATACCCAAATATTTTATCTATAGGTGCATCCTTTCTCGGATATACATTCGATTCTTGTACTGCAAACGTAACTTTTTCCCCTGATTTTCCCTTTATGATAATCTGATCTCCCTCTTTCAGTTGATCAAGCTTATAAAAGACAGCTGGGCTCGTAAGATCATCTACATGTCCAGCAATAACGGAATTACCTGGAGCACCTGGCTTTGGGCCTTCTTCATACCAGGCTGTGTTATCGGTATTTTTGGGGACGTCCATTTGACCATTTTCTAACGTACCTACGTGCTCAATGGATGTTTTTACACCAATTGCTGGTATTTCGATAGAAGTAGGAGTTATTCCTTTTCGATTATCCTTCTCAAACTCCACTTTACTTTTGGATGTTTGGACCGCTTGTTCTTCCGTGTTTGCTTCTTGATTGCTCGTTTGAGAGGCTTGAGTATCCTCCCTAGATGTTTCCGTTTGATTATCGGAAGAGGTGGATCCTTGATTGCCACATGCTGCAAGAGCTATTAATATAACCCCGAAAACAACAACGAACGAAAGCTTTCTCATAACATAATCACCTCTTCTTCGTATGCTTTACGCTTCACCCAATACTCCAAATATTTTTATGAAGGAAGCACAAATGGAAGGAAAGTAGGGAGAGAAGGGAGGCCCTCTCTCTTATTTAGATTCTCTACGAGTTCGGTTGATAGCAATTGTGCTGATGGCTAGTGTTAATGCAAAGCCGCCTAACAGGATATATTCAAGGGACATACCTTCTTCCGCAGTACCACCCATGCCTGTTTTTGGCATGTCAGAAGGCATTTCCATCATAAATTCATCTGGAAATTGGTTTACAAAAGCATCGGAAAGCCCTTTAGCAGGATTAAGCATATGTTTATATGCCCCTCTTAGCTCGTCGTATGCTTGGTCATAATCTTCTGCAACATAACTATCAAATGTACCAATTAGTTGATTTACGTGCATTTCTAATCCTTTTTCAAGGTTATCTGCTTTCAGACGCTCCTCGGTAGCAGTTTCCAGAAATTTAGAGAAATCAGCGCGGTAGTCAGCAAGTGCATCTAGTGCGGCCTGTTGCTTCTCCTCGTCCTCTGCACCAGTTGCTTTTACATAACTTACAAAGTCTTCAATGTGTCCAGACCACATTTCTTTAAATTTGCTTCCAGCTTCTTCTCCATAAACTGAAGCAATAGCATTGGAAAGGTCATCGGTGTTATTTGCTAATGCTTGAGCAGAAGCCTCGAAGTCCTCTGAGCCATCAATACCATTTTGCATAGCCATAGCTGCTAAACCAGCGTGTTCAGATAATAAATGGTTTAAATTGGAACGGAGGTCAGTGGCTGGAGTTACTGCTTTTGTGTTATTAAATTTATCTGGGAATTGTTGAACAATGGCACTTGATAATCCTTTACTTACTCCATACATATGATTAATGGCTTCACGCTCATATTCATATGCTTTCTCGTAATTGCCTGCAACATATTCGTCAAATGCCCCGATTAGTTGGTTAACGTGCATTTGAAGTCCTTCAGCAAGAGCATCTGCTTCCAGTCGTTCCTCGGTAGCTGATTCTAGAAATTTAGAGAATTCCTGACGATAGTCAGAAAGGTTATCGAGCGCTTTTTGTTTTTTCTCTTCATTGCCTGCTCCAGTTGCTTTTACGTAATCAACGAAAAATCCAATATGGTTTTTCCACATATCTTCAAATTGATTTCCTGCTTCTTTACCGTACACAGATCCAATTGCGTTACTTAAGTCAACTGCGTTTTCGTTTAATGCTTCTGCAGCTTGTTCGAAATCTGCACTGCCATCTGCTCCTTTTCTCATTGCCTCAACGGCAAGATACGCGTGCTCACTCAGCAGGTGGTCGAGATTTGTTCGTAATTCAGCTGCTTCTGTCATTACAGTTGGTTTCGGTTCCTTATGGTGGTCTGCTAGGGCAGTGTTAACAGTACCCCCAAAAAGAATAGTAGTACTAAGTGGAATAATCATCATGGTCTTTTTCATGTTCATGAATAAATCTCTCCTTTTTAATTAGTTACTAAGCTAACGGAAGAGATTAGTTATTGGATCATTCTTTTTTGAAATTCTTTTGAAGTTTATATAATTCAAAGCAGAAAATAAGGGTTAGAATAACGGATGCAACAGGTTTTTCACTTCTTAAACTGGTTCATGTAAATAGTGAAATTATGTATTGGAAAGGTTATGAGGGTAATAGAGTTGATATTTCTAAAAACGTCCTTATGCAGAAGGCTTGAATTCGAGATAAATGTGGGAGACAAAAATTAAACAAACCGTCCAGGGCTACTATGCTGGACGGTTTTCTGATGTTCTCTTCTTAACTATAATTTAGAAGCCATCACGATATTCCCTTTAGGCTGTTCACTATGGGGAGTAGGCTCTAACGTAACGGCTATGGTATCCCATTCGTGATCTCCATCTATGGTGACCGGATGGATTACGCCACCTTCTCCTTGTTGGTTAGGAGCAAAAGTGCCAGCTCTAAATTTCTCTCCTTGTTTATCAATTAACCAAACCTGATAAGCTTCTTCTCCAGAAAGGTCTTTAAGATTATTGGCCTGGAGCACAAGGGAGACATTACTTTCTTGTTGAATCATTGCTGCTTGGGCGTTGCTCTCATAGCCTTCAGATGCTGCAAGTTCAATATTTGCAAGTACTTCATTGACATTACCCTCTTCTGGCAAGGAAATCTCCGTATCACTACCTGATGTTGCTATAAAATATGCGTTTCCCGCAACAGATAATAAGAGGGCGGCAGCAAGTAAAGGCTGGAGCCATTTCTTTGATGATCTTTTTGCAGCTAGGTCTGTCAGTGTTGCTTGTGTTTCAGTGGTTTCTTTTTTCTCCATCTCCGCATGGGATGGCTGAGCTTCTTCTGTGTGTTTATCTTCTGTGTCTCTGATTGCTTCTACTGGCTGTTCAAGAACATGGTGAAGCACTCTTTGCTTCATGCCATCGTTTGGTTCGACAGGTTCCACACTATAAGGGAGGTCGGCAGTCAGCTCCTGAAACTCTTTCCATTCTTCCTGACAGCTTTCGCACGTTTGCAAATGTGCTTCAAATTGTTTTTTGTCTTCCTCTGTTAATGTTTGATTCATATAATCTAATAACAAATCGCACTGTCTATTACTACTCATCTGCTGGCCCTCCCTTGTTTTGTGACATCTACATGCTTTCTTAGGTGTTTTAATGCCATCCTTAATCTTCCTTTAACCGTTCCAAGAGGTATCTGAACCTTGTCGGCAATTTTAGCTTGTGAAAATCCTTTAAAGTAAAATAATTCAATAATCTCCTGTTGCTCTGTTCCAAGTGTGTGAATTGCTTCCTTGAGATTTTCTCCTTCTTCCTTCCAAATAACTTGATCATCAATAGAGGGTTGATCCTCATGTAAGGAATCTCTTTCATCCATTTCATACGTGTTTTCATTTTTCTTTCGCATTTCGTCTATGCTTTTATTTCTAGTAATAGTTAAAAGCCATGATGAGAATTTCCCTTTAGAGGAATCATATAATCCTGGCTTTGTCCAAAGCTTAAGGAACACATCCTGTACTATTTCCTCTGCCAAATCCCGTCGGTTTGTCATCCGGTAGGCAAAGGAGAATAACAGCTTCTCATACCGATCATACAGCTGTTCGAGAGCTTGCTTATCTTGCTTTGTTACTTTTTCATAAAGCTCAATATCTCGTTCACTCATGAGAATCTCCTTATACATGTATTTATTCCTAGGATATACTATTTTAACTTCCATTCAAAATAGGAGCTTCTATATAATGAGATACGGTAGAGTTGTCATGATGGATCATTCAGGAGCAAAAATTGAGTATATAGACTTAATGATGTACAATTGCTTATTAGAATTTACAGAAGCAGGTGTTATTCGTGAAATCATATATAGTTATAGGAGCAGGGATTCTAGGAGCATCTACAGCGTACCATTTAGCAAAAAATGGAGCAGCTGTTACGATTATAGATAGAAAGCATCCAGGTCAGGCAACAGAAGCTGCGGCGGGTATTGTGTGCCCTTGGTTAACAAAGCGGCGAAATAGTGAATGGTACCATCTTGTAACAGAGGGGGCTAGGTATTATCCTACTCTCGTTGGTTCCCTTCAAGAAGATGGAGAAGCAGAAACAGGTTATAAGAAGGTTGGAGCCATTAATATTTTTGGTGAAGGTAAGGAATCAATGCTTCAACGCAAATTTGAACTCGCATTGGAAAGAAGAGAGGACACGCCAGAAATGGGGAGCATTACAAAGCTTTCCAGGGAGGAGACGCATGCCTTATTTCCATTATTAGCCGATGAATATTCCGCTTTGCATATTGGTGGAGGAGCGAGAGTAAACGGTAGAGCTATGCGTGATGCTCTTATTCAAGCAGCTGAGAAGCATGGTGCTGTTCGTGTTCATGGCCAGGCACAGCTGACACATGAAGAGGACGAGCAAGTGGGTGTAATAGTTAATGGCAAAGAGGTAGTTGCGGATGATGTATTGGTGACCGGTGGAGCATGGGCGAAACAATTGTTAGAGCCACTAGGGCTGTCCTTTCAGGTTACCTATCAAAAGGCTCAAATCATTCACTTGCAAACCAACGAGTTCCAAACAGACGATTGGCCAGTAGTCATGCCCCCATTTGGTCAATATTTTCTCACCTTTGGTAACGGACAAATCGTAGTTGGGGCAACCGCAGAAGACGGAGTGAATGATACGAGAGTAACTGCTGGCGGGGTGTATGAAGTATTAAATAAAGCTTTTAAGGTAGCTCCTGGATTTTCTGACTGTGAATATGTGGAAACTAAAGTAGGATTCCGTCCTTTTACTCCCGATTCCTTACCCGTAATCGGAAAAGTGCCTGGTTATGCCAACTTATATACAGCAAATGGCTTAGGTGCTTCTGGATTAACGAGCGGCCCTTTTGTTGGGAAGGAACTAGCCGCCCTCGTAATGGATGATGTAACAACTTTGCACTTATCAAATTATGACGTCTGTAAAGCCTTGAGGTAAACCGTAGGGTTGTCTCTTAAAATCGTACAACCTCAAATCAATGCATGGTACAATAGGGTATGGATTGGAAAGGATAGACATAAATGAAGAATTTCACATTTCCGATTAGTCAAATAAGAGGTAGGTTTCCTATTGGGGAAAGGGTCTTACATAATCATATTGCTTCAGGATTGGCATATAAAGGCCTTGTTGATGATTTTAGCGTATATGAAAAAGATATAGCGGTAGATAGTATGTCTAGTACGATACGAGATTTTTATGAAAATACGAACAACTATGCCTTGTTTGCTAAAGTGAAATGGCATACTTGGTTTAAGCCGTTTGCGGCAGTGTATCGGGTAGTGAGTATGATACTAAAACAAATTAACCTTCCATTATCCAACGAAGAGATGGAAATGACAGGAGCAATTGTGCCTATTAAGGAAGAGGATGATGGTAGAATCTCTCCTCGAGCGTGGATTCGGAAAATCAACGGGAAGGTGTGCTTTGTAGCTATTTACTCCTATCATCGTACAGGCAACAGCACCTACATGAATATCGGGCTTCCTTTACCAGGGGCAACACTATTGGGCATTTTACAGCTGGAGCAATGTGGGAATAGCTTAAAGCTGTCTAGTAAAAAGTGCAGATCCCAAGCGAGTGATGCGGGGACCTATCTTAGTACGAAGCACTTCTTATGGAAGGTACCAATAGAGGAACAATTTTATGTAGAGGAAAGAAGTCCTGGACACTTGATTGCGATCGGATGTGGATATGCTCAATTCCGTTTCTATCAATACAGTATCGTATTTGTCATCAATAGCTCTTATAGAAAGGAAGAAATAGGTTGAAGCTATCTAAGAAAATGTTCTTTTTGCTTATATTTATTGCAGGTATTGTTTTATTAATTATTTTACCATCCTCTTACAAACCTTTTGTTGTATTTATGCCTCCTGTTGCATTGTTTGGATATGACATCGTTAAACGGAGAAGAGAGAGGAAAGGGTAACTAATGCCCTCTGCAAACATAGTGAAGTATGTAATAGCAGTATTTATCGGCTCCTGCTCATATGGCGTTCTCTCCACTATAGTCAAGTTAGCTTATGAGGAAGGGTTTAGCCCAGCAGTAGTTACAGTTGGACAATTTGGAATAGGGTGGTTCCTGTTATGGGTCCTTCTTCCTTTTACCCACCTTCATCGTCTCCGGTGGAAGGATAGACTTTTGCTCATGCTTGCGGGTGTCCCAACAGGATTAGTTGGCATTTTTTATTACCGATCACTACTAACTGTAGATGCCTCTTTGGCCATTATTTTACTATTTCAGTTTGTGTGGATTGGAGTCGTTATAGATTGTGCCGCACGTAAAATAATGCCAGAACGGAATACGGTAACCGCACTTATCTTATTGGCAGTTGGTACTGTTCTCGGTACTGGTATTGGAATGTCGGAAGTATCGGTTAGTTGGAATGTTTCTGGTATCATATTCGGATTACTTGCAGCTTTATCCTTCGCTTTGTTTATTAGGGCTAATGCTAAAGTATTGCCTAGTTTGCCGTTTCTGCAGCGGAGCTATCATATGGTAACAGGAAGTCTTGTAATAGTGACATTTATATTCCTGCCTTCATTACTGGACACACACCCAATATCATTTGTAGATTTCGGAACAAAAGGAGTACTGCTAGGTATCTTTGGCGTCTTTTTGCCCCCCTTGTTGTTCTCTTATGGAATGCCTAGGATTGGTTCAGCACTTGGCAGTATAATAGGCTCGGCAGAATTACCTGTTGCTGTGTTACTGTCAGCCTTTGTATTACAGGAGACAGTCCTGTGGGTGCAATGGCTAGGGGTAGTGGTCATATTATTTGCTATCCTTTTGCCAAACCTGCGTACATCCTATAATAAAACACCGTGAAGCCTCAGATGTAGTGACATCTGAGGTTCTTTTAATCCTATCAAGATAACCGTAGCAGAATGGTAGAAATGGAAACTAGTAAAATTATAACTTGTAATAAAATACCATTAACTATAATATATTATTAAAGTTGGATAAAGATTCTGTAAAGGAGCTTCCTATGCTATCTAAGGTAAAGCAGGTTTTTTTTCTTAGAAAAGTAGAAAAAATGCTGGCAAACTATCAAATAACCGTAAAACACTTTATTCCTGGTAGAGTGCGTTTAGCGTCTCCATATTGGGAAGGACAATCCAAAATAGTGCAGCGATTAATGCCTGAGCTTGAACGAGAAGCGAAAATACGATCGGTACGACACACTAAAGAAACTGGGACGATCCTAGTAGAATATGACCCTAGTTCAAATGTACAAGAAGAGCAGATTGAGCAATGGATACATACTGTTCATCGGATACACAATGAAGTCATAACAGAAGAAGTGGCTAGGCTATGATACAATCCATTCTTGGTATAGGCGCGTCTCTTGCAGCTCCGAGCATAATGAAAAGGCTGAAGGACCAGAAGGTACAGGTGCTTCATGCAATGCCTGGACGCGTAAGGTTGCAGTGTAATCATTGGAAGAACCATACAATTGCTGAAGAGCTAGAGGAGCAATTTTCATACTTTCCTATTGTGCAGTCCGTTAGAGCTTCTGGCATTACTGGTAGCTTACTGCTTGAGTTTACAACACCCTATTTAACATCTGAACAATTTGATGAGATTGTGCAAGCTGCTGTAAATATATCGACAGATGCCTATAGATATACTGAGGCTGCGATGAAGGCATCCATGAGAAACGGGCTTTCTTCCGTAGACCACCTTGTAAAAAAACAAACAGGCGGAAAAGCAGATATAGATTCGTTGCTCACTCTCTTTCTACTCATGAAGGGGACGACTGGATTTGCTGCTAACCCCGCATTTGCCAGTAGCTTATTGTTTTGGGCATACACGCTAATGACTAAAGAGAGCGGTGAAAGGTAGTGCTGCAGAATCAAGTGGTGCATCATGTAAGTGGAAGAACAAGATTGAAGCTTACTACAAAGGAACCTGTCCCTATAGTGGAAGCAAGGTTCAGAGCTTATCCAGGTGTATATTCTGCGATTGTTTCCCCCTATAGTCGGACTATCCTTTTACATCACGAGTCGTCCATTACTCCCAGTGAATTGCTATCTATATACCCCAAGCCAAAGCCGTCTCCAATACTCGCAATTACTCATCCTTATAAGAAGGATATGGCTATCAGTTTAGGGGCATTGGTCATTGATTTGTTGTTTCCTATGCGCTCGTGGCTTGGGATAAAAGTGCTGCTCCGACCAGGAGCAATTGCTAGTCTATATGCTTCCCGTCATATCCTTAAGCAGGGAACCATAAGCATGCTGAAGGAGCATAAGCCTAATGCGGACACACTGAGTGCGACTGCTATCTTTGCGTCTTTATGTAAAGGAAGTCCTAAATCCGCTTTGGTCATTATGTTCATGTCTACATTAAGTGAAATAATAACAGAAATGACTGCAAATAGAACCAGGAACTATGTGAGAGATATGTTACACATGGATGTAGCACATGTATGGAAAGTAATAGATGAAAAAGAAGAGAGAAAAGTGTCGATATATGACATTCGGGCAGGGGATCATATAGCGGTTTTTGAAGGGGAAAAAATATCAGCAGATGGCTCTATCGTTGGTGGATGGGCATGTGTGGATGAATCGTCCATTACAGGAGAATATGTACCAAAAGAGGTTGGTATGCATGATTCAGTATATGCCGGCACCATCGTCAAATCGGGAAATATTAGAGTACAAGTAGAAAGAGTAGGAGACGAAACCGCTGTGTCTCGTATTGTCCAGATGATAGAGGATGCACAACTAAAGAAGGCTCCTATTCAGAGTCATGCAGATCACCTATCTGAAAAACTTGTCCCGTTATCTTTTCTGTTAGCCGGTCTTCTTTATCTATGGACTAGAAGCTTCGATCGAGTGCTGAATATGCTCGTTATTGACTTTGTTTGTGGTCTCAAGCTTTCTACAGCTACAGCCATTTCTGCCTCCATTGGGAAAGCGGCTCGCAGTGGGGCTCTTATTAAGGGTGGTGAATATATTGAGAAGCTCTCCACCATCGACACAGCAATATTGGATAAGACTGGAACAATCACAATTGGTAAACCGAAAGTGACACAAGTCGTTCCGTTCAATGGATTTAGTGAAGCTGAAGTAATTCGTTATGCAGCGTCTGCTGAAGAGCATTCCTCTCACCCTATTGCGCAAGCCATTGTCCAGCATGCAAATCATCAAACGTTAGTACTTCCAGATCATGACCATAACCATATGGAGCAAGTAATAGGTCATGGTATCAAAGCTATAATTGGCGGGAAGGAAGTCTTGGTAGGGAACAAGCGACTCCTCCATACAGAAAAGATAGATATACATGGGTTAAAGTTTATGGATAAGCAAGTGAAATCTGCCAATACAGTTTACGTAGCCATTGACAGAATGATAGCCGGTGTACTTGTCATGGAAGACTCTATTCGTGAAGGAATGAAGAGAACCATAAATCAGCTAAGACGGGAAGGCGTAGATGAGCTGGTTATGATAACGGGGGATAAGCAGGAGGTTGCTCAGCAAGTACAAAGGGATTTACATTTGGATGCTTACTTTGCTGAGGTACTTCCCCATCAAAAGGCCGAGTTCGTAAAAAGATACAAGGAATCAGGAAATACTGTCATGATGGTAGGAGATGGTATAAATGATGCTCCAGCGTTGGCCTACGCTGATATAGGGGTAACTCTTGGAGAGAAAAGAACGGATATTGCAGTAGAAGCAAGTGATTTAGTCATTACCTCGGATAATCCTGCAGTACTGTCGGATGTAATTCAGCTTTCAAAAAAAACGATGAAGACTATCATGTATAACTTTTCCATCACAATTGCTGTCAATAGTGCTGCCATACTGCTTGGTGCGTTAGGGATAATTCCTCCTATAGTAGGAGCCGCCATTCATAACGCTGCCACGATAGGGGTGGTGCTGAATAGTACAACATTACTTTTTACGGAGGAGCGAAGAGAATGGACGCAACCTTTACCATCATCCATGACATACCTGGTCGACTCCGCTTAATTATACCTGCTTTATATGATAAAAAAGATTACGAACAAATCAATCAAATGTTTTCTTCCATTAAAGGTATTGAACAAGTCCGCATTGAACCAATTATTCAATCAATGGTTATTTCTTATAACCAAGAGATGATCAACAAGAAGAACATTTTACGTTTTATTAGTTTATTCTTTAAGCAGACTCGTTTCGATCCCTTGGATAATATTATGGTTAACTTTAAGCCTAACCAAAGAAAAGATTTTCTTCGGTCATTGGTAACAGGGATTCTGCTATTAGTTGCTTACCTTAACAAGTCTTCTGGGAGTGTACCCGGGATGTTAGATTATGCAGTTGTTATCTCCACAGCCTATACGGTACTTTCTCATGGGGAGAATCATAAGCTTAGACACCCTGATGTTATTACTGGGATTGTCAGCATGCTATCGCTAGGAGTTGGGAACATTCTCCATGTAGCTATGGTGACTTGGGCCGTAAATGCTCTGGAATTACTTAATGATGCTAATAAAAGCAAAGTGCTTTTATAATAAAGGAGATAACCATCTCTATGGAGGATTTGCTCCTTTCTTAACGGGAGTGGTGACTTCGTAAGCAACATATTTTTTATTTCAAGGAGGATGTTATATGGTTATGAATAAAGATTTTCTAATGGGATTTGTATCAGGGACAGTGGTCGGCGCAGTTGGGTATAGACTTTATGAGCAAAATCAAGGTCAATTATCCCAGCTTATTCAAAATCCAGGGATGTCAGGTATGCAGTCAGCACAAGGGCTGCAGACTGTACCTAAGCAAGACTTGACCATTGAGGATTTAGTAGCCCAAAAGGAACGTCTTGAAGACTTAATAGCAGAGAAAAAAGTCAATCAGTAATAATATTGAAGATTAAAAGGAAGGGAGCCTTGTTCATTAGGAGGGCTCCCTTCCTTCGCGTTATCTTAAATATTCTTCCAAGATACGATTAGTACGATCCATATATTGAGCTATGGAAATTCCTACATACCGGAGGTGCCATGGTTCATACGTATAGCCAGTGTCTTTCTCTCTGCCCTTTGGATAGCGAATGATAAACCCATAATCTGCCGCATGGTTTTGTACCCAGCGACCTTCTTCTGTAGAGGCAAATTCTTGGATGAGTCTGTAATTAACCTCTGGACTGGTCACATCCATCGCCAGACCGGTCTGGTGTTCGCTATGACCTGGTTCTGCACTTACCCTATCTGCGTATTCCGATCCCCTGTTTCGAGTAATCGCTTCATGTATTTCTTTTTGTCTTTCATAGGAACGGAAGCCAGATTGTGCGTAAAGCTCTACTCCGTCATTCCAGGCAGCATTGAACATTTTCTCCAGCTGACCAGCAGCCATATCACTCATATATCTTTTTTCCCGGTCATCGCTAAATGGGAAAGGGACATCCGGTTCAACTAACCTTGCTGGTTCATAGGAGGCAGGGATGCCACGCTGCTTGTTTACGAGTAGTAGTTGTATAGGCAATTTTAATTCTGTATCCACGTACTGATCTACCGCGTTGTATCCCCCTAACACGATAAATCGTTCAAACCCTCTTTCATCAATTACTAGTTTAATAGGATTTGGAACATAATTCTCTTCTACGAGCATTACGTTATCATTATTATTAGCAGCAAGAACCGCGCCAGCAATTCCATCTGCGAACTCTTCCCCTGTTACAACATAAGCTTCGTCAGCCCTTCCGAGTGGCAGGTGGCGGAGCACTTCGGCTGATGTTTCATATCTATTATCCCCGGAAATACGTGTAGGATTGGGCAGGTCTCGCTCTACTGATTGATCGACCACCCCTTCTCCGCCAATGATATAGGTTTCAGAGACTTTTCCTACCGCATAACGAGTTATACCAGGATTATATGTTTTTTTCGTAAGGAGGATAGGATACCCTCTTTTTGCAGCAAATGGAGCTGCAGCCATTGCATCTGGAAACCTGGAGCCATTCACAACTACTGCTTTATTACTACTAGGCATAGCATCTGCTATACGGGAAGCAGTGGTGTATCGATTGTCTCCTGCGATTCTTCGTATATTCACATGATACTCTTCCACGAGCTGATTACGTATCTTTTCTGAAATAGCATTTGGGCCACCTAACAGAATAACCTTATCAGGCTTTAATCTGTTTAGTTCATCCTGCACTGCTTCTGGTAGCTTGTTCGTTTTAGATAAAAGCAGCGGAGCATCGAGGTGTTTGGCTAAGGGAGCACCTGCTAGTGCATCGGCAAATTCATTGCCTCTCGCTATGACTACTGTACTAGCACCTGCTTGAAACCCCTGTCTTGAAATTTCCACTGCAGTTTCGTATCGATTGTCGCCTTGAATTCGGTCAATGGAAAAAGCTTGTGCGGATGAGTGGCTAGTAAAACCTATAGTAAGTATCGTAGCAAGCAGAACAATCCCATGGCGCACGAAACGAAGCATGAATACATTCCTCCTTATTAAATTTAACCAGTTAGATAACGATAATCTATCTAGCCATTTCTAATCCTTTTGACGTAGCTTCTTTCTCCTTGGTTTCAGTAAAAAGCAGAGTTACACTGAACTCTGCTTTTGAGACTTTCGTAATGTAAATTGTCCGCTAATAAAAACAATAGTGAGTAACAGGAAAAGAATAAAAAACCCATTAACAAATCCAATGGTATCTATCATGACCCCAAAGGCAGGGAAGAGAATCATAATAGCAAAGCTCTCGGCCACACTTATCATAGAGAAGAAAGTGGAGCGTATGTCACTACTAATGTGCTGTTGTATAAAATGGGAGAAGATGGGCTCAAACAGTGTTACCAACTGGGATAGAACAAGGAAGGACAAAACGATAGCCCATACGGGTGTAATAATAAATAATAGAAAGAATGATAGGTAGAGTGCATACCCGTAATGAACAATGGTGAAGAACGTCCATTTTCTTTCTATCCGATGAGCCACTTTAGCCATGATAACCCCAATAAGTCCCTCCAATGTAAAGATAGCTCCTATTATTGGAGCGCTAAGTCCAAGTCTTGTAAAATATTCCTGACCATAGAAGGTAAGGACTACAATGGAGCTAATAACCATGATAAAAAAGATGACAGGTATATGGATTATCTTAGCATCTTTCCAAATGGATAAACTCGTGGAAAATTGGGAGCGCCATTGTGCGGTTATGCGCTTATGTTCAGGAATAGATAATTCCCGTTTTGGTTCATGTAGCAGAAGAATAGGGATTAGGGCTAGTAAATGGGAAGCAATAATACCCCCGTAAACAAAATCCCAGTTAATTTCAGCCATCCATCCTCCTGTCAGCTTAGCCAAACTTAAGGATAATAGGGAGAGGGCAGTAAAGTTTCCGAATATTCTTGTGTACTGATGCTCCTGACCTTTTTCCTTTAACGTATCGTAGGCGAGAGCTTCTTCTGCACCAGATTGGAACGTCATCGCTACTCCTAGCGTGGCCAGGGCTAATCCAAATAAGGAAAGAGAATCGCTTATCAGCATAAAGCTCCCATACCCAACACTAAGCACGTTTCCGATAAAGAGACTAACCTTCCTGCCGTACATATCAGCAATCATGCCTGTTGGGATTTCAAATAAAACGACACTTAGATGCATGAGGGCTTCCGCTATCCCAACATCACTCATACTAAGTCCTTTGTCACTTAAATATATTACCCATAAAGCACGATCGAAGAATAACTGTGCAACAAATGTGTAGATATACAAAAAACGAATATTTCTAGTTAACATTGAATCCATGATGAGCCTCCGAGCCTCTGACGCAACAAAAACACAGGCATAAAACTCATCTATGTGGAGAGTCGAATACGCATTATGGTTAGGTAAGAATGGATTACGTCAGAGTTATAGTTTTAGTAATTTGCTGTAAAAAGACACACTTCTCCCTGTCTTTAGCAAAATTCCAAAAATGGACATCATGAACACGATAAAACGCTTCACTTCATCCACTAAACCAAACGTAATCAATTACATTACCTCCTTTCGCACGAATATAATTTTACATTATAAGAACATGGACACGAATGCAATAATTTCATGAAAAATTTTACTGTTTCGATTCTGATTGAAGTACAACCATGTTACCATAGAACTGGAAGTTGGGAGGGAGTTTAATGGGGAAGGATAAAAGAATGGAGAAATGGGAGTACACTCGTACGAAGGGTAAACGTCGTTTTATTATAAGCAATGGTGTCCTCGGCTGGGGGCTGCCAACAGCTTTATTATTTTTTGGGATAACCAATATGGTTGAACATGGCATGTCTCTACAGTCGTACATAACAGGAGAAGGAATTATGGAAATGTTAATAAGCCTCATTATATTCCCGCTTGGAGGAGTAATATTTGGGTATATGGTTTGGGGGTTGAATGAAAGTATGTATGCAGATGACCAATCTAATCATGAAGGAAGTAGTTAAAGCATATGAAAAAATGGAGTATAATGATAGGGCTAGTGATATTGGTTAGCTGTTCACCATCACAAGAAAAGCAACAGCTGACAGAAATAGATTGGAAAGGGAAGAGTGAGCATTGGCAAGTAAACCAAATGAAAAGCTCCTTCTCAGATGAAACATTTACAATAGGCCCTGTAACTATTCAGCATGTACAGGATGTTAATTTTCAAACTACCTATTATTTTGTTCAAACTCATGTACAAGTAAATGGAGTAGATCATGTAGTGTCCGCTAAATCTGTGTCGAGTCAAAATAATATTCAAGCCTCACCTATAGAATTAGAAGAAAAAACAGAGAACTATTCTCTTTATTCTGGAGAGGGGTTCTCCCATATAAAGGATATGGAAGCCGTTTACATAACGATTGATTGGTATGATACCAATAAGGGAAAGGATAGGGAGGAGAGAATTGATTTATATAGAGAGAGCCATCAGCTTGAGGAACTATAGCTTTTTGAATGCCGCTTTTTAATTTGGAGAAAGATACAGCTTGAATCTTGTACATAAGAAACACAAACCGTCTTTGGCGATGTATTGAATCCCTCTTATGTGCAAACCAAAGAGAAGAACTAGAAGTAAGGTTTGCCATCTTAACAACTAGATGAAATACCAATGTAGCTGAGAGTATTCATAAAAAAAGCTCCCTTTCCACTATTTGGAAAAGGAGCTTTTTCATGATTTCTAGACTCATGCATTTATTCCCATTCATACGGTGTTTCTTGGTACACGTAGTAATTTAACCAATTAGAGAACAACAAGTAGGCTTGAGAACGCCAGCGATTTAGTGGTTTTTGAGAATCGTCATCGTGAGGAAAATAATCACTAGGAATTTCAATATTCAATCCTTTAGCTTTATCCCTCTCATACTCTTCAGCAAGTGTTGTTGCCTCATACTCAATATGACCTGTTATCATGACATTTTTTTCATCCTTAGACATCATTAACAATGCCCCTGCCTCATCAGATGCAGACAATAACGTCACTTCAGGATGAGTCTTAACTTCTTCATAGGAAACATCTGTGTACCTGGAATGTGGGGCAAGAAATTCATCGTCCATGCCGCGAATAAGTTTTTCTGTAGATTCCATGACACGATGTTTAAATATGCCTGATAACTTGTTAGGTAACGGATATTTCTGAATGCCATAATGGTAGTAAAGCGCTGCTTGAGCTCCCCAGCAAATATGTAGAACAGAGGTCACATTCGTCTTCGTCCATTCCAGAATGTCAGTCAGTTCCTCCCAATAATTTACTTCTTCAAATGGGAGCTGCTCCACTGGAGCTCCCGTTATAATCATACCATCGTATCGATCTTCTTTAACGTCTTCAAATGTTTTATAAAATTGGCTCAAGTGCGACCTGCTAACGTTCTTTGATTCATACGTTGCCGTATGCATAAAGTCGACACTAACCTGTAGTGGGGAGTTACTTAAAAGACGAAGTAACTGCCGTTCGGTTTTTTCTTTCTCTGGCATTAAGTTAAGTATAAGAATATTTAGAGGACGGATATCCTGAGAAACAGCTCGCTCATCCTCCATTAAGAATATATTTTCCTTTTCCAGTATATCCCTAGCAGGAAGAGCCTTTGGAATATTAATTGGCAATCACAATTCCCCCTTAAACCCGTATCAAATATTATTCCCCATTATAACAGATATGAGTGAAATAGCATCCAGTAAATTTGTAATATTTTGCACATTACGTATTTTTATCCTTTTCGTTTGGTACTTATGGAATTGCTAGAATCGTTGTATTTTGCTATCTTTAATGAAGAAGCTTGTGTAGGATAGCTGGAGGTGAATATTTTGTCCCAACCAAAACCAAATTTTACATTACATATTATGATAAGTCTCTTTATGATTGTTTTGCTTTTAGGAAACATTTTCCTCTTATCGACTCCAACGTGGATGACGTATGTTCTCGGGGTTACAGTCATTATGAATCTTGTGGTTCTTGTATTGATTAAAAAGATAACTTCTCAACAGAAGTAGTAAAGCTTTGTCCATGCTATGTTTGTATAGTACACCTATCTTTACTATAGATAGTGAAGGTTCGATACTTATAGGAGAACAAGGTATGGTCTAGGGAACGCTCGCTTTCCTACTGCTCCACGTTCTGTCGGAGCTAGAGGAAAGCAGCTGCTTCCACTCCATCACCACGCCACTCTAAACTTCTAAAACTACTTCCATTTTATGTTCAATCCTTATAATCTCTTGATTATACGAATCAACCTAATGTCAAATTGGTTATGGAACAAAGCCAATAAAAAAAGCAGGTAGAGCTCGCTACCTGCTTTTTTTGCCTTGTGAAGTTGCTACAGCATATTCCCGTTCTGGATCTTTAGTCATATCGGACAACATCCGTTCTTCTATGCTTGTATCTAGATCATAGTCAATATCATATAATTCCCTGATGATGGCAGATACCTCTTTAAATTCAGGCATACTCCCATAAATGTTTTGAAATGGTTCCATCGCATTTAGAATAGCATGCTCGTATGGATTGAAGGTGCGAAGGGTTTCCTTAAATAAAGTATCTCCATCCTCTGTTAGAGATAAATAAGTATTTCGTTTATCATCATCATTTTTGGAAAAGGAGATGAGTTCTCTTTCTTCTAATTTTTTTGAGAAGTTGAATGCGGTAGATACATGCATAGCTCCATGATTTGATAAATCTGAGATGGTTGTTCCATTTTTTTCGTATAAGATCCAGAGAATATGGTGCTCATTGATATTCAGACCGTGTGGCTTTACCCAAGCACGCCAGTCTTTCTCAATGGCTTTCCATAAAGCTTTGCTGAGTTGGGTCATCCTATGACTAAATAGAATGGCTTCTTCCATAGAATAATTGCTCAATTCGTACCCTCCTACTTAATCAGCTGCTTCCCATATTCCCCCTAATGAAGAAAGCTAGAATGTCCTAATTCCTATCATACTCTTTTAAAAAGATATATTCAAAATATATATTTATTTTTTACTATTATACAGTAGAAAAGCACCGAATTACATCCGGTGCAGAACGATATTAATTAGTAATTTCTCTTGTTTTTTTGTTTTTTAAGTACATATAGAAGGATGCACTAAAAATAATAATATACCCGATAATGCTGTATAAATCAGGGAATTGGTTGAAGAGAACCATACTGAGTACAGATGTATAAATAATGGTGGAATAAAAGTAAATAGAAATCTCTTTCGCTGGAGCGTATTTATAAGCCACCGTAATACCAAATTGTCCTATAGTGGCAAAGCCTCCGGCAAGGAGCAGGTACACCATTTGCTGTAAGGACATTGGTTCGTAAAATATAATAACGAATGGGAGTAATACAACCGTAGAGAAAAAGGAGAAATAAAATACTATGGTATAGAATTGCTCCTTATCTCCAAGAAAACGTAAGACTGTGTATGCTCCAGCCGCAAATATAGCGGATAATAGACCTGCGCCATATGGAATTATTTC
Source organism: Pontibacillus salicampi (assembly GCF_042434395.1). Classification (NCBI taxonomy): domain Bacteria; kingdom Bacillati; phylum Bacillota; class Bacilli; order Caryophanales; family Bacillaceae; genus Pontibacillus; species Pontibacillus salicampi. The sequence continues at coordinate 135,102 of NZ_JBHLTP010000011.1, read as the reverse complement.
AAGAGAAAAGGCTGGTTTAATGACAAACAGCGTTCCTATAAATGCGATGATTACGGCTGCAATTTGATATTTTTTTGCTTTTTCCTTTAGGAAAATAGCAGAGAATATAATTAATAAAAATGGGCTCAGTTTATTTAGCATATCTGCATCTGATAACACAAGATGATCTATTGCGTAAAAGTACAAAACCATCCCTAGCGTTCCAAAGCTAGACCGCAGTAATAGATATTTCTGGTTTTTCTTTTCCCCAAAAATCCGCTCATTATTTTTTAATACGAAGCCTAAGGCGATAATGGCTGTGACTAGGTTTCGAAACATCGTCTTTTGTACCGTGGGTAAGTCTCCAGACAGCTTTACAAAGGCAGACATGATAGCAAAACCAAATGCAGAGGATAATAATAAGAGTATTCCTTTGGTAGTATTATTCATCGTAAACCTCCATGCTTATTCCGTTGTTCGTTAGTATGTTCTTCTTGTATTGCTTCATGTGATAGCAACCAAAGAAAAACATTATCGAATATTAGGGTAAGTGTCAATCTTTTCGTTTCCCGAATGGTTTGTACATAATAAGGGTGGTCCTGCCATACATTCCTAATAGTACAGTTTTCTAGATAGGTGGGCGCCACATTGAGAAGCATCTGGCCTTTTATACGCAGCTTATGGAAGAGAATGGGGGAAGATGACGTAGCAGGGTTATCTGCTCAGCTATCGTACTTCTTTTTATTATCATTGTTTCCGTTTTTATTTTTTCTCACCACTTTAATAGGGTATATAAATATATCAGAGGAACGAATAATGGAATTTGTTCACACGTATGCGCCTGATGGAGCGTACGAATTAATAGAGTCCAATGTTCAGGATATCTTATATCAGCAGCATGGCGGTCTATTGTCCCTTGGTATCATTGGGACATTATGGGCTGCAAGTAATGGGATGAACGCCATCATAAAAGCAATGGATCAAGCCTATCAAGTTCGGTCGAAGCGGCATTTTTTAGTACAAAGAGCGTTATCGGTTTGGTTGTTGTTTGCCTTTACCTTCATTATTCTCATTGCTCTCTTATTATCTGTTTTTGGTAAATTAATTGGGAGAGGGATATTTTTCTATTTTAGCTTCACGACCACGTTCTTGACCCTGTGGGAGGTTATAAGGTGGGGATTATCCTCTATTTTGTTTTTTATTGTGCTTCTCTTTCTATATAAATGGGTTCCACACGTCCCATTACGGCTAAAGGAAGTTTGGAGAGGTGCTTTATTCGCCGTAACAGGCTGGCAGCTTGTTTCGTTGGCATTTTCCATCTATGTCAACCGATGGGGAGACTTCTCTGCAACCTATGGCAGTCTAGGTGGGGTCATTGTGCTAATGATTTGGTTTTACTTATCCGGAATTATTCTAATTACAGGTGGGCAGATAAATGCTCTCGTCAAAGAAAGATATCTAGTACTTTCTAAGATAAGGAGGTAGTACAGCTTGGATTTGCCTAACATAGAAATCAAAGCGGAGGATCTTATTTCTAATCTTATACCTATACTAATAGGGCTAGTCGTTATTTTCATTCTTCGTTGGTGTTTATTAGGAGTGGAAGCAGTAATTAGACGAAAACAATCAGAGGGGTTAACCCCTAACCCAATGATAAAAAGCCTTGTTAACTGGGTGACATTTTACAGTGTTATCTTATTTTTATTGTTCTATTTTCAGTCCTCCCAATGGATGTTTGAAAGCTTGATTTCTATAGGTGATCAAACTATTTCAGTCTTTCTTATCATTTTAGTTATTTTGATTATTTCTTTAACCTTACGTATTTCTAAGATTTTACGATCTTATGTATTCCCCTCTATTTATAATCGATATGATTTAGATAGGGGAGTTCAATTTACTTTTGATAAAATCTTTCATTACGCCATCATTTTACTTGGTGTGTTCATAAGTCTTTCTACTATTGGAATTAAATTAAGTGCCCTGACTGTTTTTGCAGGCATTGTTGGGGTAGGGATAGGATTTGGATTGCAAAACATAGCCTCGAATTTCATCTCAGGAATCATTTTATTATTTGAACGACCTATTAAGGTGGGGGATCGTGTGTTAGTGGACGATATTATTGGGGATGTTGAAAGGATTAATATGAGGGCTACTGTAATACGAACGCTTGATAATGAAAGAATTATTGTGCCAAACTCCTATTTTTTAGAGGAGAAGGTAATTAACCGCTCTTATGGAGATAGAGTAATGCGCCTTGTATTGCCAGTCGGAGTAGCGTATGGCAGTGACGTCCATAAAGTTCGAGAGGTATTATTGCAAGTAGCAATTGATGAGCAGCAAAGGGCCCCGATAATACTCTCAGACCCTGAGCCTTATGTGAATTTTGTTGGATTTGGCAGTTCCTCTTTGGATTTCGAACTGTTTGTTTGGATTGCCGAGCCAGAAAAGGTCATCGTCACAAAAAGCCAATTAAATTTTCAAATATACGACAAGTTAAATGAACATCATATTGAGATTCCTTTCCCTCAAAGAGATTTGCATATTAAGAGTGTAGATGGAGATGTGTGGAAGAAGAGTGACGGGGAAGGATCCTAAAAAACTACAATACTACATTCATCATTAATTAAGGTATAGTCTGCTTTCCGGGCTTTATCTCCTCTTAATAACGGGAAGGACCGATCCATAACTAGTAAATGGACCGAATCAATGAATATAGGTCTTACTAAATATGAAGCCTAATCAGAAAAGGAATGCCATACCTCCATAAGGGCGTTGGCATTCCTTTTTTGATGTGGTGTATATATATTAATACGTCTGTTCCATAATGCGTTCTAAAACTTTTTTACGTAGTTCATCATCTAGGCTGCCCAGTCCAAATATTTCGGATAGCCATAACCCATCCACAGCTAATCGGAGTAAAGTAGCTTGCACTTCATCCAATCCGTCTGTTTCTATTTGCTGCTGCCAGCTAGCATACGTTTCCTGGAGTGGTTTTAATAAAGCAGGGTTAATACCTTGGGCTGCAAGCATTCCAGCGCTGATTTCTCTGTTTTGAATACTTTCCGTGTACATTGTAGTTGCCAGCGCCCTTGTCCATCTTCCAGTATCGTGATTGTCAGATTGTGCCGATGCTTCTACGTTTTCTCTGTAAATGGAGTCCATGTGCTCCACTAGACCTTCTACAAGTGCCTCTTTGCTAGCAAAATGGTATAACAAGCCACCTTTGCTCACTTCAGCTTGCTTGGCAACCGCATCCAGTGTCAGTGCATCACTTCCTCTAGTATGGACTATGAGAGCAGCTGCTTCCAATATTTTATCCTTTTTAGATTCTCTTGGCATATCCACGTTCCTCGCTACGAAAAGTCATGATATTTTCTATAATAACAATAGAGGTGTTGCATTTCAATTTTAGCTGGTTCCCTTCCTTTTTCTCTATATGCACTAGCTTGCCTTCTCTTCGTTGATTGTATCTTCTTGCTGCTGGTCTCCATTAACCATCTTGAGGAAAGACCATACTAACAGTGGCAAGATGATAAGTAGCGGAAAGCCTCCAATAATGCTTATGGTTTGCAGTGTTTTAAGGCCGCCAAGATACATAAAAATCATAGGTAACACAGAAAGCGCTAATGCCCAGAATAAACGATTCCATCTTAATGGTTCTCCTTCTACACGCTTTTGTACTACAGAGGCAATAACGTAAGATCCAGAATCATACGTAGTGGATAAAAAGATGGTAGCTAAAAGCACAAATATAATAATAGCAAACGTAGCAATGGGCAGCTCTGACAATGTTCCGATGATGGCTGCAGGTGCTCCTTGTTCATTTAAAATGTCGACAACAGGATATTGGCCGCTTAATTCTAAATACATAGAATAGTTACCGAGTATTCCAAAAAATAAGATCGTTCCTAAACTGCCGAAGAGGACTGTTCCAAACACCAACTGCCGGATGGTGCGCCCTTTAGAAATTCTAGCAATAAACAATCCAACAAATGGGGCATATACAATCCACCATGCCCAATAGAAAACCGTCCACCCTTCAGGAAAGCCAGTTCTTTCAAACAGACTTAAATTATTAAACGGCTCTGCCCACGTGCTCATAGAGAAAAAGTTATCCATCATTCTGCCGAGACTTGTAATGGTGGATTCCGTCATAAATGTCGTTGGTCCTACGATAAGGATGAACAAGAGCAGGGCAAAAGCAAGCCATAAATTGATATCACTTAATACCTTTATCCCTTTTTGAAGTCCTGAATAGGCACTAAGTCCAAATATGAGCGTACAAATAACCAGGATAATGGATTTGGATACTATATTATCTGGTACTCCTATTAAATGGTTTAGCCCAGCAGATATAATCGGAGCGGACAGTGCTAGCCCAGTACCGCCTCCCCCTAGTAAACCGAACATAAATAAAATATCGACCATTCTGCCTACAAACCCATCTGTGTGCTTTCCTAAAACAGGGCGGCACGCTTCACTTATTTTAAATACATTTGTCTTCCTTACAAAAAACATATATCCAATCGGGAGCGCTGGGATTGCGAACATAGCCCATGCAATAGGACCCCAATGAAAGAACCCATATGTAGATGCCCAGCGAACAGCTTCTTCTGTTCCAGCTTCGATACCAAATGGAGGACTTTGATAATAATAAGCCCATTCAATAACACCCCAGTAGAGTATTCCGGTACCAATGCCGCTTGTGAACAACATTGCCGCCCACGAGCCAGTCTTAAATTCCGGTGTTTCGCCTTTATCCCCTAGCTTGATGTCACCATACCGACTTACACCAATAAATAAAAGAAATAATAAGAGAAACAGTCCAACAGTAAGAAATAAAATCCCCAGTTTTTGTGTGACTACATCATTGATAGACAGCACTATTTCTTTCCCTTGCTCAGGAAATACAATCAATGGCACAGATACGAAGATTAGCAGCATAAGTGCACCTATGAACGTTTTCCAATCCATTATATGTTTGTACATATTTATCCTCCTCTGAATGTAAGTTCGTAAAGGGGTGATTACATGTTCAAACTGTACAATCTGGACGGTATTCTTTCAAAAATTAAATGGACTAGCATGTGTAAATATAATGAAGGAATTAGAAGTAAATACAGCAATAACGGTATATTTTGACTTATTTTCGAGAAATAAGGATTGATTATACTGAATTAGAAGTATATTCAGAACAAACATTTTTATCATGACACTATACCGAAACCAAGTTACTCACTATCTCCTCGTTTATAAGAACGGGCTTATCAGCATTGGCGAATAAAAACCAACATATATCTGCAGTTAATTCTAGGTAGAGTCTTAATAAATATAACCCCCTTTCCAATAGTACCTATAGAAGAATTGGAAAGAAATAATAGAAAAAATCATTTGAAAGTAAACAGTCCGGATGGTATAGTTTGGGTTAGTTAAAGGAAATTTAATTCAGTCTTAAAGCATGGGGAGGATTTATTTATGAAACATAAAGTGTTATTAACTTCGGCTGTAACAGGTGCAGGAGATACTATAGAAAAAAATGCTAATGTACCTGTTACACCTAAGGAAATCGCTGATTCAGCTATCTCTTCTGCCAAAGCAGGGGCTACTATTGCACATGTGCATGCAAGAAATCCTGAAACAGGCGGTATTAGTCATGATGTAAACCATTATCGAGAAATAGTAGAACGTATTCGGGAATCGGAAACAGATGTCATAATCAATATTACTTCTGGCGGTGGAGGAGATTTTATTCCAAGCTTACAAACACCTGCTGCTGGAGGGGAAGGCACAGACATTCAAACTCCTGCAGAAAGACACGAGCCTGTGGGAGCACTACTGCCAGAGATGTGTACGCTGGATTGCGGTAGTACTAATTTTGGAAATATGATTTATATGAGCCCAACAGACTGGTTAAGAGAGCAAGCTAAATTGATTCAGGATAGTGGGGTCAAGCCAGAGCTTGAATGCTTTGACACAGGTCATGTTCGATTTGCTAACCAACTAATACATGAAGGGCTGATAGACGGAGATCCAATGTTTCAATTTTGCCTTGGTATTCCATGGGGAGCAGCTGCGGATGCTGAAACGATGCTCTATATGAAGAATCGAATTCCAGAGAATGCCCATTGGTCTGCTTTTGGAATAGGGCGTATGCAAATGCCGATTGCAGCCCAATCAGCAATATTAGGTGGAAACATACGTGTTGGGTTAGAGGATAACCTTTATCTGTCCAAAGGGGTTATGGCTAATAATGAACAACTGGTAGATAAAGCTGTAACGATGCTTGCTGGTCATGATTTAGAACCTATGTCTCCACAAGAAGCTAGAGAATATCTACAATTACGAAATCCACATGGAGGAAAATCATAATGACCATTAATACAGTAGCAGTAGTAGGTACAGGAGTAATAGGAAATGGCTGGATTACTCGATTTTTGGCGCATGGATATGATGTGATTGCCACAGATCCAGCAGAGGGTGCAGAGGAGAGAATGAGAGAATCGGTCAGACGAGCTTGGCCATTTGCAGAAGAAATCGGAATAGCAAATGAGGCTTCTCTTGATAGATTGACCTTTGAACCGGATTTAGCAAAAGCTGTAGGGGATGCCGATTTTATTCAAGAAAATGTCCCGGAAGTGGAAGACATTAAACAGACAGTACTACAATCGATTGATCAACATGCTAAGCCTGATGCTATTATTGGTTCTAGTACATCTGGTATTATGCCATCCGTTTTACAGGAAGGGCTTCAATTCCCAGAGCGATTTGTTGTAGCTCATCCGTTTACACCAGTTTATATTCTTCCTTTAGTGGAGCTAGTTGCAGGAAGGAGCACTACGGACCAAACCGTGGAAAGAGCAAAGCAATTCTTTGAACAGATGAATATGAGTCCTCTGATTGTTCGCCATGAAATTGAAGGACACATAGCCGATCGCTTAATCGAAGCCATCTGGAGGGAATCGCTTCATATTGTTAACGATGGAATAGCCACGACAGAAGAAGTCGATAGAGCATTCACACATGGAGCTGGACTTCGTTATGCTCAGTATGGACCCTTTCTTACCTTCCATCTTGGTGGAGGTGAAGGCGGAATGAGACATATGCTGAAGCAATTTGGTCCTGCCTTGAAGAAGCCATGGACAAAGTTAGAGGCCCCAGAGTTAACAGACGAATTATATGAGAAAGTAGTTACTGGGTGTGAAAAGCAATCTGGGGGCATGACTATGTCTGAGTTAGATCAAAATCGTAATGAGTTTCTAATTAAATTAATGGATTTAGTAAAGGAATACTGGCCACAAGAGCAAGAAAGCTCAAGGGTTTAGGAGGTAAAGGAATGACATCACCCAATCATTATCAAGCCGTAGTTTCCTCGGAGTGGGTAGATTATAACGGTCATATGAATGATGCTGAATACGCCAGAGTGTTTAGCAATGCAACGGATGCTTTTATAGAGTGGATTGGATTAGATGAAAAAACGCGTGCAGCGAATTGTTACACTATTTATACGCTAGAAACACACCTTTGTTATAAGCAGGAAATGCACGAAGGAGATAAGCTAACTATTGGCAGTCAACTACTTGATTTGGATGACAAACGCATTCACTTGTTTTTAACAATGTATAATGAGCAAGGTGAAATAGCTGCCTCGCAGGAACAAATGCTGATGGGGATAGATCAACAGAAGGGGAAAGGAGCCGCTTTTCCGGAAGCTATTCATAACAGCCTGCTTTCTCTGTTTGAAAAAGACAGGCAGAGTAAGATACCAAAAAATGCCGGCAGAACGATTGGCATTCGCAGAAAATAAGGCTGGCGCTTATAATTTTTTGTATTCGCCCATATTTTTTAAAATTCGCTCATAAAGTAAAAAATCCGCCTATATTTTCAATAATTCGCTCATAAAATAAAAAATTCGCCCATAAAGTAAAAAGGCTAGTGACTACGAAAGCAGTCACTAGCCTTTTTTACTGATAATACTTAATTAAAGCCTGTGTTCCGCTATTTTCTTCTCCTTCTGCTGCAAGTTTATCATATAGCTGCTTAGCTAGTTGCAGTCCAGGCAGCTGTAACCCTAATTCTTCTGCAGATGTGATCGCGATGCCCATATCTTTAATAAAATGCTTCACATAAAACCCTGGAGAGAAATCCTCCTGTATCATTCTAGGAGCAAGATTCGATAAGGACCAGCTTCCAGCAGCACCGTCACTTATACTTTTCAGTACAGTGTCTGGATCCAATCCAGCTTGTTTAGCATATACTATTGCTTCTGAAACTCCCATCATGTTGGATGCAATTGCAATTTGGTTACACATTTTGGTGTATTGCCCTGCTCCAGCTTCTCCTTGCCATACAATGCTAGATCCTACCAAATGAAATAATGGTTCAATGTAATCATAGGCTTGTTTTGTCCCACCAACCATAATCGATAACGTGCCGTTTTGAGCCCCGATGTCCCCACCTGAAACAGGTGCATCTAAAGCATGAAGGTCGTTATTAGCCGCTTTTTTGAAAATTTCTTGAGCTAATGAAGGAGAAGACGTAGTCATGTCCACTACATAACTGCCTGGTTTAGCATTTTGCAATATACCGTTTGGACCAAAATACACCTCCTCCACATCGACAGGAAATCCAACCATTGTAAATAGGACGTCACACTTTTGAGATAAAGCTGCGACAGATGTTTCCCATATAGCTCCTTCTTTCAAGAGATCCTCCGCTTTTTCATAGGTACGAGTGAAAATACTGAGCGTATAGCCAGCCCGAAGGAGACGCTGCGCTATACTTTTTCCCATAACTCCTGTCCCAATAAAGCCAATATGTATGGAACTCAAGTTCAACCCTCCCCTTAGCTGTTTGGTAGAATATATCACCTTGCAGGCATGTGGGCAAGCAATACGTGTGATTGGTAATCTATCCCTTATCAAATAATTCTGTGTAATCAGGTAGATTGATGGGACCGGTTTCAGGGTATAGTAATCATAGACTATGTAATACAAGGATTATTTTGAAGGAGGTCGAAGCATGGCATACAATGTCACACAAAAACTAATTAAAGAACATCTAATATCAGGACAGATGACACCTGGTGAAGAAATTGGATTGAAAATTGATCAAACACTCACCCAAGACGCGACAGGTACAATGGTTATGCTTGAGCTGGAGGCAATGGGGCTTGATTATGCAAAAACGGAAGTCTCTGCTCAATATGTCGACCACAACTTAATTCAAGAGGATAGTAAAAATCCCGATGACCACCTCTTCCTAGAAAGCGCTGCTCAACGATTTGGGCTGTATTTCAGTAGACCAGGAAATGGGGTAAGCCATCCTGTACATATGCAGCGGTTGGCGAAGCCTGGTAAGACACTGCTCGGTTCTGATTCTCATACTTGTGCTAATGGTGCAATGGGCATGCTTGCAATGGGAGCAGGTGGAATTGATGTGGCTATGGCCATTGCTGGAGAGCCATTCTATGTGAAAATGCCTGAAGTATGGGGCATCAAGCTAGAAGGAAAGCTGCCTGATTGGGTTAGCGCAAAAGACGTTATTCTGGAATTATTACGTCGTTACGATGTTAAAGGCGGCGTAGGAAAAGTCATAGAGTATTATGGACCAGGCCTGGATAATTTAACAGCAGATGATCGACACGTTATTGCCAATATGGGGGCGGAGCTTGGCGCAACTGGTACAGTATTTCCGTCTGACAAGGAAATTAAAAGATATTTAAAAAGTCAGCAAAGGGAAGAAGATTGGGTAGAGATCCTTGCTGATGATGGAGCAGCCTATGATATAGAGGAAACAATAAACCTTTCAGAGCTAGAGCCACTTATTGCTAAACCATCCAGTCCAGGAAATGTTGTCCCTGTTAAAGAAATAGCTGGAGAGCCTATTTATCAGTCTTATATTGGGTCCTCTGCTAATCCATCCTATCGGGATTTTGCCATGGCAGCGGAGATTGTCAAAGGAAAACAGGTTGCTCACGGAGTTTCCTTTGATATTAATCCATCATCAAGACAAATGCTTACGGACTTAGTGACACATGGGCATATGGCAAGTCTGCTTCCTTCGGGGGCTAGGTTACACCAGGCTGGTTGTAATGGATGTATAGGAATGGGACAAGCACCAGCTACGGGACGTAATAGCTTGAGAACCACTCCACGTAACTTCCCTGGGCGTTCCGGTACTAAAGAAGATAGTGTGTTCCTTTGCAGTCCTGAAACCGCAGCAGCTTCAGCATTATATGGAAAGTTAACCGATCCTAGAACGTTAGAAATGGAATATCCTAATATTAAGGATTTAGACAACCCTACTGTCGATGTTACGTTATTGGAAAAACCAAAATTGCCAGAGGAAGCAAAAGAAATAGATCTTCAAAAAGGGCCAAATATTGCTTCTATACCGGAAATGGGTGAACTTCCAGACGAGATGGAATTGCCTATCCTCTTGAAGATGGGTGATAACATCTCTACTGATGAAATTTTGGCAGGCGGTGCGAGAGTATTGCCATACCGTAGTAATTTGCCGGAGATTAGTAAATTCACATTTGAAATTGTGGATGAATCATATTATGACAGGGCAATGGGTGTGAAAGATGATGGAGGACATGCCGTTGTAGGAGGATACAATTACGGTCAAGGGTCTAGTAGAGAGCATGCTGCCCTGGCACCTCGCTATTTAGGATTACGAGTAGCTATTGTTCAGGATTTTGCGCGTATTCATTGGCAAAACCTTGTAAACTTCGGTGTATTGCCATTGACCTTCTCCACAAGTGATGAAGCTGACAAGATTGAGCAAGGAGATGTCCTTCAGTTTAGTGGACTTCGTAACGAAATCCAACAAGGACAAGAAGTAACGGCCAAAATCAAAGGGAAAAATAAAGAAGTTAAGCTTCGTCATACATTATCTCCTCGTCAAGTGGACATGATGTTAAAAGGAGGCCTTATCAACTGGGTCAGAGACAGAGAAACAGCGTAAGGAGCGAGTGCAATGACGAGGCATCAAACACATTGTAAGGCTTGTTATGGAAGCGGCATGCTTTTAGACGATGAACAGTGGCACTACACATGTAGCATTTGTGATGGTACCGGAGAGTATAAACCCTTTAATGCACAGGCTGAAAGACAAGTGTTAGAAGTAGATGACAACAATCGTTATATGGAATAAGTAATACTGTAAACTTAACGGACTCAGAGATTTTTCTTCTGGGTCCGTTCTTTATGTTTGTTTGCATTTCGTTGGAAGCGAAGGTTTGATATTAACTTTGCTAATGAAGCGATAAGTACATTCTTCCATATCTCCTCATTAGTTGGATTAACCTAACATCAACATTGGTCATTATCTTTCGTTATTATTATGGGAATACCTGTGGCACATATCCTGAATTAAATTGACTTTGATAATCATTATCAATTATAATGACGATAAATAAGAAACAGAGGAGTGGAAGTAATGCAAATGGAACCATGGAAAGGGGAACATCAATCCTTTGTTGATCATGTCGTTCGTCACGTGTACCTTCTCCCGGTGGAAGATAGAACGATGCTGCAAATTCTGGAAGCAATTTCAACGGTTCGCCCCCAGTTACAGAGTCATCTCTTCCCATCAAATGGATGTTACTATATATCATTGGCTCAAATAATCGATCATCTCATGCAGCATATGCAAGGGAAAGGACGACATTTGGAAAAGGAATGGATTTGTACTTTTTGGGAAATGTACGACGAAGCAAGGGACACACATTTACAGCTGGACCATGTTATTATCCAGCAATCTTCCAATCAGTTTAGTGTGCAAAAATATTTTGTACATCAAATAGACGATCAAGTAGAGGAGTTTATCCAGTCTGTCATACAATGGTCACGGTACACCTTTCAGCAGATACCAGATGTCATTGAATCCATAGTCTTGTCCACGGGTAAAAGCGTAACGTATTGGCCAGAAAAATCAGAATTTAGTACATAATATTGGTAGTAATAAAGACTCTCCCTTCGAAGGGGGAGTCTTTTATGCCTTTTTTCTGAAAAATCGCAACTAATTGCCTAAGTGCAACTTTTTTTTTATAGTATAATGTTTTATGTATAGAACTAGAAAATAAAAATGGGGGCTGAGAAATTATCTGCGAGGGAGGAGAAATACTTGAACGATAAGAAGACCATGGAGTCGATTGCAACCAAGCTAGAAGGGATAGGTTCCTCCGTACCTGTTATTTGCTTTCAAGAATCTGAATGTCACTATATCAGTGAGGCTATGGTCTCGTTGTTAGGAGGGAAAAAGGAAGAGCTTATATCCCTTCAATCCTTCATTCATCAAGATGAAATGAACTCATTTCAGATGGAAATGAGTGAAATTACAAGGGACAAGCAAGGCAGTAAAGAAATACAAACTAGATTTACTCATCAGCTTACGAAAGAAGCAATTGATATTACACTATTGGCCATCTATATTCAGCAAGGTCACACCTCGATTGTATGTTGCTTTGTAACCGCCTTCAACTTAATTCCTCATCATCATGAGCAGTGTACAAGTCCGCATGAACAGGATATGGAAACGGCATATAGTAAACTGATCAGCAAAGTAACGGAGAATATAACAGATGATTTTATCGCTATTATCAAAAGAGGAGGAAAGATAGAATACGCCTCTCCTTCCCATGAGAAGCATTTAGATATCCCTCTAGAAACGTTTTACGAAGGAACTGCTTTTACATTTATTCATCCAGACGATTGTCCAGAGGTAATGGAGCGATTTAGTAAAATACTAGACCTTCACGTGGAGCAAGCGATGGAATTTCGTGTCATCCATCCTGATACAAAGGAGCTACGGTTAATACAAGGAAAAGGAATACCGTTTAAAGAACAAAATGGAGAGACAAAAGCCGTCATCGTTACTCGTGACATTACGAGGCAGAAAACCATTGAACAAGAAATGTTGTATAATTCCTTTCATGACTATTTAACAGGATTGCCTAACAGGCGCTTTATTGAAGGACAGGGCCTTGTTTATTTTCAGCGTATGAGTAAAGACTTTGGGATTCTCTCTGCTTTCATTGTGGACCCAGACCAATTTACGGATGTTAACAATAGAGTAGGCCGTGAGGGTGGAGATACCATTCTAAAGGAAATCTCCAGAAGGCTACAATATGTAAGTGATCAATATGAGGGAGCCATAGGCCGGTTTGATGAAGATGTGTTTGTCCTTCTTGTTTACCATACAAGCAGTCTGCCGTTGAAAGAGGTGGGGAAAGCAATTATCAAGCAATTCATGGAGCCCTTCTGGTATAGGGATAGCTCCTATACTATCACATGCAGTGTTGGAATTAGCTCTGCTACCTCAGATGTGGATTCCTTTGAAGAGTTAATTATGACTGCAGATACAGCTATGTTCGCAGCTAAAAAGCAAGGTAGAAATCAATATGTTATTCACAATCCATATCTTGATATTGGATCATTTAAACAATATGAACTACAGAACGATATCCCATTTGCACTTAAGAAAAATCAGCTTTTCCTAGAATTTCAGCCAGTCTTACATGTGAAAACAGGGGCGATTCATTCATTAGAATCATTGCTACGGTGGCGCCACCCCTATTGGGGGATTGTATCACCTCAGGAATTCTTACCTTTAGCAGAGTCTAGGGGCCTTTCATTAAAGCTGGATTATTGGGTAGTAACAGAAGTAATTAAACAATTATCGATATGGAATAATGAGCATCACATATTTCCAATAGTTTCTGTTAATTTATCACCTACATGTTTAATGCAGCAGGAATTTTTTCCATTTCTACTGAAAAAATTGAATCAATATCAAATTGATCCCTCCCACATTCAATTAGAGTTGACTGAGAATTTATCTTTAGAGATAGAATTACTCATTCGGGAGCCCCTGATGAAATTAAAGAATATTGGCGTGGGAGTAGTAATGGATGACTTTGGAACTGGAGCTTTCTCCATAGGTTATTTAAAATCACTCCCTATTCAAGTACTGAAAATGGAAAAAGAGCTAATAAAGGAATTAACCTCACACAATCATACGCAGGATATTGTTCACTTTATTATTCAATTATGTAATAAACTTAATATTCAGGTCGTTGGTGAAGGGATAGAGAATGAGGAGATGCTGCATGATTTCCTAAGTATAGGTGGGGAATACGTTCAAGGCTTTTTATTTAAGAAACCATTGTCTTTCCAACAAATCATTCATTTATATTCTTCTTCAGCAAGTATGCAAGAAATATCTGTCGCTAAAGATTACCTGATTGCAGATCTTCATCATCCTGTCCAGGCATTAATGAGTATTGAAGAGCTATATGGTAAAGGTGTAAGCATAGGCGCAAAGCATGTAACAATTGTCTCCTTGGGAGAGGAGGGGCTTTGGTTTCAATCGGATATCCATCTTCCAATCCATGGATCCTATTTGCTTCGTATGCAATATGAAATGGAGGAAACAACTAGAGAAGCAGTAGGGAAGGTTATAGCAAAAGAGGAAGTAGATCGAGGATTCCGATATGAATTACAATTTGAGGAGTTAATCCATAGTAAAAGGCAGTTATCTCGTAAATAATTGCCTGTTAGTAGATATAATGTAGGAGGCAGAGCTTATGATTCATCTAGAGCTTCTTCAAGATGAAACGTTATATATTGCCCAGGAAATGGTCAATTCTGTACCAGAGTATAACCGGATGGAAGTAGGCCGAGATGTCAGGTCCATGGAGGAAATTAGAGAAGAGTTTCTCCAGGATAAGACAGAAACCTATTTTATTAAGCTGGAAGATACCTATATAGGTGTACTGGATTACTTGTCACAGAACCCAAAAGACGGGTATCCCTGGCTGGGGCTTCTCCTTATTCATAGGGATTATCAAGGGTTTTCGTATGGATTACAAGCGTATCATACCTTTGAGGAAGAACTTACGAGAAGGGGAATAAGAGTATTAAGGCTCGGTGTTCTTCACGATAATAAACGGGCGTTCGGTTTTTGGAAGAAGACTGGGTTTGTTTATCAGCATGATGCTGTTACGAAAGAAAAACAGTCTGTTCATGTACTGGAAAAGTGTATAACCTAAACGCTTCCAATCATCGTATTGGTGAACCTCTCCATAAATTCTGTGGAATCCATGTGTAACAAAATCTTACAATAACTATTGTCTTTTTTATTAATCTTAGGCTTTCTTCTAAAGTCTGCAAGAGACATCCCTTTTGCATATAAGGAGTGTTCTTCGATATATACATTCCTTTGGAGGTATTGGAAGAGGGAAGGGTATGTAATGTACATCATGGCGACTAGATCATGGAGAGGAGCCCCTTTTGCTTGCATATTTTTTTGTTTATAAAATGAGTAATAAGGCTTGAATAAAGTTGGAAGTAATTTTCCGAGCTTTGTATCTGCGTTCTCTTGAATTGTATTAATCATTGCTTCGGTTACAATGGCTTTTTCTGTTACATTCAATGGGGACAGAGTCAAATATTCAGGAGCCGTATTTTGGATAACAACACTTACCGCTGTAGGATCGGCAAAGAAATTTGCTTCGGCGTAAGGAGTGACATTACCTGGGACAAGAAATGCACCACCCATTACTACTATGTGTTTTATTTGCTTCATAACTTCTGGAGCAATGATGTAGCTCATGGCAAGGGAGGTCAATCGACCAATATTAACAATAGTAATATCCCTATGCTCCTTCATTATATTAAATAACTGATCGAAATTTTTAACAGTAAACTCTTCAATTCCTGTGTCTATATCTCCGAGCCCACTATACCCATGTATCTCTTCATAAAAAGTAGGCTCTTCTCCTGTTAAAGAGGTAGAAGCTCCGCTGATAATCGGGATGTGTTCGTTATTTGTTTCCTTTAATAAGTAATATACATTACGAGTAGCTTTCTCAGCGGAAACATTCCCATAACTTGCTACAATGGCTAGAACATGCAAGGTAGGATGATGTAGGGCGTATAGGATAGCAAATGCGTCGTCTACACCTGTATCTGTGTAAATAATAATATTCTTCATTACATCATCCCCTTTTACAAGATATGTATGATGGAGAAGCGGTAAATAAAACAGTAAATACGGTTTATGCCTTCTTATCTTGCTAGAAAATGAATTACATATACAAAAAAGCACCTACATTAGGTGCTGGCTACGGGTGGAGAGAAAGTTCATTCCCTTTCAGATGAAGCGTGTAGGAGGAACTATCTGTTTGTTCTATTTTCTCTATATAGATTGTTTTATAGTGATTCCCCTCATTTGTAATAGATAAGCTTTTACTTGCATCCCCTATCACTCTGTCTTGGTTATCCTTAATTACCATGTGTTCATAATAACTAAAACCCTCTGTCTCCTCATGTACTATCAGAACCAACATTTCTTCAAGCATGGTGAATTCTGTAATGGTAATAGTCTGCATATCTACTGTCACTGTTTGATTAATTGAAATAGAAGGGGGAGGGCGTACACCTTCGGCAGGTGTAATGGACGAGGTGACTGTACCTTCCGATGAGTCTTTGTCTGGAATAGATGGAGATTGTGGTAAAAAGAAGGTGAAAAGGAAGAAGGCCGTAATGACTAATAGCATTAGCCAGCTTCTCTTCATACTCATTACTCCTTTCCCTGTTTATACATTAGACCGTTTAAGTGGAGAAAGGTTACAGACCATGCAGAAAAAGATGGAATGTATAGTAAAGATAACAGCATCTAACTGTTCATGGAACAACCACTAATAAAGTGTACTGACTAATAGCGTCTAAGATAAAAAACTTGAAGGTTAGGCTTTGTACTATGCTTAGGATGAACTGTTCAGCGGAGTGGTTCCCCATTCAATCAGGTCTTCTTCCAACCAAAAATGACCGTGCTCCATAGTTTTCCTCATCAATAAGGTTATGAGCTGAAATGAAAAACTGTAGGGCTGCGAAAGTCTTTATTTCGAAAGCCTGGTAGTAGGGCACTATTGGTTCTCCAAATCCTCAAAAAAAGCTTCAAAGGAATCTACTTCATCACTAGTAAAGGTAATAAGTCCGTTCCCTTCTTCACGCTTACTGTGCCCGAGACTTTTGGTATGTTTAATGATAAGCCCATACAATTCTGGTTCTGTTAACGTTCGCTCAAAAGCCTTCTCATTTTCTTCCAACAATAACGCAGCAGCCCCTGCCACGTGAGGGGTTGCCATGGAGGTACCAGAAAGAGTTGCATATTGTCCGTTCTTATAAGTAGACAAGATATTTACTCCTGGTGCTACAAGGTCTATTTCATCATTTGAATTGGAGAAAGGGGCCAAGCTTCCATTAAAATCAACGGCACCTACCTGTACTACTTCTTTGTAATAGCCAGGATACAAACGTTCCGTTGTCCTTGTATTGGCATCTCCTTCATTACCGGCTGCGCAAACGACTAGAATATTTTGGTTAACAGCATTCTTTATAGATCGGTGTAACATCGCATAATCCTCGCTTCCGCCAAAAGACATAGAAAGGATGCGCACTTTTTCTCCGCGCGGTCCTCTCCACTTTGTAGCATACTTTACAGCTTTAATGATTTGTTGATAGGAGGAATGACCTTTAGAATCAAATGCTTTTAGGATTAAAAGCTTAGAGGAAGGAGCGACCCCAGCAACCCCTTGTTGATTAAAAGATGCTGCTATTGTTCCTGCTACATGGGTGCCATGTCCATTTTCATCATGAAAATCAGTAGGATTACCTCCTGTGAAGTTTCGTCCGTCAACTATCCTATTTTGTAAGTCCCTATGATTCTTATCACACCCCGTGTCAATGACAGCTATTACGATATCGTTACCCTTGTATCCTTCGTTCCACATCCTTTCACTGTCAATCATACGAACACCTGGTGGAATTTCATTTGACCTTTCATAAACTTCTTCAACTTGGAAGGGAATGAGCTCAAATGGTTTCATTTTCTTCGCCCCTTTATCATCATTACTAATTAGTACATGAGAAAGAGACAAAAAATGTGTGTAAAATGGAAGGAATTTTCATTACGACCTTGTATTGTAAGGAAGAAGGCTCTAATAGGGAGGTGGAAGGATGAAATCTTGTCCATTTTGTAACATAGTAGAAGATGACGATCAGCAAATCGTTATGGAAACACACTTTCTTTATTTTCTGCAGAAACAGTCGGAGCAAGAGGTGCTAACAGGGAGTGGTGTTATCATCCCTAAAGAGCATCGTCAAACGCTTTTTGAGTTAACCGACGAGGAGTGGCAGGAAACCTTTAAGTTACTCCATCAAGTGAAGGGTTTACTAGGAGAAAAATGGAATCCAGATGGCTATAATGTTGGTTGGAATGTATTTAGTTCAGGAGGCCAGTCTATTGCTCATGCCCATTTGCACATTATTCCTCGTTTTAAGGATGAGCCATATGCGGGGAAGGGAATGAGGTATTGGATTAAGCAACCGAAAAATAGACGATATATACAGGAGGTTAGTAGATATGAAAAGTCCAATTAAACCAAAAATGCATACGGTGTTTGTCCATGTTTCAGATTTGTATCATTCTGTTGAATGGTATCATAGCCTTTTAGACTTACCCTATAATCAGGAGGACGTTTCACTGCCAGTATATAATATGCCGATGGATACATATACTGGTCTAGTGTTAGATGCAGGTCCTGAAGGGAACAAGAAAAATACGGGGTTATCTCCTCATCCTCTTTTTAATCTTCACACGGACGATATTGACGAAGCCTACCAATTCGTAGTGGATAAAGGGATGAATATCGCCTCTCCAATTTCTAGATTTGATGACATATCCTTTTTCGATATTAAGGATCCCGATGGAAATGTTGTAATGATCTGTACAGGCTAGTATGACTAATTTCGATAATAATTAGAGTTTTACTAATTCTTTTTGTTGATTTGCTGTGTAGCCCCTCATGTAGAAGACTTCAAATTGAGACGTTATGGTTTGTTAAATAAGAGTTGATACATTTTGAAAGACGAGATGTATAGGTGGGAATCACTCCGCTTTCCTATGGTCTTCTACTATCTTCCCATTGTATGAATCAACCTAGTGTGGATATTATTCCTTACTTGAGTAAATGTTTTACAGGGGGGTATCCATATGAGGATTCTAGCTACTGCTACTGTATAATTACATAATATGCTGCATATTTTTTGGAGTAAGACCTCACAAACAATAATAGGGGGACCTTATGGAACCGACGATTACCAATATACCTTCCAAATTATTAGTAGGAATGAAGAAGGATATGACTTTTCGAAATGACAAAACTTCAGAGCTTTGGAGAAGCTTTATGGCAAGAAGGCAGGAAATTGAGCATCGTGTGAATGAGTACTATTTCAATGTACAGGTGTACGAGCATAAACTGGATTGGAACCGAGTATCCTTGGATACACCAATACAAAAATGGGCAGCCGTTGAAGTAGAGGGTATCCGTTTGCCGGAGGGGATGGATGCTTTGGAATTGCAGGGAGGATGGTATGCTGTGTTTGTGCACCGTGGTCCTGCAAGTACTTTCATGAATACCCTTCGTTTTATTTTTGAGACGTGGCTCCCAGCATCCCGCTATGAGCTTGACCACCGTGAACACTTTGAAAAACTGCAAGAGAATTACCACCCTCAGGACGAGAAAGCCGTGGAAGAAGTGTGGATTCCTATTAAGAAGATTAGTATGTAGAAGTGAAGGGGCTTACTAGTGTAAGCACCCTTGGAATGGTTATGATTCAATTGTTATGGGTGGTCCGTAGTTCCTGTAATGCTTCATTCATTTTAAACAGCACAATGAGCAATTCACAATATATTCTAATAATAAAAGGACCTAAAATAATCGTTACTAGGCCTGTTAGAATCTGAAGACCACCTCCCCAATCACTTGTAGCGCCTGATATCACCATAATGAATCCGGTTAAAATAGACAACCCAACTCCTATCCAGAAAATCGCTTTAATAATGGTGGGGGTTATCATCTTATCAAAATGAAGATAGTCCTGCATTCCAATCCCTCCCTGTGTATAGGTGGTATATAAAGAAAACAGTATTATGTATATTATACAAATGGTGTATTATGCCTTATATGTTTACGAACAATGTATTTGGCATTTATTCCATGTATGAAATGGCATTATATTTTTTGAATATAAAAAAAGACCTTAAATATTATCATCAATGTATAAAATGATGCATATTTAAGGTCTTTTTGTTCGCGAAGTTTGTTAAAGTAAAGCCCCCGTACGTGGAAGACTCAGTTTCGAGGCTTCTGTTGAGTGGATGGGGGCTGCGAGGAATATCTCGAAATCACTTTCAGAATTAGGTGCATTCTATACGTATAGGAACTGTAACACAAAGCTTCCATTGTATGGATAGAGCTCATAACCGCTTGTAATAGAGCTCTTTCTTGCTATAGGTAGTGATGGTGGAAGATACACCTTCTTGGTATAGGGGTTCGTTTCTCACATAATGGAAGGGGTGGTTGGGAAGCTGCGAGACTCCCGCGGGAATGGCTTGCCGTCATCCCCGCAGGAAAGCGAGTGGCTTCCCAACCACCCCTTACTTTCAAATCAGCAACGAACCCCGAAAAGTCTCGAAACGGAGTCTTCCACAATCCTTCCCTTTACTTAAAGACTCAGTTTCAAGATAATTGCCAAACATTGAATGATAATACACATTAATGCACTTTATAACGCGTTTATTTATACACTTTGTCTAATAAACATGTTGCCAAAACCTACAAAGAATAAATGCCATATACACAAACAACAATAAACAATGAAAAAACGAGCAGTTCTCATATGACTGCTCGTAAAAGTTACAAATCTAGTACACCTTATCACCATTAAAGATAGAATTCTTTACAACAACGTAATCGACGTGACGTATGGCATCTATGTTTGTACCCCCTGCATAGGAAATAGCAGATTGGAGATCCTGCTCCATCTCTACTAATGTATCATGCAGCTCTCCTTTATGCTCCACATACATCTTTTTTCCTTCCACGTTTTTCTTTTCACCTTTTTGAAATTCTGAAGCAGAACCGAAGTACTCCTTATACAGCTTTCCATCCTGTTCTACTGTTTCTCCTGGTGACTCCTCATGACCGGCAAAGAGGGAACCGATCATGACCATAGAGGCACCGAATCGAATGGATTTGGCAATATCTCCATGCGTACGAATTCCTCCATCTGCAATAACGGGCTTACTCGCAGCTTTCGCACACCAGCGAAGTGCAGCTAATTGCCATCCTCCTGTTCCAAAGCCTGTTTTCACCTTAGTTATACATACTTTTCCAGGACCGATGCCAACTTTGGTAGCATCAGCTCCAGCGTTCTCTAACTCCCTGACGGCTTCAGGAGTACCAACGTTTCCGGCGATGACAAACGTATCAGGTAGTAACGCTTTGATATGCTGAATCATTTCAATTACTGGATTGGAATGGCCGTGAGCAATATCAATAGTTATATATTCTGGAATTGTATCTTCTTCTTTAAGTTCCTGAATAAATGAATATTCTTCTTCTTTAACTCCGACGCTAATGGAAGCGATCAGGTCGCGCTCATGCATATTTGAAATAAATGCTTTACGTGTTTCTGGCTCAAAACGATGCATCACATAAAAATACCCATGCTCTGCTAGAGTAGTTGCTATGCGGTCATCAATAATAGTTTGCATGTTGGCTGGAACAACAGGCAGTTTAAATGTATGATTGCCTAAAGTAACAGATGTTTCACATTCAGAACGACTTGTTACGACACATTTTGCAGGAATTAATTGAATATCTTCATAATCGAATACATTTTCCACTAAAAAACACTCCCAAAAGCGAATGATATTTGTTTATTAAAAATTAATGTTCGTACATTGTGTAATTTACACCATTATTTACATATTGTCAAAGGGGAATATACTTAAAGACGAATGAACGTAATAGTAGTTGATTAGAATGTTCTGCATAGAAAAGCCTCACGCTCGCCACTAAGCGTGAGGCTTTTCTCTTGGGAGGGAGATTGTAGATGTTGCTGCAAGATTTGGGGGCATCTCTATGCAAAAAATACAGAAGCCCAAGGTCAACACCTTGTATTTCTACTCTGTTTTCCAAGGTTGGATTGAGTTCCTATTTTTACCCATGTAAGAGTGAAAAACACTTGGAAATACTTGTTAGGAAGACAGGGCAACAGATTATTTTGGTAAAAGATTTTGATGATACTCCTTAATATAGTCTATGATGATGCCCAGAGTTTGGCCTTTGAAGTCGTCAGGTACGGATGTATCATTTGGATCTTTATAATAAAGTGTTCCTAACTCGTCATTGTAATAGAACCCAAGGGCTTTTAACTTATGCTTTAACTCTGTAGGTAATTCTGTTAAGCCGGTTTGTTTTTGGAAATACTCTGTAGGATAAACCCAAACCTCAATATCTGTAATTCCAGTATGGACAACAAATAAATCAGTTTGATAATGCGTAATCCATTGACCTTTAGAGTAGATGGACACACCTGAACCTTCCAAACTAGATATACCATCTAGGTTTGTACCAAATATTTGATTAATGGTTCTTCGGATAGAAGAACCGTCTAAAGTACGGTCGAGGGATTGAAAATATAGATCCATTATTTCTACTTTTGATAAAGAGAGGATATATTCATCAAGAGGCTGCTGAATATCTTCTCTTTCTAATACCTTTTTCACTCCATTTACAATTTCTTCAGGATAGGTGCTGCTCTGCTTCCCGGCCCCAAGATCAGATATTTTTACCAAGTCTATCCCATAAATCGAATTTATAATACTACGAATTCGTTTAGGAGAATCGAATGCATGAGAGAATCGAAGGTATCTGTCCATAGCTTCCACCTTGGACATTTGATTAATTTCTTTTAGGGCTCTTTTATAGGGTAAGTATGTGGAAGTTTCTTTCCAAAGGTCGATATAAATCCCGGTGGTTATGTGTTTATTGTATTTATATTCGTATTGGCAAACCCCCTTCTGACCTTCAACTTGTTTCGCAAAACTAATTTCTGGGGCTGCTAACAAGCCGATTGCAGCAAACATGACAAGAACTAAAGCTACTTTCATCCTGTTCTTAAGGAAGTGCATGATGTTTCCTCCTATACCTATTTTTTGCAGCATATTTATCGAATGATGTAAATGCTCTCTTTTACTTATATCGGACAATGTTGCTTGGTTTGTAAGTAATTCGTAGGATTAACAAATGGTGTAACGACTTATAAATTCTGGAAGAACCCGAATAAAAAAAGCAATGTGATATTATCACACTGCTCATCAGTGACCGCTGCCTTCTAATTCCTCTGATTCATCTACAATAGACAGAATAGTAGGCTCAATGCTGTCGGCGTATTCATATGAAATATTATAAGCTTCTCCCTCTTGTATTAAATCCCAAGTAGATTTATGCTTTACAATCAAGGTCATACCATCTGCGTGGATAGTGTAATGTTCCTTCCCTTTATCTGTAGTGTGGTGTTTTTCTTCTACTTTAACGTGGTGTAGTTCATCTGTATGTACAAGCTTTGTGCTGAAGTAATATATAACACCCGCAGTTAATAGTACACCAATAACAGTGTATAATATAATTTTCTTCATAGCTTTCATCCTCTGTTCAAAAGTTATATTTCTCGTGCTTGAATAGGTTATAGGTTCATTAAAACTGGGAAAACTTTGTGAAGGGCTAATGTACAGTAACTTGGCCAAACTTCTAAGTAACCCGATACTACATTAGCATAAGCTTATTTAATTGTATTATAAAATTAACGCTCCATCAAATGAAGCATAAGGAGGAGGTTGTTACGAAATGAAGCATATTGTGTTTTATGATGCACAGTGTCCTTTTTGTTATCACGTTAAGTTAGTGTTAAAGAAGCTGGATTGGTTTGGTAAAATAGAATGGAAAGCAGTACAAGAAGCAGAACAAGAAGTAGCCTATTACGATTATTTAGAAGGTCGTAACGTTTATGATGAGATCCATATGCTATCTTCAGATAATGTACTTTATAGTGGCTTTTATACTGTTCGTAAACTGATGTCTATGCTGCCGCTTACAGCACCGTTTGCAATGCTGTTATACATTCCATTGATCGATAAAATTGGTGTTCCTCTATATAATTGGTTTTCTCAGCATCGGTATCAATGGTTTGGCAGATATGAAACACCTCAATGGTAATGCTGAAAACCCCCCTTAGTGGGGGTTTTTGTTATGTTTGAAGTCGATGACGGAAATGCTCGATTAGATAAAGGATGATAAGGATTTCAAGATGAAATACTGCAAAATACACAGGATGTGTAAAATACAATAGATGAAGCAGCATTAACATGGCATTGAAAAGTAGAATAGTACACAGGACCAGTCTTTTTTTCACTCTTTTTACGATACCGAAGCTGATAGCTAATGAATAAAGAAATAAAAGCGGAACCGATAAGCTTAGGTGATTTCTAAAAGAATTCTCATATAGATTTATTTGATAATTAATCGTTTCATACGCTCCTAATGTAGTAAAGGTGAGAAATCCCTGAGAAGAAACACAAGCAAAGTACAAAAGCAACCATTTTACTATAGCGGATACTTGCTTATTGCTGTATGTGTTCAGCTTATTCCAAGCAAGCGTGGAGAGGTAAAAGTGTATAGGAAGCAGCAAAAAGGTATAATACGTTTTCCACCAATTCCTTTCAAATATTCCGAGGTTAACAAACGTCAACTCTATTACCACGAACAGGAACGCGATAGGGAAGTACCATCTTTTCTTAATATGGTTAACTGCTATCCACAAGCTCGCGGCAGGTACTGCAAGTAAATTAGAAACAAAATTCCCAACTACACTATCCTTATATATATTATTGAAGATTCCTAACTCATAGGTGTAGGCCTCAGTATAGATTAGAACAATTAACTCGAAGGGGTAAATGATACCGGAAATAGCAAAGAAAAGAACGATGATCCGGCCATCTTTATGAGTCCGCAGCGTGTATAGGATGATAACAATACTAATAATCGATAGTAGGAGATACCAATACAAAATCAACCGCACCACCTTATACGTAGTATGATTTAGTATGAGTATGAGGAGCATATAGTATCCATGAAAGAAGGAGCTGCCTGACGGCTAGCTCCTTTAGACTTATACTATCTTTATTCATCATCTTTTGGGAACCAATTTGGTACAGAATTTATATTAGTCCACATTGGCTCTGGAATGACAAGCTGTTCTTGCTGCTTCATCTTCATTGCAACGCGTATCTCTTCTTCCCGGCCTTCCGTTACTTTCTGAATCCAGTCAGGCTCCATCAATAGTTCGCGCCCTAAGGAAATAAGTGGAACAGTCGATAATGCCTGTTCAACCTCGTCGGGTGTATGGAGACTTCCAACGCCCATTACTGGAATAATATCCCCAACTCTTTCCTGTATTAATGTAATTCGAGGTTTAGTGTCTCCTTCATCGCGCATAGAACCTTGATTAAAGGAGGATAGGGAAACATGCAGGTAATCAAGGCCTTGCTTGGATAGGACATCTACTAACTGAAGAGTGTCGTCCATTGTAATCCCTGGTTCCTCTTTCTCCTCTGGAGAAAAGCGATAGCCAATAACAAAAGGATTTTTTGCATGCTTTGCTACAGCTTTTCTAACGGATTCAACAACCGCTATTGGAAAATTCATTCTATCTTCTACACTGCCTCCCCACTGATCATCTCTACGGTTAGAGTGAGGGGAGAAAAATTGCTGTACTAGGTACGTATTTGCACCATGAATTTCAACACCATCAAATCCAGCTTCAATGGCACGACGGGTAGCTTCACCAAAATCTACAATTGTTTGTTGAATTTCTTCTTCTGTCATTGCTCGAGGTGTTGCAGAACCTTCTCGCAGAGCAGGCACTGCACTTGCACTTAAGACGTCTTGGTTAGGCACAAGTCTTGCTGGTACCATCCGTCCGCCATGAAAAATTTGTAAAATTGCTTTTGTTCCTTGTTCATGTATGGCATCTGCTAGTTTTTTGAGCCCTGGGATAAGATCGTCTCGATGGGCGCCAATTTCATAATCAAACCCTTTGCCGGACTCGTTCACATTAGCGCATGCAGTTATAACTGCACCAAGTCCTTCGGCGCGTCGTTTATAATAGGCAATTTCTTTATCAGAAACAGAACCATCTTCATTGGATAAAAAGTTGGTCATCGGTGCCATTACTACACGATTATTTAATTGGACACCTGATGGAAATGTATAAGCAGTAAATAACTTTGTACGTTCTGACATAGTTAGGCCTCCCTAGCATGATTTCGTTCAGCAAAGTATTGAAGAACACTGTAAGTTTATCACCAGAGGGAGTGCTTTGTCTGTTAAGGCGACTTATTAAAGCATGTAAGGTAAACTGGTAGTACCTTTCCTGAATAGAAGGGCATAATACAACGCAAAGATTCAAGAGGAGGTTCCTATGAGTTACATTATTTCTCAGCCATATGTGATGGTGGAACGTCGCATAAAGGATTATAAGCAACAATATATAGAGGTGAAAGAATACCTATACTTATATGAGACCTCAGTTTCTTCGAAAACGAAGCAATTCCACCTGCATCATATTTTTGATATATCCTACAAACCAACAGATGGTAGATATGGATTTCTGTATTTACATACCAATCAAGGGGTCATCTCCTACCAGGTTACTGAAGACCCCTATTCTTTCATTGAGGCTTTCAGGAAATTAATTAATAAGTAAATGGAGAAACTTTTTCTTTTGTGACAGCTCGCAACATTACAAATTCTCCATCAATCTTTTAGCTATCTTTTTGTAATCATCTTGATCAATTCCGGGAGCAAACTCTTCAGGAAGGTCATTTAAATCAGGTACAGGTGCCCCTTTCGGAGAGCCATATACTACCTTAACCGGCTTTCCGTTTTCCGGATTTTCTCCTTTCCAAATTTGATTGATATCCCGGTAATCCGTGTCACTAAAAGTATATAATATATTGTTTAGCCCTTGCTCTTCATATTTTTTAGCGTAGTCAAATTTAGAGTTATCGAGATTTGGGACAGGGAGCATCTTCGTGACATCTACTCCTGTGGCAATCTCCAATGCTTTGGCATAGGCGATGACGTGCACTCCACCTCGAACTAATAAGTACCCAATCATCTCGCGAGCTGTAGGGTGATCAGTCATCTCATATACGCGCATTTTATGTGTTCTTGCCCCAAGCTCCAGAAAAAAATTATGGAGTAAATCTAATACTAAATTGCCGCTATTGAATACGTTGTCACCGGTCCACGCCTTTCCCATCGAATCACCCGCTAAGGCAGTTTGGGCTGTTGCGATAAACTGATACGTATTTCGTGCATCCAAGCCATTGTGTAATGGAGTGATGTCAGGATCGCCTGGATAAGTTACATCACGAGTTAATAAATTTATTGCCGTGGTAACTAGCTCCACGTGACCCAATTCTTCTGCTGTTATACTTGCTACAAGGTCGTGGAAGGGCTTTAATTTCTTTTTATGTCGAAAATTATGAGATTGGAACATGTAATTGTTCAAGGTCGACATTTCTCCAAACTTACCACCTAATAGTTCCTGTACAGCTGCAGCAGCATTCTTATCTCCTACTTCAGGGATGGGAAGCTCTACAAGAATGCGATTTTCTCGTTTAAACATTACTACACCTCCAATGTAATTACATGATTTCAGTTAGGAAGGAAACACCCACACAATTTGTTGAGTACGTATAAAAAAAGGAGTATTATTCATTTCGACAACTATGTGGTCTGGAAGTACATTTGTTAAAGTCCCTCTCACCGAGCCTTGGGTTGTCTGCACGGTAACACTGCTGCCAATAACTGAAGTTAGTGTCTTGTAGACATAAGGATCATAAAAGCTTCTGAAAATATTATCGTCCATACAAGAACCTCCTAAATTATAGTATCGTTCATGTATATGACAGTTCAGAACCAGCTTATGTCCTTAACCTATTATCTTCATTAAGCGGTAAGGGAGGAGCATGAATGCTTGAATAAAGCCATAAGAAATAGGGAGGGGGAAAATAGTGGGTTCAGGATAATTTGTTTTATTAAAATAATAATTAATTGCATATGTGTGTACAGAGTACGGCAGAATTGTTATCATTGAAAGTAGTCCTACTTGTATTGGAAGGAGTTAAGGGAATCGGTTAAATTCAAATCCTTTTTGAAAATCAAAGTAGGATAAAGAAGGGAATCCATTATGTATAGAGTTATTGGATATTCCAATCAAGTACGAGTTAGCTTTGCTGATAATCGTAAAGAAATGCTGTTTACATCTTTTACAGATGCTGAGCAGTTTGTTGAGAAAATACGCAGAGATGAAACATTTCCTCAAAACTACAGCCTCAAAATTGAAGAGGTGCAATCTGCGTAAGTATTGGAATTGGATCTCCCGGTCACTAGGAAATATTGGTTTGTAAATGTTTTTAGAATATAAGAATTTTAGGTGGTCAGTAGTAGTGGAGCCTACACGGGGGTATATCACTACTACCGGGACTTACCGTAGATCTTAAAGCTCGAAATTGCATCGAGCTTTTTTTGTTTTGTGAGCATTCATAGCTCGCCCACTTGCTCAAACGACGTGAGTAAGTTATGTGTAATAATGAATAAAGCTCAAGAAACCCTTCCCGCTTTAAAGGGGGGGCGGACAATATGCTCATAAAGGTTAACGTTTGCCTATTGGTGCGAACAATAAAAAAGCCTGCAGAGAAACAGGAGCTCCTCTGCAGGCTGAATTAATATCTTCATCACATAAGAAATTATTATTTACTGAACACTGGATGGGACGGACAGGCCTAGACCTTGGGCTACTCTTGTACCGTAATCAGGATCAGCCTTATAGAAATGTTCAATTTGGCGCAGTTTTATTTCTTCTTTTTCCACTGGTTTCATAGCACCTACAATATTTTCAATAAGTCTTTCTTTCTCGTCGTCAGGCATTAAGCGATATAAATCACCAGCTTGAGTGAAATGGTCATGGTGATCATATGACACACTGTCTGCCATACCAGAAACCGGGTAGGAGGCCTGCTTGTTTTCTGGAGTTTCTGTTGGCCCTCCATAGCTGTTAGGTTCGTAGTTAATTTGTTGACTACCATTGTTATCAAAACGCATCGCACCATCCCGTTGATAGTTGTTTACTTGAACGATAGGACGATTGATTGGCAGTAATTCATGATTTGCACCGACACGATAACGATGAGCGTCTGAATAAGCAAACAGGCGTCCTTGTAGCATTTTATCCGGCGATACATCAATGCCAGGAACTAGCGTACCAGGGGAGAATGCTGCCTGCTCCACTTCTGCGAAATAATTCTCAGGATTTCGGTCTAATACCATTCTTCCTACTTCCACTAATGGATAGTCTTTATGAGACCATACTTTGGTTACGTCAAATGGATCGAAACGATACGAGTTAGCATCCTCTAATGGCATGATTTGTACATAAACTTTCCACGCAGGGTAATGCCCTTCTTCAATAGATACATATAAATCCTCTGTAGCATGGTCTGGGTTTTCGCCTGCTAGTTTAATAGATGTGGCTTCGTCTAAGTTATGAATTCCTTGCTCCGTTTTAAAGTGGTATTTAATCCAAAACGATTCCCCTTTAGCATTGGTCCATTTGAAAGTGTGGCTTCCATATCCATTCATGTGTCTGTATGTTGCGGGAACGCCACGGTCGGAGTGCAAAATGGTAACTTGATGTAAAGACTCTGGGGAAAGGGAGAAGAAATCCCATACCGCATTTGGGTCTTTTAAATTTGTATTAGCATTTCGTTTTTGGGTGTGAATAAAGTCAGGGAATTTAATAGCATCTCGAATAAAGAATACCGGTGTATTATTCCCAACTAGATCATAGTTTCCTTCTTGTGTATAGAATTTCAAGGCAAATCCCCGAGGGTCTCTTAGGGAATCAGCCGAGCCCTTTTCACCCGCTACTGTGGAGAATCGAGCAAACATAGGTGTTTTTTTCCCGACCTCAGACAAGAAGTCTGCCTTTGTGTATGGAGTTACATCGTTGGTTACCTCAAAATAACCATGTGCACCTGCCCCTTTGGCATGGACCACTCGTTCTGGAATACGTTCTCTGTTAAAGTGAGCTAGCTTCTCTAAAAGATGGACGTCCTGAATAAGGGTTGGTCCTCTAGATCCTGCAGTTATTGAATTCTGGTTATCGCCGATTGGTGCACCAGCCTGATTAGTTAAGTAACTTTTTTCATTCATTATATAACACCTCTTTGGAAAGAATGTTTAACAATAATTATTATAAACTAATTCAAATAAAAATCAATATCTATTTATAATTATTTTAAATAAAATATTCTATGGTAGGTGGAGATAGAAGAAAAACACTAGTCAGCCTTGAGCAGGAAAAGCGTAGGAAATCCATTTGATTAGATTACAATCTTACTTTCAACAGTGCTTTGAGGGAAGAGGAATGTTAATGGATCCATAAATGTAATCTGCTTTTTACATATATATGCTATTCCGAATTATGGACTTACATGCATTAGGTGCGTAATCATATTTGCTTGGTAAGGATAGAGGAACCTCATTGTTATCAATTATTGTATTACAATTGAAAATAATTTCATTAAAAACACCTCTCCGTTAGAGAGGTGTGTTGCCATTTATTTTAATGACTTTCTTGCAGCTTGCTGAATGGGATCCCACACACTGTTATAGGGTGGAGCATAGGAAAGATCTAAATCCTGAAGCTCATCTATGGTCATCCTGTGATATAGAGCAGTGGCTACCACATCAATTCGTTTATCTACTCCTGCCTTTCCTATTATTTGGGCTCCCAATAGTACACGATTTTCTTTCCCATATATCAGCTTCAGTGTCATGGGGTCATCTTTGGAATAGTATCCTGCTGCATGTGTTGATTGTATGGTGATAGTTTCAAATGGGTAAGAAAGTGATGAAGCTTCTTTTTCAGATAAGCCTGTTTTGCCAAGCGTTAAATTAAAGAACTTAATAATAGACGAGCCTACTATACCTTTAAATGTTCTAGGCTGGTTTACCATATTTACTCCGGCTATTTGACCTTGCTTATTTGCGTGTGTGCCAAGTGGTATGTAATCATCTCTTTCCTTTACTCTATGGTACTGGGTAGCGCAGTCTCCTGCAGCATAGATATCCTTAATGTTTGTTTCCATGTATCCATTGACGTTAATTGCGCCGTTATAGCTTGTGTACACCCCGGTTCCTTTCATGAAACCTGTATTTGGAGCCACTCCTACAGCGACAAGTACCATGTCTGTCTCGTGCGTTCCTTTATCTGTAATAACTTTCTCGACGTGCCCTGAACCCTCGAACCCTTCAACTGATTCATGGAAAGAAATAGTTATACCTTGTGCGAAGGCCTCTTCATGGATAGATTGTGCCATATCTTCATCAAAAATTTTGGCTATTTGCCCGCCTCTTTCAATAATCTTTACTTCCTTTCCTATTCCTCTCATGCTTTCTGCCATTTCTAACCCTATATAGCCACCGCCAATTATTGTAACGTGATTCACATTGTGTTGGAGGTAATTATCGATATCGTGGACATCGGGTATTGTTTTTAAAGTAAATATCCCATCTACATCATCCATGCCACTCCAGGGAGGGCAGATAGGGCTGGCACCACTTGCTACAAGAAGCTTGTCGTAGCTTTCTACAAAAGCAGAATTTGTTTGATGGTTTATGCCGTGGACTATCTTTGACTCGCAATCTACTTGTGTTACTTCGTGAAGGGACTTTGTTTGGATACCGTATTTCTGTTGAAATGTTTCTGGGGACCGTGCTATTAAATCATCAGTTGATTCTACTTGATTAGTAAATGTATAGGGGAGACCACATTGGCCGTAGGAATAAATGGTCCCTTTTTCTAATGCAACTATTTCATTTCCAGAGCTGTTTCGAACAATTTGCATGGCTGCACTCATCCCCGCTGCGTCGCCTCCGATAATAACAAATTTCATCCTAGCTTCACTCCTATATTTTCTAGTATTGTTTAATTCCACCTTACGCTTTTATTAGAGATTTTCCAACGAAGAGCCATCTTAAACCTTTTATCTTTTGTAAGGAGCTATTTTTCCTTCCACATCTTACTAAACATTTAGGTTATTGGACCGATGAGTAAATAGAATTCTTTTCTCCTCTCCTTCCATATCAGTCGGACTGAACCTTGAAAAAAATGTAACTTTTTCGAAGGAATATGAAACTTCTGTTAGGATGACACGTAAGTATGGGGGAATACATAAAAAGAAGGGATTGTGATCCAAATGGAAACAAATGTAGAAACGAATGTGCAAAATTCAGGCAAGCCATCCTTATTTGGCATGGTATTAAACCCTGGAGAACAGTTTGAGAAAGTTAAATCCAACCCAAAGGTATGGGTGCCGTTAATGTTTGTCACCTTACTATTTACGATTGGCATGTCGTTAATGGCCATGAGTTTGGACGCGGAAACCATACAGGGTCAACAGGCAGGGGCTGTGCCAGCTGAGCAGGAAGAAATGCTAATGATGATAGCCAAAGTGACAATGGCCATTACTGGTATTTTTATAGCTCCTTTTACCGCGCTCATTTATACGGTGATTTATTTAATTGTTGCTAAAATTGCAGGATCCCCGGCAGGGTTTAAGAAATTATTTTCTATGATTACATATACATTGGTTATTTCTGGATTTGGCTTAATCCTAAATAGTTTACTCATGATGGCCTTTGGTGGGAACGAAATGGTACATTATACTAGTTTAGCTGGTCTACTAGGTCAAGGTTCAGGTATTATGAATGGAATTGAAATATTTGCAATATGGCAAACAATTCTAACTGCTATTGGCCTTCAGAAAGTAGGAGAGATGTCGAAAGGATTGTCCTGGACTGCTGCTATCCTATTATTTATTGCTACCGTCTTTATTGGAGCATTGAGTGGCGCTGCGGGGACGATGTAATGAAGAAGGGTTGGATTATAGCAGGGGTCGTAGCTCTTATTATTGTTGTAGCTGGGGTAGGTGTGTATCGGCAGGTAAGTGCTGAATCCCCGTCAGTAAGCACCGTTACTATGAAGGAGGAGAAGCTTTCTTCTACTATTATGGTTCCTGGTACATTAGAAATAAAAGAAAAGCAAATTATTTACCCAACTGCTGATCAGAGGGAAATTAAAGACATTCCAGTTAAGGAAGGTCAAGCCGTTAAGAAGGACGATGTCTTAATTACCTACGAGAATGATCAGTTGGAGATGGAAAAAGAACAAAATCAGAATGCCATTAACTCAAGCTATCTACAAATTAATCAAGTAGACAAGAAAATAGACCGCTTGAATGAGAAAGAGAACGAATTAGCGGATCAGGTTGGAGAAGAGGAAGCTAGCGAGCAAATAGAAGAGCAGCGTGATCAATTAGATTACGAGAAGCAAATGGCTAACAATGATTTAAAGCAGAATTTACTACAAAAAGAAATGCTAGAAAAACGCAAAGCAGACCTGAAGGTGAACAGTAATATTTCTGGTACTGTATTGAAGAAAAATGAACAACAAAATGCAACATCGATGGAAAATGCTGACCCCATCATTTATGTAGCTAACCTCTCTAGCATGATTGTCACAGGAACATTATCAGAATATGATACGTTAAAGGTGAAGGACGGCCAAAAGGTAACAATCAGCTCTGATGCCTATCCAGACAAGACATGGGAAGGGAAAGTAGCTACAATTGGTACACTTCCAGAGCAAAGCTCTCAAGGGTTAGGTAATGAGAACCAAGCAGTACAGTACCCTGTAGAAGTTTCTGTTTCTAGTAAAAGCATGGAACTTAAGCCAGGCTTTCAATTAACAATGGAAATTGAAACAGAGTCCAAACAAGCTACTACTCTACCTGTCACTGCTGTAAAGCAAGAGGGAGAAGAGAATTTCGTCTATCTGCTTAAAGATGGAAAAGCTTCTAAGCAACAAGTGGAAATTGGTCTTGCTACAGGAGACAAGTTAGAGATTATTAAAGGAATTAACAAGGAAGATAAAGTAATGGAAGACCCTCCATCCAATGTAGCTGATGGTATGGAAGTGAAGGAATCATGATTCAGTTAAACAATATTACGAAAAGCTATCAGACTGGCTCAGAATCTATTGATGTACTAAGAGGAATTGATTTAACCATTTCAGATGGTGAGTTTTGCGCGATTATGGGGCCATCTGGTTCCGGTAAATCCACGCTGATGAATATCATTGGCTGTTTGGATAAACCGACATCTGGTGATTACCTTTTACAGAATGAAAACGTATCTGATTATAAAGAGATGGAATTGGCCAAGGTTCGCAATGAATCTATTGGTTTTGTGTTTCAGCAGTTTCAATTATTGCCAAGGCTAACGGCTAGAAAAAACGTCGAGCTCCCTATGATATATGCGGGTGTGAAGAAAAAGGAACGGGAAGATCGAGCATTAGAAGCATTACAAAAAGTTGGGCTTGAGGATAGGAAGGATCATCTCCCTAGCGCCCTTTCTGGTGGACAGAAGCAGCGTGTAGCAATAGCTCGTTCCCTTGTTAATAACCCTAAATTACTCCTAGCAGATGAGCCTACGGGCGCTTTAGATACGAAAACGAGCGAATCTATTATGGACATTTTTACAATGTTAAACAAAGAAGGTTCTACTATTATTTTAGTAACTCATGAACAAGAGGTAGCAGATTATGCTAGTACAAGAATAATGGTACGTGACGGATTAGTGGTGACCGAATCAGCAAAGGGGGCAGCGCAATGAGTTTCAAAGAGAATCTAATGATGGCATTAACCTCATTGAAAGCTCACAAGATGCGTTCCATGCTCACTATGCTTGGTATTATTATTGGCGTGGCAGCAGTCATTATTGTAGTAGCAATCGGTCAAGGTGGAGAAGCCATGCTAAAAACGCAGATTACAGGTCCAGGTAATACAGTTGAAGTGTATTATCAGCCATCTGATGAAGAACTGCAATCAAACCCGAACGCATGGAACCAAGCCCCTTTCACCGAGGAAGATATTCGGCAGCTAGAAACTATTCCGGAAGTTAAAGAAATAGTTACGTCTAGTTCTAATACATCGAGTCTTCGTTATCGGGAAGATACGACAGATTCATCTGTGACTGGCATTAACCAAGCTTATTTAGACGTTAACGGATTAAACGTTGCAAAAGGGCGTAGTTTGACCACTTCGGATTTTATTGGCGGACAGCGTGTTGCTGTTGTGAGTCATTCAATGCAGGAGGAGTTCTTTGAAGAAGAATCTGCACTAGGTAAAGTAATAAAAGTGGGTGTACAGCCTGTTGAAATTATTGGTGTTCTTGAAAAACCAACAGGTCTCTTTTCATTTGGTGCGGTAGAAATGTATATGCCTTTTAAAACATGGAAAACCATTTACGGGTCTAATGATATAACTGCAGTAACTCTTCAGACTAATAATGCAGATGACATACAAGTAGCCGGAGAGAAAGCTTCCTCTATGTTAAATGATTTACATGATACAGAGGAATCCTATCAAGTTTTTAATATGGAGGAAATGGCAGAAGGAATTGGTCAGATTACGAATATTATGACCATTATTATTGGAAGTATTGCCGGAATTTCCCTCTTTGTTGGTGGTATCGGCGTTATGAACATAATGCTTGTATCTGTTACAGAGCGTACCCGGGAAATAGGGATACGAATGGCCCTCGGAGCCACAAGGCAGCAGGTACTCTCTCAATTTCTTATAGAATCCATCACCTTAACCATTATTGGGGGAGGCATCGGTATCTTACTAGGATGGGGCATTGCGTCTATTGTCTCCATTTTTGCCGGATGGCCAGCTCTTATTTCTTGGCAGGTAGTTATGGGTGGATTATTATTTTCTATGCTGATAGGTATTATATTTGGAATTTTGCCGGCCAACAAAGCATCCAAGCTAGACCCTATTGAATCATTGCGCTATGAGTAATGGTCGGTTTACTTTATATAACACTCCAACTCCTTTGTTGGGGTGTTTTTTGTTATTTTTTTATATCATTTGAACGGTTTTTCCACAACATTCTTGAAGTAGGAAACAAAGCTTTTTCACAAATAGGAGATTCCCTTGGAAAAATGGTGGAGTTTACTCCCATTAACTAGCTTAAACTAAAAATCTATAACTGCGAGAGTGATGTTATGTGACGTATGCCTTTTTTCTTACTTTCAACTATTAGGAGGTTGATTTTGGAAAATGACTGTCTGAAAATTGGTTCTTTCTTATCAAGATGCTCATGGTTAATTGACATTGATTTTCAATTGCATTAATCTTAGATATAGTATTTGGTAATGATAATCGTTATCAATTATTCGGGAGGGATGTAAGTGGAATCCATAGACCACCATGAATGCGTTGTGGAAGATCCGGCACTGAATCAAACCATTTCGTTTCGTGCTGCAGACTATGACAAAGATATACATACATTATTTAATTGGATGCACCAAAAACATATCTATCCATTTTGGAAATTGAATGTAGATTGGGAAGATTTTAAGATATTCTTTCACCATTCTGTTACAGCTAGTCATAAACGGGTTTTCTTCGGGTTTATTAATGGAGAGCCGGTATGCTATGGCATCGCATACCGAATAGAATCAGACCCTCTAAAGGAGTACTATGCGTATAAGCCAGGTGACTTAGGTATGCACCTGTTAATTGGACCTAGAGAATATTTAAACCGTCAAACTGGATTAGCCATTATTCGCGGTATGAGCTATTACCTATTTTCTAAGTATGAAGCACAGCGAATTATTGGTGAACCAGATTATCGAAATAGAATCGTCATTCCTATCCTTACTAGCATTGGTGCAGTTGACCATGGGGTATTGGAGCTGCCTCATAAAAAAGCAAAATTAGTGATAGGAGAACGACATACTGTATTAGCAGCCATTACTTCCCATTACAAAAGAGTGACCTGGAACTTGTCCAAATCACCTATGGAAGAATGGAAGGAGCTAATGGGGGAGGAGGAAGCGCCGATTGAGAAAGGAAGTTGATCAGGAAACCATACAGCTATTGAACAAAATCGGTAGGCGGATGAAGGAATTAGAACACCCACCATTAGCTGCTACAACGCCTGAGATGTCCCGATATTATTACGAGGAAGCAAGAGCTTTTTTTACTCCCCTAGATGTGGAAGGAATCAACGTTCTTCAGTTTGAAATAGGTAAGCATTCTATACCAATTCGCATTTATCGTCCAACTAATCTGGAAGAAGCTCCAATAGAGCTGTTCTTCCATGGAGGAGGCTGGGTATTCGGTCATATCGATAGTGTTGATTCATTCTGCAGATACATGGCGAAAGAGATAAATGGTATCGTTATTTCTGTTGGATATCGACTTTCACCGGAGAACCCATTTCCTGCTCCTTTAGAGGATGCATTAGATGTGGTGGAGTGGGTGACGCGACATAAATCCATTCATAAAGGGGACATAACTAGACTAGGAGTTGGAGGAGAATCCTCTGGCGCAAATATAGCAGCAGCATTAACTATTATGTTGAGAGATCGAGAAGTAGCTGATGTTCATCATCAATTTCTCATAACACCTGTTACGAACTTTCATTTTGACACCCCATCTTATCGAGAGAACTTCACATATAATTTAACAACCGAGAAAATGAAATGGTTCTGGAATCATTATTTACCAAATGAAGAGGCCGGATTGCACCCCCTTGCCTCCCCTTTACAAGTGGAGGACCCGAAAGGGCTTCCAACAGCATTAATAGTTACGGCAGAATACGACCCATTACGTAGTGAAGGTGCTGCTTATGCTGAGATGCTCGATTCACATGGAGTGGAAGTAAACCATCTTCACTTCACCTCGTTAGTTCACAGTTTTATTAATATGATGGGAGAAGTAAAGAAGGCAAAAGAAGCAGTTGATTCGATGTTGTCTCAGCTTAAGCGAAGCATACAGAAAGAATCAGGGGTCGTTTAATCTATTTGATTGAGAATGAATATTATTATCATAAAAACGCAAGGAGATGAGAACATGAATAATCAAACCTATTTACAGAGTCAGAATGAACGGGAATCCAATGCAAGGTCATATCCTAGGCGTATCCCTATAGCTATTGATAAAGCAGATGGGATATATGTAACTGATGTAGAAGGTAACAAGTATTTAGATTGCTTAGCAGGAGCTGGAACGCTTGCGCTAGGTCATAATCATCCAGTCGTAATTGAGGCAATTGAGGATGTACTGCACCACCAACGCCCTCTACATACCCTTGATATTACCACTCCAATGAAAGAAGAGTTTGTAAATGAAATCTATGATAGCTTACCAGAAGCATTTGCAAAACGTGCCAAGATTCAATTCTGCGGGCCAACGGGATCTGACGCGATAGAAGCCGCCGTTAAGCTTGTTAAGACAGCTACTGGAAGAAGCGGCATGCTTTCTTTCCAGGGAGGTTACCACGGAATGACAAATGGTGCCCTTGGTATGATGGGAAATATCGGCCCGAAAGAGAAGGTAGCAAATGTAATGTCGGATGTTCAATTCCTTCCGTATCCCTACGCGTATCGTTGTCCATTTGGTGTTGGAGGAAAGCAAGGAACTGCTATTAGTAGTAACTACATTGAGCGGTTGCTTACCAACCCTGAAGGTGGTGTACCTAAACCTGCTGGAATGGTCATGGAGCTGGTACAGGGAGAAGGAGGAGCTGTACCTGCACCAACGGATTGGGTGAAGGAAATGCGGAGAATTACCAAAGAACAAGGAATTCCACTTATTTTAGATGAAGTACAAACCGGTATAGGACGAACTGGAAAAATGTTTGCTTTCGAGCATGCAGATATCACTCCTGATGTGCTTGTGTTATCAAAAGCAATTGGAGGAACCCTTCCGCTTTCCGTCGTTATTTATGATGAAAAGCTTGATACGTGGGCACCAGGTGCTCATTCAGGGACATTCCGTGGAAATCAGATGGCTATTGCTGCAGGTACTGCTACTCTGCAATACGTGAAGCAGCATCAGCTGGATAGACATGCGGAAGCAATGGGAGACCAACTAATGAACGACTTGAAGAAAATTCAAACGCATACCAACACAATCGGGAACGTTAGAGGTCGAGGTTTAATGATAGGAGTAGAAATCGTTAATCCTTCTCTTTCCGCTGATTCCATAGGAAGCCATCCAGAATATCCTGAAATGGCTAAGCAAATACAAAAAGAATGCTTTGATCGAGGTCTGATATTAGAGCTTGGAGGACGTTATGGAAGTGTTGTACGCTTTCTACCGCCATTAATTATTACGAAGGAACAGGTGGAGGAAGTTAGCTCTATTTTCCATCATGCCGTAGAAGCAGCAGAAAACAAGCTGTTAACACAATTAGTTTAAAGAGGTGTGGCACATGGGACAAAGGCCTTTTCAACGTTGGTTTCTCAGCGCGGAACCTTCCAGTACACAATATTATCAAGATACGATGTACCAGACTGTACAAATGTTACTGCAACATGTGACCAGAGAGACGAAAAGTTTCTCTGGTACCACTCCTATGCAAGCAGAAGAAAGATTGCGCACATTATTTGGAGAATCAGTTTCTAAGAATGGAAAAGAGTTACACGAAGTTTTGCAAAACGTTCGCAACGGTGTCATGGAACATACCTTTCAAATACATAACCCAGTTACAATGGCGCATTTGCAATGTCCTCCTCTTGTTCCATCCTTAGCTGCCGAAGTAGTACTCACTGCATTAAATCAATCTATGGATTCCTGGGATCAAAGTGGAGCAGCCACAACAATCGAACAGCAAATGGTGCGCTGGTTATGTGAAATTTACCATATGGATGAGGGAGATGGAATCTTTACAACTGGGGGTACTCAATCTAATTATATGGGGGTATTACTTGCCAGGGAAGCTGTTTCTAAGAAACGTTGGGGCTGGGATGTAAAGCAAAAAGGGCTGCACCCAAATAGTTCCTCTTTACGTATATTATGCTCGGCAGAAGCTCATTTTACTTGTCAGCAGTCTGCTGCTGAGCTTGGACTTGGAGAACAAGCGGTCGTTCCTATTCCTACAGATGATACCTATAAAATGTCCATCCCACACCTGGAAAAAACCATTCAATCCTTGAAGGAAGAGGGGCTCATCCCATTTCTCTTATTTGGAACAGCTGGGACCACCGACTTTGGAAGCATTGACCCTTTAGAGGAGATGGCTTCTATAGCTTCTGAGCATGACATGTGGTATCACGTAGATGCTGCATACGGCGGAGCGTTGCAATTGAGTAAACAGCATGGAAGCAAATTGAAAGGTGTAGAACAAGCAGATTCCTTAACGGTGGACTTTCATAAAATGTTCTATCAGCCTATCAGCTGCGGGGCATTTCTAGTTAAGCAAGCAAACTCTTTTCACTACCTCACTCACCATGCAGACTACCTGAACCCTGAACAAGATGAAGAAGATGGTATTCCTAATCTTGTTCAGAAGTCGGTGATGACAACCAGGCGGTTTGATGCACTGAAGTTATTTATGTCGTTACAAGTAGTTGGTACAGAAACGCTAGCTTCCATGATAAATTCCACATTAATAAATGCTCAATATATTGCTAGTCAACTGGAACAGGAAGAAGCATTCCAATTGATACATGAACCTGAAATAAATGCAGTCGTCTTTCGTCTTTATCAAGAGAACTGGAGTGAGGAACAAACAGAATCTATTAATTTGGCGGTACGGAATGAGCTTTTGAATAGTGGAAAAGCAATTATAGCGCGAACCAGAATAAATGGTAAGGTACATCTGAAAGTGACAATACTAAATCCGACCATTACAACCAAAGACATTGAAGAAGTAATAGAAGCTATGAAAATAATCGCTGGACAGGAGGCGGGAAAGTGGAGCAAAACAAACTAAAGAGTATAGCCGAGCATGCAACTTTTCAAAGCTACTTCAACTGTTTTCTTAGAGAGACAGGGCTAGGGGAGAAAGTAGAGCGTAAGGAACTGCCTGCCGTAGAGTCTATAGGAAAAGCTGATGAGTGGTTACTATGCCGGTTAGAGAAGCAGAAGATTACCTTGTATGTAGGGCTTACCTACTGGTCAAAGACTCAACGTCATCTTTTCTCTAAACAGGATGTGTACTATCAAATGGGAGATGGAGGATTATTACCTCTCGATTATGTAACGCTCGTACAGCTTACAACTAAAGAACTTGCATTAGGGGCTCACACATCCGCACAATCAGCTGTTGATGAGCTGATGCTTCGAATAATTCAGAGTGAACAAATGATGGAAACTATTTTGGACTATCGCAGTGAAGATCAAGCTGCATTGTATAATCGGGATTTTACTTTCCAGGAAGCAGAACAATCGCTTCTATTCGGTCATTTGCTTCACCCGACCCCTAAAAGTAGACAAGGGTTTTCTGATACGGAAACACTGCACTATTCTCCGGAGTTAAAAGGGGCATTTCAGCTTCATTACTTCCGTATCCCGAAAGAGTGGGCATACGAACATTCTGCACTCCATTCATCCTCAACAGATTTAATAAAGCAAATGATGTGGATGGATCCAGAAATGGATGAATGTATCAAGCACCAATATGCTCAACAAGACAGCTATACGGTCATTCCGCTTCATCCTTGGCAAGCTGTTTTTGTTAAAGAGAAGCCAGAAATTAAAGAGCTTATTTTACAAGGGATAGTAGAGGATCTTGGGCAAATGGGGAGAGAATTCTATCCAACGTCCTCTCTACGCACCGTATATCATCCAGAGGTTCCGTATATGTTCAAGTTCTCCCTGAATATTAAGATTACAAACTCAGTCAGAGCAAATTTATGGAAGGAATTAGAGAGAGGAGTAGAAGTGAGGAAGATATTAGACAGTGAGATAGGGGAAGAGCTCCAATCGAAATACCCTGACTTTGCCATAATGTCTGATCCAGCCTTCCTAACATTGAAGCTAAATGGGAACAAGGAAACAGGCTTTGAGGTTATTCTGCGGGAAAATCCGTTTATGGGAGAGAAGGCGAAACAAGCAACACCGGTTGTTGCATTGTGCCAAGATGCCATGGAAGGGAATCGGTCCAGGCTCCATACCATTATTCACGACATCGCTATTAGAAAGGGGCAATCTACAGCTGTCATTAGTGAGGAATGGTTCCGTCGTTATTTAGATATTTCTTTTTCCCCAATTATGTGGCTTTATCTTAACAAAGGCATTGCACCGGAAGCTCACCAGCAAAATAGTGTGGTGACCTTAGAGGATGGGTATCCCAAATCATTTTATTATCGAGATAATCAAGGGTATTACTTTGTGAAATCCCAACAAGAGCGTTTAGAGAAGCTTATTCCAGGTTTTAATGAAAAAAGCGATACGGTTTGTGCAGATGATGTTGGAGACGAGCGTTTGCGCTACTATTTCTTTGTTAATCATATCTTTGGACTAATTAATGCGTTTGGTACAGCAGACCTAATTGAGGAGGATGTTCTCCTTGTCATTTTGAGAACATATTTAGAGGAGCTGCCGGTGGATAAGCAACATCCATCGAGTCTTGTAGATAGTTTATTATCGGATGCTACTATTGCAGCGAAAGGAAATTTGCTTACTCGATTTTATGACATGGATGAATTAGTAGGAGCAATGGAAACACAATCTGTTTATACTCATATCCCGAATCCACTCTATCAGCTAAAGGAGTCAGTTTATGAGACCACAAGTTTTTGACCGCCAATTAGAACAAACCATTTCCTTTCGAGAAGTGAAGTGGGAAGAGGATGTTGAAAGACTGCACAGCTGGCACCAGGAAGAGCACGTGATTCCTTTTTGGCAGCAGAACATGCCGTTAGAGCAATACAAAAGTCATCTTAAATCGTTATTGGCAGATACACATCAAACATTATGGATTGGTGAAATAGATGGAGTACCGATGAGCTATTGGGAGACATATTGGTGTGAGAGAGATTCTATTGGAAGCTATTATGAAGTGGAAAAGGGTGACCAGGGGATTCATCTTCTTATCGGTAAACAAGAGTATCTAGGGCAAGGATATGCTTTACCAATGCTCCGCCTTTTAACAGAACATGTACTGAATACAAATGGTACTAATCGGGTAATAGCGGAGCCAGATAGCCGGAATGACAAAATGATTTATATATTTGGGAAATGCGGATATGAAAGCAAGGGCCAGCTTTCCTTACCAGACAAAGAGGCTAGATTAATGATTTGTCATCAATCCGTATTTCAACAACGATGGGAGAGATTGCTGCATGACACAAACGTATGACGTTATTGGAGTTGGATTAGGTCCATTTAACTTAGGGATGGCTGCGTTAACGGCAGATGTAGAGGATGTAAATACGCTCTTTATAGAGCGTAAGCCTTTTTTTCAGTGGCATCCTGGGCTTTTATTAGAAGGGACAACGTTACAAGTGCCGTTTCTTGCCGATCTTGTTACAATGGCCCATCCTTCAAGCCGTTTTAGCTTCCTTTCCTATTTACATGACAAGGGACGATTATATTCCTTTTACTTTCTAGAGTCATTTCATATTCCAAGAAAAGAATATAATGCTTATTGTCAATGGGTTTCTGAGCAGCTATCTTCCTGTCAATTTGATACTACCGTAACAGACGTAGAATGGGACAATGATACGGAAACATACCGTGTTACTGCTAAGCGGGGCGGAACTATACTAACGTATAAAGCTCGTCATGTTGTATTTGGTATGGGTACAGAGCCATCTGTTCCTAATTGGCATGCAGCTTCATCTGATAAGGTGTTTCATTCTGCATCCTTTGCAGAAAGGCAGCAGGAACTTAGAAATGCCAATCACATTACTGTAATCGGGTCAGGACAAAGTGCCGCAGAGGTATTTTTAACTTTGTTAACAGAACAGAAGGAACATGGCTATACACTAGAGTGGTACACAAGATCAAAAGGATTCTTCCCTATGGAATACTCCAAGCTTGGTTTGGAGCATTTTTCACCGGAGTACACAAATTATTTTTATCAGCTGGAGCAGGAGAAGAAGGATGCTGTATTACCAAAGCAGGATTTGCTCTATAAAGGGATTAGCGCTGATACGATAGCAGAAATATATCATCTTCTGTATGAACGATCCATAGATAACGCACCGTTAGACGTTCGATTACAAGCAAAAACGTCTATTATGGATATTACCTCTGCTAATGGAAAACTATGTTTGGAAGGGTACCAGTGGGAGCAGGAAAGAGAATTTATGACGGAATCTGATTATGTCATAGCGGCTACAGGATACCAATCCCCAGCTTCTCTTCCATTCCCTGGGATAAAAGCGGATCTGGAAGAGGATGAGTTAGGTCGTCCGATTATAAGTCAGCATTATGAAGTAAAAACAGTGAAGGAAAGAGTAGGTAATCTGTTTATCCAGAACGGAGAAATGCATACACACGGTGTTGGGGCACCGGACCTTGGCCTTGGTGCTTA
Organism: Pontibacillus salicampi; assembly: GCF_042434395.1. Lineage (NCBI taxonomy): Bacteria > Bacillati > Bacillota > Bacilli > Caryophanales > Bacillaceae > Pontibacillus > Pontibacillus salicampi. The sequence goes on along the minus strand of NZ_JBHLTP010000011.1, from coordinate 90,737 downwards.
TCGCAACGCCACTATTATTAATCAAATAGTTGGTAGAGAAGTGTTTACCATACGAAGCAAAAATGTCTTTCAGCAGTTTGGACTAGAAGAAAGTGCTGTTCTTACGAAATAGGCCTTATAATCTGGAAAGGGGAGATGGAGATGAATAATGATTTTCTACATACAAGAATAAATAAGGTTCTGCAATCCCATTTGTGGAAGGATGCCAATCGTAAGCTTGTTGCAAAAATGTTGGCAGAATTCACCTATGAGGAAATGATATTTCCAGAGGAAGTGAGTGCAAGTACTTTTCATGTGAAGATTCCTCCTAACGCGGAATACAGGTTTACTGGAAAGCGTCGCTTAATGGATTCCTTATATGTGGATCCAAGCTCTATTCAACGATATAGCGAAGAAGGTTGGAAGGAGGCTGATGATGCAATAGAGCTGTTGTTAGATTTACAGCCTTACTTAGGGATGACTCCAGAAACAACAGCTTATCTTATAAAAGAATATAAGCATACCCTACTAGCTGATGTTCATATTCTTGATAAAAAGCAGTATCGATCGGCAGCAGACTTAGTTGGGATGAGCTATTCCGATATAGAAGCTGAAATGGAAGGACACCCATGGATCACATACAATAAAGGGAGAATTGGTTTTTCTTATCGAGACTATGTAGAATATGCCCCGGAGCATAAGCGGATGACACAGCTATATTGGATTGCTGTTCATAAAGAACAAGCAACTTTCCATGCTGTACCGGGTATTGACCATCATGAATTTGTAAGAAACGAATTAGGGGAAAGCCAATATCAGTCATTTTGTGATGTGTTAGCTGAAAAAGGAAGGGCTGCCGCTGATTATTACTTTATTCCTGTCCATGAGTGGCAGTGGGAGGAAACGATTATCCCTCTATACGCTGAGCAAATAGCCTTCCATCAGCTTGTGTACCTTGGAAAGGGAAATGACGCTTATTTACCACAACAATCTGTGCGAACCTTTGTTAACCAGGATAAAGCACTAAAGCATCATGTGAAAGTGCCAATGAGTATCTTGAACACATTGGTTTATCGTGGACTACCAGGAGAGCGAACGGTCCTGGCTCCTGAAATTACTCAATTCATTCAAGGTATAAGAAATCAGGATTCCTTCCTGCAAGAGGAATGCAGAATTATTTTACCTGGGGAAGTAGCAAGCGTCAATGCAGATCATCCTAATTACACAAGTCTAAATGGAGCTCCTTATCAGTTTCTGGAAATGCTAGGTGTTATATGGCGGGAAAGCATTTTCACCTATTTAGAAGAAGGTGAAGAGGCTATTACGTTGGCAGCTCTATTGTATGAAGACATACATGGGAATCCATATGTCCTAGAGCAAATCGACCGCTCTGGATTAACTACAGAGGAATGGGTGGAACAAATGTTTCAGGTTGTATTACCACCTTTATTGCATTTCTTATATCAATATGGCACGGTATTCTCCCCACATGGACAAAATACAGTACTTGTCCTAAAAGATAACCGCCCTCACCGATTAGCGATTAAAGACTTTGTGGATGATGTAAATATAAGTGATCAGCCAATTCCAGCGCTGGATCGAGTTTCTAAAAACCTAAAGGGTGTGCTGCGCAGCGAGCCCCCTGAAGGATTATGTCAATTTATCTTTACTGGCTTATTCGTGTGTCACAATCGTTATCTGGCTGATATTTTAGATCGACATACCAGCTTGAAAGAGGAGAGGTTCTGGGAAATTATTGGGGAAACCATTCTTTCGTATCAGAAGCGCTTCCCTGAGCTGAAGGAAAGGTTTGAGCTATTTGACCTGCTTCGTCCTCGTTTCACTAAGCTTTGTTTAAATCGAAATCGAATGGTCGAGTATGGTTATGACGATGGGGATGATCGACCTCACGCATCAGAATTTGGATATGTTACCAATCCGCTTCATGCAGTAGTGAAGCAAACGTTATAGAATTACTTTGAAAGACACGTTCTGCCAATAGAGCGTGTCTTTCATTTACCACGAATACCTTGGAAACCATGAGGAATACCAAAATAGAAAGGAGGGAAAACAATTGGCTAACAATAAGCTTTTAGTACCAGAAGCACGAGCTGGTATGGATTCGTTAAAAGCGAGCATCATAGAGAGAAAAGAAATAAGTCAAGGGAATAGGAAGACTGCACACGAAAATGCTGTACCCTCTCAAACAGATAAGGGGAACCTGACGTCTAGAGAAGCGGGACAGCAGGGAGGAAGCCTTGGTGGTAATATGGTGAGAGAGCTAGTCAGGATGGGAGAACAACAATTGAAAAACAACAAGCCTTAATTGCAAACAGAACGTTGTGAAGTATATCAGCTTGCAGCAAACCCCCGGTTTCTCTGCAAGCTTTTTTGTATGAAAGGGAAGACTGTTTCTTCGTATGGATTAGCAGGAGCTCGCATTTTTACGCTCTCTCTATAGCTGCAAGAAAGGTACAGCTCATCAACCATAGCTCGCTATTCTGAGAATACTTGGAAAGGATGTTCCTTTTTTTGCAAATTGTAGAAACGTAAAGAGGGAGAAATCCGTTTATAGAGAAAAGGTAAAGGAGGAGGGTTATGTGTGTACAAGGTTGGAGGAGTTATGATAGTGGCCGTGCTTTTATTGTTAGGAGGTTGTAACGCTTTGGAGAATGATTCAAACAGTTTAGAAAAGGATATATCGGGCTATTGGAATGGGGCTATTGAGATACCTGGAAGTCCATTGCCAATTGAAGTTGAATTAGAACAGGAGGAAGACCTCACAGGCACTATCCATATCCCATCGCAAAATATCGACAGTTACCCACTTTCCTCGATTACAATAAAGGAAGAACATGCTTCATTTACTATGGATATCCAAGGGCAAATGCTAAGGTTTGAAGGCAAAGTGCAAGAGTCACAGTGGAGCGGCACTTTTACTCAACAAGGTCAGAGCTTTCCGTTTACTTTAACAAAAGGTACTAAACCACAAGCTAAAGAAGAATTTGGTGTAGAAGAACAAGTGGAAACGACAAAAGGTCCTCTATATGGAAATCTTGCAACTCCTGAAAATAAGGATACCTTTCCTGTTGTGTTAATTATTCCAGGCTCTGGACCAACCGATCGGAATGGAAATTCGAGCTTAGCAGGAAATAACGATAGTTTAAAGCTATTAGCAAAGGAATTAGCACAGCAGGGAATAGCCAGCCTGCGGTACGATAAGCGAGGAGTTGGTAAAAATGCCAATGCCTCCATACCTGAGGAAGAAATGACATTTGGTCAGTTTGCTGCGGATGCAACTCACTGGCTGGAATTATTAAAAGCGGACGATCGCTTTACGCAAGTAGGCGTGATTGGACATAGCCAAGGGTCATTAGTTGGCATGCTGGCTGCACAAGAGGAGAACATAGAAGTATTTATTTCTATTGCAGGAGCAAGTGAACCAATTGGTGAAGTACTATTAAGCCAGTTAGAGCCTCAAGTATCTGATGACATGCTGAATAAAGCTGAACAACTTGTTGAAAGTCTAAAAAAGGGGGAAACCGTTCAAGATGTTCCTTCAGAGCTAGCTTCTGTCTTTCGTCCATCTATCCAATCCTTTATGTCATCTTGGATGGCATATAAACCAAAAGAAGAAATAAAAAAGCTAGATATACCAATATTAGCTGTGGGTGGTACGACTGACCTACAGGTACCTGCCACCAGTGCAGAAGCTTTACATGAGGCAAGTGACAATAGTGAATTACTTATTGTTAACGAGATGAATCATGTTTTGAAAAAAGCTCCTCGCAATCGGGAGGAGAATGTTAAAACATATAACGACCCAGCCTTGCCATTAGCTGATGGATTGATGGAAGGGATTTTAGAATTTTTGGAACAGCAGCAATTTGTTGACCATTAGTAATACGAAGAGCCTGGCACCCAATGATGTCAGGCTCTTCGTTATGGAAAAGAGGAATGAATCTTTTCTCATCTTCATAGGAGTGTATATAGAGAGTGACAAGAAGCGGAGGGAGACGATGCGCATCTCGCTACCTGCGTTATTATTTGTACTGTATTTGCTTTTAATCGGTACGCATGTCTACCAGCATTTTGATGGAGCCTTTATTCCTTCTAAAGCAAGCATATTACATGTATTTTTCCTGCTAATTCATAAGGTAGCTAGTGGCTTCTAATAGTGGTGCTGAAGCAGAAGTTTCTTATATTCTTTCTTTAAATACGGTCTTAGTTCCTCATAGCCAATTTCAATGTAGGGAATTTCATGATTTATTGGTAAATACTCTCCTGGTAAAGCAAAGATAACAAGACAAGATGGTTTCAAGTAATACTTCGGTCTTTCCCCAAGGGACTTAAAGTCTGCATTATTGGTGTACTTTTGGAGCTCTTTCGTTATCTTTTTGAAAAGAAAATCTTTATAATGTGTATGCTCTTGAAAGAGGTCGAACAATGCTAATTCTTTTTCACTTTGTAAATCAAACGTTTTAGCGTAAGGATAAGAGAAATCCTTTGGACCATTGGAAAACTCATAGTGTTTATACAAAACGCTGAGAAGTCCGTTTTGATTTAGCGGTACTGTAAAGGAGGAGGAGTACTCTAATGGTACTTCTCTTTTTTTGGCTAAATACTGATATACCTCCGCATGCTCCTTACTGCCATGAAATTTTTCTTGTGCTTGCTGTTCAAAAACATTATTAATCGTTTCTAAATAACTTCCATATCGATTATCTTTAAATAAAGGATATTCAACGGATATGTTGTAATAGTCACCTTTCTCCTCTATGATGCGTTTATCGACTTCTATACCTTGATTGGAAGGAGACCAAACAGAGAAGAAGGTTAGAATGAGACTAGATAAAATGGGTAGCATTTGCCACTGCCTACTTTCTGTACAATACCTTTTGGGTGTTAGTATCTGTTGTACATCTCTTGAATATCAAAAGAAGTAGTTGCTAATTTTTTCTTTAGGCTCTGTTAAAGCCCAAGAAGTAAGGTGATCTATAGAATGGGGATTTTGTGAAGGACTGTTTTGTTAGAGAGGGGTTTGTTATATTTCTATTTCTTGCATTAACTAACATTAAAGGTAGAAGAATGATAAAAAGCTTGCACCTTAGAGCAACGATGCAAGCTTGGAGCGTACTACCTTTTTAGTGGAGGGGCTTAAATGTCTTACAGTCTGTTTCTTCTTGAGAGTCCGCCTGCTTTCCAGTATGACTCACAACAAAGATTTGATCTGCACCACATTTTTGTCCATCCATATTATGAACGCAGTTGTTCACTTCACATAATACATCTTGTGCCATCGTAATACACCTCCTGAAACTAGCTTAACCACAAGAAAGTAATTTTACACTGTACCGTAAAAGCAATTGGTTTACTTATGTAGCGTGACATAAGATACTAATATTAATGAACATTGGAAGGGATGGATTTAATATGGATTTATCTGAAATATTAAAGGGAACCGACGCTCTAGAGCAAAAATCACTTCTTAAAGAAGAGCGTATTTCTTCATTGGATTTGACTCAGTACTACATAGATCAAATACAAGCTAAAAATCCAACACTGAATGCAGTAGTTCATACGATGTTTGCAGAAGGGATAGAGTCTGCTGAAACGGTGGATCTTAATAAAGGTATATTAAGCGGACTTCCGTTTCTTATGAAGGACTTACATTCGGTAAAAGGTCATCCTGTTACATCAGGGTCCAGAATGCTTGAAGGCTATGTAGCTCCTGAAGATGATGAGTATGTTAAACGCTATAAACAAGCTGGATTAGTTTTCCTAGGGAAAACGAATACGCCCGAATTTGGTTTTTTGCCAACAACCGATCCTGATTTTCTCGGTCCAGCTCGAAACCCATGGGATACTACGCGTTCAGCAGGAGGATCTAGTGGCGGTGCTGCTGCTGCCGTAGCTGCTGGAATGATACCTTTCGCACATGGCAGTGATGGCGGAGGATCCATTCGTATTCCCGCTTCATGCTGTGGTCTTTTTGGGTTAAAGCCTTCTAGAGGAAGAAATCCTTATGGTACATACATGAACGATTTCGGGGTTACTCATGCCCTCACTCGCTCTGTTAGAGATAGTGCAGCATTATTGGATGTTGTGAAAGGGAAAGGTAATTATGAAGGATATCCCTCCTTTACAGAAGACATTTTATATATAAATGAAATGTACAAGCAGCCCAGGAAGCTAACCATAGCGGTTGCGCCTAACTGGAACAACCAGGTTAGTATTACGGAGGACAATCGGAAGGCGTTAGCCGAAACGAAGCAGCTGTTAGAAGAGCTGGGGCATAGAGTCGAAGAAGACACTCCAGTATTTGATTTCGAGCAGTTTGCCAAGGATTTTATTACCGTTTGGATCGCAAGTGGCTCTGTTATTATTAAACATTTGGCACAGCTTACAAATAGAACTCCGTTACAAAGTAATTTGGAGCCTGTTTCCTATGATGTTTTTAAGCAGGGGGAGCGGTACTCTGCTAGTGAGTATGAGGAAGCTAGAGTTCGGTTAAACATGACGGCTAAGAAGATGCATGCATTTCATGACAAGTATGATGTGCTTGTAACCCCTACTTTAAATGGTCTACCGGCAGAAATAGGTTCATTTGACCATCAAACTAATGCTAAGCTGGATATGCTGGATACGATGATGAATTATGTAAGCTTTACGCAAATGGCTAATGCTACAGGACAACCTGCTATGAGTGTACCTCTTTATTGGAATAAACAAGGGCTTCCAATAGGTGTACATTTCACAGGAAGACTTGGAGAAGAGGACACTTTACTGCAATTGGCAAGACAACTAGAAACGAAAAAGCCATGGATTAATCGGTATGAAGATATTACCGTATAGGATAAACAGAAACCCTTCCAAAGCGAAGGGTTTTTGACAGTATGGATGGAGTGATGAATATTCCATACTAGGATATAAAGGATTAATGAAGAAATGGGGGTGTAGAGGTGCAGGCTTATCACTTCGTCATCCTGCTCTTTGTAGGATATTTAATATTTACATTAGACAAAAAGAAGCAGAATGTTCCCGTTCCTGTCATTCTCGTTCTTATAGGGATAGGTTGTTCCTTTGTCCCGTTTTTTGATGACGTGATGGTTACAAAGGAAATAATCTACGAAATTTTCTTGCCTGCATTATTGTTTATTTCGGCCTATCGATTCCCTACAAAAGCCCTCAAAGAAAATGCGGTGCTAATAGGACTTATGAGTACCGTCGGTTTATTGCTGACCACTATTCTTTTGGGCATAAGTATTTACCTTGTATGTGAGTTGCTTTTTCCTGTTTCTATTGTAGGTGCACTTTTAATGGCTAGTATGCTAACCCCGACAGATCCGGTCTCTGTTACTTCTATACTAAAGCAATCAGGAAGTAACCCTCGAATAGCGGATGTGGTGGAAGGGGAATCGATGATAAACGATGGGACCAGCATCGTTTTATTTACAGTATTCACAAGTATGTATATCTCTAACACCCCGTTTTCTATCTTTCGTTTTATGAACGAATTTATAACGGTATCACTCGGTGGGATTGTTATTGGCGTTAGTTTAGGGTGGGCAGTCAGTAAGGCTGTCCATGTGACTCATCATAAACAATACCAGGTAATGTTAAGTATAATTCTTACCTACGGGACGTTTTTTATTGCAGAGCATTTACATGTCTCAGGAGTATTAGCAACCGTCGCTGCTGGTATAATGCTGTCGTATGAGTTTGAACATACCAATAAGGAGGACCATTTCAGAGAATCGCTAGCGGGGTTTTGGGACATTGTAGAGCCGTCCATTTTGTCCTTAGTTTTTCTGCTTATTGGTATAAAGGCAACAAGCTATTTAACGATAGCATCATGGCAGGTCGCTTTTATATTATTTGCTGCAACATTATTAGTACGTTTTCTTGTAATAAGTGTACTAATACCACTAGTACCAAAATGGCGTAACCAATCCTCATGGAAGGATATCTTTATCATTAATTGGGCGGGTATTAAAGGTACTATGTCTATTGCTCTTTTGTTAAGCCTTGAATCTCAGCTAGGTACACAGGAACAAAGGCTGTTGGCCATTACATTTGCAGTTGTACTATTGTCGCTGGTCATCCAAAGTGTAGGGATATACCCGATCACTCGTTTTTTTGAAAAAAATAAAGTATTCAAAGATATGTAAAAAAACGAAACAGTCCTTCATTCATAGAGCCTTTCCTTGTTTTCCTTTTATTGAACAGCATATCAATTACAGGAGAGCACATACTACAAATGGCTAAACAAAGTAGCCCTATTGAATGGAGGAAATAGTATGAAAAAATATATGGCCCTATCCTTATCAGCAATTCTCTCTGTTAGTTTGCTTTCAGCTTGTGGAACAAATGATGAGCAAGCGGCAGATAATTTAAATAATTACGCAAATCGTAATGCAGAGCGTCTTTCCTTTGAACCAGGAGGAAATAATTATGAAAATGTACAAAACGGCGATGGTAAATATATGAACCGTTTCGACGTTCAAGGAAAGGTTCGTAAATATACCATTCCTGGGGGAGATGTTCAAGAGTATAATGTGAACCCTGAGGAATTTGGTATAAATCCAAAGCAGTTTGAAAACGGTCAACAAGCACCGGGTACAAGAAATGGAAACAACGGGCAACAGCAACAGCAGCAACAAGGTGGAAATGAGCAGCAACAGCCTCAAGCTGAAAGAGGAGAAGCACCATCTAGTGATGGTAAAGCTCCCGAGGAAACTAGTGAGAATAAGAACTTTAAACAGCAGGTTGTGGATTTAACAAACAAGGAACGCGAGAAAAAAGGTTTGCCAAAAGTAAAAGCGTTTGATGAATTAACAAACGTTGCTCAAAAGAAATCAGAAGATATGGTAAACAACGGGTACTTCTCGCACAATTCACCAACCTATGGCAGCCCATTCGAGATGATGGATAACTTCGGAATTGAATATAAAACGGCAGCAGAAAATATTGCAGCAGGGCAGAAGACTCCTGAGAAAGTTGTAAAGGGCTGGATGAATAGCGCAGGACACCGCAAAAACATTTTAAACAATAAAGTAACCCATATTGGAATTGGTGTAGAACGCGGTGGAGATATGGGAATATACTGGACACAAATGTTTATTCAAAAATAAAAAGCTCAAGGTGATGCATCGTAAGCAGGTGTATCACTTTTTTTGAGTAACTGACCAGTTGGTATTTATATCAGTATTTCTCCATCATACATATTGAGAAATTATAGGTCAGCATACCAAATCATTAATACAAATAAATGGGTGAAAACAGAAACGTCCTGCATAAATGTTCCAATTAGCTTTGACTGTATTAAATCAGACGTTTTGTTATAATAGTATCCATGTAGAGTGATAAAGGAGTCGTGATGATGGATAAAAATAAAGTCATGCTGGTGGATGGAATGGCGTTATTGTTTCGTGCTTATTTCTCAACGGCAATGAGTGGTTATTTTCGAATAAATAGTAAAGGGGTACCAACAAACGCTGTTCATGGATTTGTCAGGCACTTATTTACTGCCATGAATCATTATCAACCAAGTCATGTGATTTGCTGTTGGGATATGGGGAGCTCGACGTTCCGTACGGAAATGTTTCCTGATTACAAAGCAAACCGCGATGCTCCCCCTACGGAATTAATACCTCAATTTGACTTGGTTAAAGAAGTAACCTCTTCTTTGAATATTCCAAATGTAGGCTTAAAAGGATACGAGGCAGACGATTGTATCGGCACACTGACATCTAATTTACGCGAAGATGCAGAGGTAGTAATACTGACGGGAGATCAGGATATACTTCAACTGTTAACGGAAAATGTTTCGGTTGTATTATTGAAAAAGGGCTATGGGAATTATGCTGAATACACGGCAGAGACATTCACGGAAGAAAAAGGTATTACCCCGGAGCAGATGATTGATTTAAAAGCATTGATGGGGGACAGCAGTGATAATTATCCTGGAGTAAAGGGGATTGGAGAAAAAACAGCATTAAAGCTGTTACAAGCCCACGGTACAATTGAAGGGTTACTAGATAATCTGGATAATGTAACGAAAAGCCAGCGAGAAAAAATTGAACGGGATATGGAAAATTTACGTCTTTCTCACCAATTGGCAAGAATATATTGTGAAGCAGATGTTACATGTGGCTTAGACGAAGCGTTACTAACCATTGACAGAGCATTAATGATGGAGAAATTTAAGGAAGTAGAACTTGGAAAATTACATGATATGATTAGTTAATAAAAAGCGCTATGTGTCAGAACATAGCGCTTTTCCATGTTTAGTGTTGGTACTTGTAAAGTTATTTTTGGATAAACATTTGTGTCCAATAGTGGCCAGGATCTAAGTAACCAATCCCAATATGGGTGTAATTCTCATTAAGGATATTCCTGCGATGGCCTTCACTATTCATCCAACCGTTTACCATGTCTTCTGGGCTTGGATATCCTAACCCAATATTCTCTGCTGAAGCGCTAGTGTTAATTCCAAATGATTGGATCATTTCAAATGGTGTTCCATACGTTGGACTTGTATGCTTAAAGTATTTGTTACGCTTCATATCGGTTGATTTTTCTTGTGCAACCTGGGTAAGGTATGGATCGATGTCCAGTTTTGAAAGTCCTCTTTTTGTACGTTCTTTGTTGGTTAACTCCAACACCTGTTTTGCTTCTTGACTAATAGAACCATTTTTCTTCAACAAATACATATTGGTCAATGCTCGTTCAGGTAGAGCATTCTCCCCTCCGAGTACGAACCCAGATATCTCTTTGTTGGATATGTAATGTTCAGTTGCTTTCATATCCTTGCTAGGATGTACTAGTATGACTTGGGCTTTTAAGCGATTTGCCAAACCGGAGGCTGCGACAGCGTCTGGGTAATCTTCCGTATTACTATTCGTAGAAATACCTCTTACGAATAACATCTTATTAGCTGTGGAAGAGAGATGCTTTGCTGCGTCTATATTCGTTTCAAAGCGGTCATTTCCAGATAGTCGAGTGGTGTCAATTCCAGATTGTTCCATTTGATTTTGCAGCTCATTACTAATAACTCCAGGACCTCCATAAATAGTAACATCTTGGACAGATGAAGATAATGAGGAAGGAAGTCTGTTATTCCTCGTTAGGTATATAGGTGTTTCTTCTATTGCAGAATGACTAGATGCCGATAGAGCGTCTGCGATAGTAAATCCATTAGCCACAATTGCCTTTGTGCTGTTTTTAAGACCACTTGCTTTATGGATTGCTTTAGCCGTTTCAAATCGATCATCTCCAGCAACACGAGTTGTGGTCAATCCCATTTTTTCCAACTGATTGATAACACTTTGGCTAATGGCATTTGGTCCTCCTAACACATACACTTTTTTCGCGTTTAGTCTTTTCATTTCCTCTTGTACCGAGGAGGGAAGATTTGAGGTTGAGGTTAATAAAATAGGCGCGTCCTTAACGCCTGAGAGACTGGCAGATGCAAGGGCGTCCGCTGGATTGTCGCTCCTTGCTAAGATAACAGAGTTGTCCTGATTAGTAAGCCCATTAGGCCAGCCTTGTTTAGATATTGCGATAGCTGTTTTGTATCGATCTGTTCCATTTACTCTTTCATACGTGTTCAATTCATTTGCAGCCAAAGAAGAGGGAGAGGAAATAATAAAGCTGCCTATCATACCGATGAGTAGAAACAGAATAGTTTTTTTCACGTTAACGCTACCACCTTTTTCGACAAAATTTTTTCAATTTAACGGTAGCATAATCTATTCCGCTTTACTATGGGAATAAAGGTGCCCAACCATAGTCTGGGAGGATGAAGCTTTGAGACTGAATAGAGGAAAGGAGAGCTATTCCAATATTAATGATATACCTTATTCGTGCTTTGCCATTTCATTGGGGAAAATCCGTGTAATATCGTTGATGTATGCTAAAATAGAGAATGATTTGTATTTGGATAAAAAGAGGAAAGATGTTAAATGGCTTGGGACTTATTAAACTTCATAGCAGTAGCAGCCTTTGCTTTCAGTGGTGCAATCGTTGCAATGAGTGAACGATATGATATATTTGGTGTCATTATACTTGGTGTTGCTACTCCCTTCGCCGGAGGAATTGCACGGAATTTATTTTTACAAGAAGATGTTATCCATATTTGGGAGCAGGGAATTTTTCTCTACGTAGCCTTTGGGACTATCATGATTGTGTATTTCTTCCCAAAGAGCTGGGTGATGTTCTGGAATAGATGGAATTTATACCTTGATGCATTTGGGTTATCCGCCTTTGCAATTCAGGGAGCAATCTTTGCTATGAATCACGAATTGCCTTTAGGAGCCGTAATGTTCTCTGCTATTCTTACCGGGGTAGGAGGAGGAGTAACACGTGATATTTTAGCGCAAAGACGCCCCATGGTGTTACATACTGAAATTTATGCGGTATGGGCATTGATAACAGGTGCTCTGATTGGGTTTGGAATAATTGATTATACGAGTACAGTGCAGTTGTACACTTTATTTGTAGCCATTATTGTCTTGCGGTTATTATCATTTCATTTAAATTGGCATTTGCGTTTTCGTGATTTATATCGATTATAATAGGTTTACAGCGAAACCATTTTTTGTTAACTTTAGTTTGTAAGCTTAAATTACTTAATTTCATAAAGCAAGCTAGGGGCGCCACGATGATGGCTGAGAGGACTCAATCCGACCCTTTGAACCTGAATTGGTTAAGACCAACGGAGGGAAGCGCGTGACTAACGTCACATGGACAGTACAGTGCAATGCATATCGTCTATCCAAAGCTCATCCTCCAAAGGATGAGCTTTTTTTATGAACAAAAAGGAGAGGATTCCATGTTAACGATAGCTGGACAAACGTTTTCTAATCGCCTTTTGACTGGTACAGGAAAATTTAAGGATCATAAAGAAATGAAAGAAGCCATTGAGCAATCAGGATCAGAGATTGTAACGGTTGCCCTTAGGCGGGTGGATCTTCGCGGTAATGATCAATATATATTAAATGATATACCAGAGGGTGTTCAGCTTATGCCGAATACATCTGGTGCAAGAACCGCAGAGGAGGCAGTGAGAATAGCAAGGCTAAGTCGGGCTAGTGGTATGGGGAACTGGGTAAAAATAGAGGTGATTTCTGACCAAACCTATTTATTACCAGACAATGAAGAAACGATTAAAGCAACTAGAATACTTGTGGAGGAAGGCTTCGTTGTATTGCCTTATATGAGTCCGGATTTAATGGCTGCCAAGCGAATGGAAGAGGCTGGAGCTAGTGCTGTAATGCCGCTAGGTTCTCCAATTGGATCGAATAGAGGGATTCGAATGAAGGAAATGATTTCAATCATTATGGAACAGATTGATGTACCTATCATTGTGGACGCCGGTATAGGGAAGCCGTCAGAGGCAAGTGAAGCAATGGAAATGGGGGCAGATGCAGTTCTTGTTAATACTGCCATAGCAACTGCCGCCTCTCCTGTAGATATGGCGAAAGCATTTGATTTAGCAGTAAAAGCAGGACGTATTGCATACGAATCTGGTTTGGGAGCGACATCAAAATCAGCAAATGCGTCCTCACCGTTAACAGGATTTTTAACCACATAATGTAAGGGGGATTCCATGAGTTTTTATGAAAAAGTACAGCAAATAAAGGAAATTCCTTTCTCTTCCCGAATGGAACAGGTATCAGCAAGTGATGTAGAGCATGTACTAAGAAAACAACGATTGGATGAACATGATTTCTTTGTATTGCTCTCCAAGGCTGCAGAAGGTTATTTAGAGGAGATGGCTCAGGCAGCACATCAAAAAACGATACAGCATTTTGGTAAAACAATGAAATTGTTTTTACCATTATATTTGTCAGACTATTGTGTTAACACATGTAAATACTGTAGCTTTAGTATCGATAATGTCTTTCCTCGCCGTAAGCTGACCATGGAGGAAATTGATCAGGAAGCTCGTGTTATTTCAGATATGGGCATTGAAGAAATTATTCTCTTGACGGGAGAGTCAAGGAAACATTCCTCCGTGGAATATTTGAAAGAAAGCATGAAGGTGTTAAAGCAATATTTTTCCTCTGTAGGGATTGAAATACAGCCGCTTAACACAGATGAATATGAGGAGCTAGTGGAAAGCGGTATAGATGGATTGACTGTGTATCAGGAAGTGTATAATGAAGAAATTTACCGTGATATCCATGTGAAGGGACCTAAGCGAAACTATAAATACCGTCTCGACACCCCCGAAAGAGGATGCCAAGCCGGAATGCGGAATGTGAACATAGGTGCGTTATTAGGTCTTGATGATTGGAGAAGAGAAGTATTTATCACAGGGATGCACGCAAGTTATCTAAAGCATAACTATATGGAGACAGAAATAGGTGTATCCTTTCCTCGCATAAAGCCAAATGTTGGAAGCTTTGAGCCGGCAGTAGAGGTATCAGATAAGAATATGGTACAGGCAATGCTGGCAACTAGACTGTTCATTCCAACTGCAGGCATTACCATTTCCACGAGAGAGCATCCCAAACTCCGTGATGAATTAATTCCGCTAGGAGTTACTAAGATGTCTGCTGCCTCTTCTACAGAAGTAGGTGGTTATTCTGAGCCTAATGAAAATCAAAGTCAGTTTGAAATCTCTGATGAGCGTAGTGTAAATGAAATTCAACAATTGCTTAGAACAAAAGGATATCAGCCTGTCATGAAAGATTGGCAAATTATTTAATAATAAGAAGGATGAGATAGTTGGAATTACATGCATTATCAAACGGTTCCATGAGTATGAAAGAATTTGTGGATAAGGCAATAGAGATCTATCCTTATGTAGATTATATTCATGTCAGAGAGAAGCAGCGCACAGCAAGAGAGCTTGTTTATTGGATTGAAACATTATTAGAAAATGGTGTTCCTGCTGACCGATTAGTGATAAACGATCGAGTTGATGTAGCGTATGTAACAGGTATTGGAGGCGTTCACTTAGGAGAAACTGGCCTGAGTCCAGCAGTTGTTCCTGCTTTTTTTAAAGGGTTGAGGGCAGGGAAATCCGTCCATTCCCCAAGAGGAGCAATGGATGCAGAAAGAGAAGGCGCCGATTATCTTTTCTTTGGGCATGTGTTCCACTCCACATCGAAAGAGGGAGTTTCCCCAAGAGGATTGGAAACCTTTCAAATAATAAATGAGATGGTTGATATACCAGTGATAGCAATCGGAGGCATCACTCCGGATAACATAGCACAGGTAATGAGGAAAGGAGCAGCTGGGGCTGCCGCCATGTCTTTTCTTTGGGACTCTGAGGACGCGAAAGAAGCAGCTAAACAACTACGGGAGGGGTGGTTTTCATGACGATACAGGTGAATGGAAAAAACGTGGAACTTCCTTATAATATAGAGACCATCACACATCTACTAACCTTTTATGCATTAGAGGACAAGCCAGTTATTGTCGAGTGGAATAAGGCGATTATTCCTAAAGAGCAATATGCAACGGCAGCTATTCAACATGGTGATGAATTTGAATTAGTTCATTTTGTTGGAGGTGGCTGATGATGGAGTCAGAACGGTATTCAAGACAGGAACGATTTGAGCCCATCGGTACGAAGGGGCAGCAGCTTATTCAAGATAAAACTGTACTCATAATTGGCGCAGGGGCATTAGGAGCAGCTTCGGCCGAGGCTTTAGTTAGAGCGGGAATTGGTCAACTGGTTCTTATTGACCGGGATTATGTAGAATTTAGCAACCTACAGCGGCAGCAGCTATACACTGAAGAAGATGCGGAAAATAGGATTCCAAAAGCGATTGCTGCTAAACAACATCTCAAACGCATTAATAGTGATGTAACTATTCAAGCTCATGTTATGGACGGACAAGTGGAAGAATTAGAGCAGCTAATACCGAAGGCAAATCTAGTACTGGATGCTACAGATAATTTTGATACAAGGCTTATCATCAATGATATATCTCAGAAATATCAGGTACCCTGGATTTATGGCGGATGTGTTGGAAGCTACGGATTAAGCTATACCATTATTCCTGGTTTAACGCCGTGTCTGCAATGTATGCTGGAGTCGGTTCCATTAGGTGGTGCTTCCCCAACCTGTGATACAGTAGGTGTTATTTCACCAGCCGTGCAGATGGTAACCTCTCTTCAAGTTTCCGAAGCCATGAAGCTACTTGTAGAGGATAAAGAGGCATTACGGCCAACCCTTGTATCCTTTGATGTATGGTCTAATCATTTTACGTCTATTGATATAGAAAAAGTAAAAAAGGAAAACTGCTCTTCCTGTGGGGAAGGGGCAGTCTATCCTTTCCTCCAATACGATAACCAGATGAGGACGGCAGTGTTGTGTGGACGTAACACGGTACAAATTAGGCCTGCACCACCAGCTGAGCGTAACTTGAATGCTATTCGGGATACCCTCCAGCAGGTCGGTACTGTGGAAAGTAATGACTTCCTGTTGTCATTTGTTCCAAAAGGAAGTCAGCAAAGGATGGTCTTATTTCGAGACGGACGTGCTCTCATACATGGGACAGCAGATATAACTGCAGCAAAATCAATGTATTATAAGTGGATAGGATAGGAGAATATAGTATGGAAATTTCTAAATCATTAACGATAGCTGGCTCTGATTCCGGCGGTGGAGCTGGAATACAAGCTGATTTAAAAACGTTTCAGGAGTTATCCTCTTACGGCATGTCAGTTATAACAGCCGTTACTTCCCAAAATACGAAGGGGGTACACGATGTCCATCCCATACCCATGAAGCATATTGCATCCCAATTGGAAGCCATCGCAACTGATGTAAATCCTCAAGCTGTTAAAACGGGGATGCTAGGAGACATGGATACCATTCATTTAATTGCTGACAGGGTTAGGCAGTATGAATGGAAGAATCTCGTTGTAGATCCTGTTATGGTCGCAAAGGGTGGGGCCAGATTGCTGGAGGAGCAGGCTGTATCTACTATTAAGCAAACGCTCATCCCCCTTGCGAGTGTCGTGACACCAAACATACCAGAAGCAGAAGCGCTGACAGATAAACAAATTAAAACAATGGAGGATAGGAAGGAGGCTGCTGTGCTTCTTGCTCAGATGGGAGCACAAACAGTAATTATTAAAGGTGGTCACGGTACAGAGGATAAGGTGTCTGACCTTTTATTTGATGGAGAAGAGTTTACCATATATGAAGGAGAACGATACTCTACTAGGAATACACATGGTACAGGATGTACGTTTTCTGCGGCTATTACTGCCGAATTGGCGAAAGGAAACAATATTCGACAGGCGGTAACAGTTGCTAAAGAATTTATTGAACTGGCTATTAAAGAAGATTTGCACATAGGAAGTGGCCATGGACCAACAAACCATTGGGCTTATAATCAATATTACAAAAGGAATGGAATAAATTAAATTTTTTGAAACAATATGGGTTACTCATTCGTCTTACTATAAGAAAGCATCACTTTCGTACCCGAAGGTGATGTTTTTTTACCTAATACATATGGTGAAACGGAGGATTGTGTTACGATAATGATATATAATATCCAAATTATGGATGTTATTAAAGCTAACTTCGTCGCATTGTCCTCCTATCATATTCCTATAATCCATGATAAGGGACTTGAATTCGTAAAACAGGAGAGAGGGATAGTATGACAGAAAGAGTTGCTGTTGTTACAGGAGCATCGAGCGGTTTTGGATTGCTCGTAACTGTAGAGCTAGCTAAGAAAGGTTTTCATGTTTATGCTACCATGCGTAATTTGCAAAAAAGTCATTGCATTAGTGAAGCTGTACCAAATGAAGAGGTGTTGAATAACATAACATTTTTCCCACTAGATGTTACAAAAGAGGATTCCATTGCATCTTTCCAGAATTTAGTTGGCAGCTTGGATCGCATTGATGTGCTAGTAAACAATGCGGGTTTTGCAGCTGGTGGGTTTTGCGAAGAAATTGACGTAAATGATTATCGTGATCAATTTGAAACAAATGTCTTTGGTGTCATGGCAGTGACTCAGGTTGTATTACCTGTTATGAGGACAAGGCAGCAGGGGACCATCATAAATATGAGTAGTATTAGTGGAAGAATTGGTTTTCCTGGACTATCGCCATATGTTTCTTCCAAGCATGCCTTAGAAGGATATAGCGAAAGCCTGCGGTTAGAAATGAAACCGTTCGGGGTAAATGTCGCCCTTGTAGAACCAGGCTCCTACAAAACGAATATTTGGTCTACTGGAAGGAAGGTGAGTGAACGATCTCTTCAATCCTCCTCTCCTTATCAAGCATACATGAAGCAATTAGAAAAGCAGCTTTCTACAGGAGAAAAAGACCTAGGTAATCCTTTGGATGTAGCTAATTTAGTAGTTGCACTGGCAGAGAAGACTACTATATATAAGTTACGTCACCCGATTGGTAAGGGAGTAAGCATGATATTGCGCTTGAGAAGTATGCTAACCTGGCGATCATGGGAAAAGGCATTATTGAAAAAGATAAATGTAAGGCTATAAAAAACCAGGCTGACCTGGAATAATAAGTCAGCCTGGTTTTCCTATTAACAGAATGAATCTTTTGAATTTGGATTTTTCAGCCCGAAAAGGGGACGAATGTATAGGGCGACAAAGGTGCCGAGTAGTGCCATAATCATCCATACCCAACCATGAAGACTCATGGAGGCTATACCTCCGAAATAAGCCCCAATGTTACAGCCAAATGCTAGACGTGCACCATATCCCATAAGTACACCGCCAATAAGAGAAGAGGCAGCTACACCGGGTTTGAATGCTTTCGGCTTAAAGGAGCCTTGTGCAGACGCAGCGATAAAGGCACCAAGAATAATGCCAAAGTTCATCACGCTTGTGGAGTCTGCCAGTACAGTCGTATTTAACGCTTCTGTATTACCTGCCCAATAGCCCCAGCTGCTCACATCTACACCAAGAGCCATTAATACTTTAGAGCCCCATAGGGCAAAAGCTGAAGTAACCCCCCATGGATTCCCACGAACAGATAACGTAAGTGCATTTAACAATGCCAGAACAACTGCCGCAACGAGTAGAGGCCATGAACCTCTTAAAACCTTCTTGAAGCCGGTCGTTGTAGCTAAAGGTTTCATTTGAGGAGGGCGCTTCTTATTCGCAATTAGGATAGTCATGCCATATATCCCGGCAAATACGACTATTTGTAAAAGCCATCCACCTGCATAACCAAGTCCAGTATCTTGAGCTAGTGAAATAGCGCCTAAGCTTGGTGTGTCTTCCATCCACCATGTAAAATGATATGCGCCCAGCACAGAGCCGGCAATAAAACCGAACAAGGTAATAAATAAGGAGGCTTTTCCGCCGCCTACATTGTATAAGGTACCTGAGGCGCATCCGTTCCCCATTTGCATACCAATACCGAATATAAAGGATCCAAATACAACACTGACTCCAACAGGTGATACGTACCCAGCAGGTGTGACACCAGTAAAGCTAAACCCTGTTGCCAGTATAATCGCAAATAGTGTCGTTGCCACGGCTAGCATAAGCATGTGGGATTGTAATCCTTGTACGTTCCCGACAGATGTTAATCGACGAAATGCTGACGTGAATCCAAAACGAGCGTGCAGTAAGGTGACACCTAGGGCTATTCCGATTAAAAAGAGAACTCCCTGTGTCCATCCCGTTACACTAATTATAACAGCCAATAAAATAATAGAAGCTAAAAGACCAAGAGTGACAAGCGGCTTTTGTATAGGATTAAGCTCCGAAACTACTGTTGTAGCAGGACGCTTAGTAACTTGTGCTGTTTGCACGATAAAACACCTCAATTCCTATATATTTAGTCAGGATTATTGCGTTGCTTTGAGTATAATAGTATATTTTTCTAAATATGTAAAGTATTAAACATCGTCACCCTTGTATAGGATATAGCTGTGGCAAAGGGACACTATTACTATACTAATCTTACTAACCATCAGAAGGGGCTTGCCAAAGTAAGGAGGTGCGGTTAAAGCCGATACGTTCTGTAGCAGCACCGAACTAACCACATCGTGTGGCGCAGTAGGGACGTGAGTGTTTTCCAAGCCATACCTTCCTTCTATAAGTAAATTACATCCACGTATCCTAGGTCTTCCTCAGAAAGGTGCTATAAAGTATAATGAACAACAAGCTTCAAGAGATCCTCTACAAAAGAGTAAAAAAATAATAAAAAACAAGTTTATACCAATCTATTACGTGGAATTAGAAGAGTATTATGCAAGAAAGAGGTGTGCTTTTCATGTTAGAGACATTCAAGGTGCAGACACAGTCACACGACCAAATGATTGATATAACCGATACATTACAGCAATGGATTACGGATAATGAGATAAACGAAGGTGTCCTTGTTGTTTCTTCCTTACATACTACAGCGGGAATAACTGTAAATGAGAATGCAGACCCTGATGTTAAAAAGGACATGCTTAATCGATTACAGGAAGTGTACCCTTGGGAGCATCCTGAAGATGAGCACGGAGAAGGGAACACGGCTGCTCATTTAAAAACAAGCACTGTAGGTTCATCAGAAAATATTATTATTAAGGATAATAAATTGGTGCTTGGAACATGGCAGGGCGTGTATTTTTGTGAATTTGATGGACCTCGCAGTCGTCGATATGTTGCGAGAGTAGTTCAGGAATAAGGTGAAATAGGTGTATTTGGTCCATTCCAAATACCCTTTTTTTGTGCTCGAAAAAGGCTGTCCCATACTTGGATGGACAACCTTTCTAGCTAGGCTTTGTATTCATTGTAGTGAAGAAGCTGTATATCGTAAGAAACAACAACTCTAATAATAGAATGATATACATTATCATAACGCTAGTTGCACCGGGGAGAGCAGCTATCATTAGTATCATGTTACCAATTGTGGCGACTACTAATAATATAGTGTACATTTCAGGTGTATGGTGGTATTCTAACTGCCCCATTACAAGGAGAGCCAGTATGCCTGTTATTACAGTAGAAAGATAGAACATAATTAACTCAGACGAGTTAGGAGCAGGACGTTGTGCAGCTAATGCGGCTAGAAGGAAGCTGGTCCAGCTTAATCCTATAATGGTGAGTAAAATGAAGAGGAATCTTTTCATGAAATTCTCCTTTACAAATGGTATGTATATTTTAACATATTTGTAAGGAAGTAGTGTTGTGAGGGTGATGGAACAGCTATAAAAAAAGGTGTAACGAATCTATCATTGGATTCGTTACACCTTTTCTAATTAGGATACTAATGCTTTACAAGCTTCTGCGCACGCTCTGCATGCCTTCGCACATTGCTGACAGTGATCATGGGGGTGGTTTTCGCATGTATCTGCACACTCTTCACAGGCAGTTACACATACGCTAGCAAGCTCTTGAATATAGGGCGAATTTCTGGTGATAGACTGTTCTAAAAATCCACAAATGTCAGCGCACTCCCGGTCCAATCGGATACACTCAACCATATTTCCTACATGTTCTTCTTGCAAGCATGCATCGTAGCACCTGTTACAAGCTTCCATACAATTGTGCAAAGCTGTTAACACTTCATCAAAACGGTTATGTTCTTTCTGCATAAAGGGAACCTCCTATATCATGTGTTATATAGGAGGTGTATCCATTTATTAGCTGTTTTAAACTTTTACGTTAAGAGTAGGAGAGAGCTGCCGTTTGGTTAAAAAAAGCAGCGAACTGCTTCCCGAATTGTTCAATAGCATCAAAATCTTCATCCGTTGTTGGTGCCATTTCAACTTTCAATCCTTCTTGAACAATAGCTGCCCCTTGTGCCTTTAATTGATCTTCAAACGTATGGACCGCTTCACAGTATTGTGGATATGCGGTGTCACCGGAACCAAATACAGCAGCTTTTACACCGGTCAAATCTACATTTGCCAGCTCCTCATAAAAGTCCTCCGCCTCATACGGTAAATCACCATCATTCCATGTATAGCAACCAATTAAAACACCTTCATACTGCTGAAGGGAGTCTGCCTCTAATTCTTCTATTTCATCCATGGTCACTGTGTGCCCAGCATTCTCCAAATCTTCTTTTAGTAAATCTGCCATTTCCTCTGTATTCCCAGACATACTAGCAAATCCAATTAGTATTTGTGCCATTGTGTCCACACCCTTTCTTCTTAATGAACTGCTTCTTCTTCTAATAACTCCTTATGATGCTCAAGAAGGGAAACATAATGACGGAACGTTTCTTCCTCTTTGGCATCCAGTGCCTCGTTTATTTTAAATTCGTAATAATTTGCTTCTAGTTCCACATCCAAGAGTAGTCGAAAGTATTGGTGGCTATATAATTCCTCTATATCGTTCTCATGTAAAAAGGCAGTGTACATATCGTTTATTACAATTTGTACAAAGAAACCAATTTCATCGATATACCGTGTATGGTTTGTTAGTTCTATTCGATTTCCTTTCCGGAATGTGATTGTGTTTGTATGCCTTGTCTCAGTGCAAAAGCACTCAACATCGTGTTTGAAAGACTCGTTAACAATAAACATATCAAGCATAGGGAAAGCCCCTTTCCACGTCAATTTGTTAGGTCTGGATTGTTATGTTCATATTAAATGAAAACGATTCTCAATGTCAATTATATTTTTTGGGGAAAGGTATGTTTTTTTGGTAAGCTAGCTATGTAAGTACATGGATATGTTAAAAGAGAAGAGGTGTCCTATGGCCATTGATGCTATTATTTTTGACTTAGATGGAGTTATTGTTGACACAGTTCCATTTCACTACCAAGCAACCAAACGAGTTGCAGATGAATTGCAGGTTTCCTTTACAGAAAAAGACAATCTACATTTTCAAGGCAGACCCCGAGAGGATCTTGTACAGGAATTGACGAAGCGAGGTAACAGATTTTATTCCAGTGATGAAAAAGCTAACATCGGTAATAGAAAGAACCAATATTACCAAGAGTTATTGAAAGGACTGTCAGAGAAGCATATCATGCCTGGTATTATTCCATTCTTAACGGAAGTAAAGAAGGCGAGCATTCCTATTGCGTTAGCTTCTTCTAGTTCTAACGCTCGGCTTGTATTAAAAAAATTAGGCCTTACTGAATTCTTTGATATTATTATGAACCCTCATGAGTTGACAAAGGGGAAGCCAGATCCTGAAATTTTCACCAGAGCCTGCGACGAATTACAAGCGGAATATCACCGTTCGGCTGCCATAGAGGACGGGGAAGCGGGCTTGGCAGCTATACTACAAACCCCTATGTTTTCTATTGGAGTCGGAGAGGAAACGTTTCTGGAGAGAGCAGATTGGCACATTTATTCCTCCAGGGAATTATCACTGGAGACCTTACAGGATTACATGTCGATGAGATAATAGGTGGTTACTTCAAAGTACCTACTGTTCATGGAAGTAAGCGAAAAGCTATAATAACATAAATCATATCAATAAGGAGGCATTTCTACTATGCAAGCACTCGTTCTACACCAAGCTGGACAATGGCGAGAGATGGAAGTGGAAACATTGCCAAAGCCAAGTCCTAATCAAGGGGAAATCGTTGTACAAGTGAAAGCAGCTGGCTTAAATCCGGTAGACTATAAAATCGCCACGAATGGAAATCCTAATTGGACATATCCACACGTCCTAGGGGTAGATGGAGCCGGTATTGTCGAGGAAATTGGAGAAGGTGTTACAGAAGTAAAACCAGGTGATCGAGTCGTGTATCATGGAAATATGCAAAAGGATGGCAATTTTGCAGAATATGCAAAGACACCAGCGCATACTGTTTCTATCATTCCTGACTCCCTTTCTTTTGAAGACGTTGCTGCCATTCCTTGTGCAGGATATACAGCTTATCAAGCTCTTTTTCGAAAAATGAATCTGGAAGCTGGACAACATATTATCATTCATGCCGGAGCAGGAGGAGTAGGTGGGTTTGCTATTCAATTAGCGAAATATGCAGGATTAAAGGTAATCACCACCGCTTCTGGTGCTAATCATGACTATGTCAAACAGCTCGGAGCAGATTATGCCATCGATTATAAAGAAGAGGATTTTGTAAAGCGTGCACTAGAGATTACAAATGGAGAAGGCGTTCATGCCGTTCTAGATACGGTTAGTGGGGATAATGCAACAAAATCGATTGAAGCAATTGGATTTAATGGTCATATTGCCTTTATTGCAGGTGCTCCAGACATAACTGCTAATATCCATTTTGCACGTTCTCTTTCCTTCCATCAAATTGCCTTAGGTGGTGCTCATATGGTAAACAATCATCATCAGCAACAAGATCTGAGTAGAATGGGAAATGAAATGGTGGAATTATTAGCAGAAGGACATATCTCTTCTTTACTGGAGGAAGTAGTGAACTTGGAGGAAGTGCCTGAAGCTTTGGAGAGATTGTCTCAACGACATGTAAGAGGAAAAATAGTTGCGAAGCCCTCTTAGAGAATAATATTAAAAAGTCCTGACCATGCTTGCTTTCGGTCAGGACTTTTTGTGTCAGCTTTCTATTTTTGTTGTTGAGCTAGACCAAAGTTTAATGCTGCCAGCTGTTTCTTAGATGTGGTATGAAGTCTATTAAATTGACTGGTAACTTCTTCAGGATAAGACTCTTTCAATAGTTTCTCATACATAGCTATGTTGTTCGTTTCAGCACGAATGCTGTCTTGAAAGGCTTGATACAAAGTGAGGGGCGGTGCTATGACGTTAGATGTGTCAGACATTGGCGGCTTTATATTATGTTGTGTACACAATCCCTCTAGTGCTTTTATATCCTTTACCTTTGATTGCAGCGTTTGCTGGAAAGGAATCTTGCTGCCGTAACGAGTAAGAATCGCTTTATACCTATCTCGTGCAGCGTACTCATCCTCTAATGCGTAGGTTAATGCTTCTTGAAGAGTAATAGTAGAATCCCGTAAAGCCCCATTTGCTCCGTAATCTGAATTAGATTCCGCTTCTGCGCGTGCTGATAACAAGTACACCACTACCATGATTCCGATTAGGATTAATCTCCATCTTCGTTTGAATATCCAATGCATCGAACCGTCTCCTTTTTGAAAATATGAGTGTAGTGTGTGTGATATAAAAGGAAAACATACAAAAGTTTGGAAATGGGCACATCCTATCGTTTAATTTTTCCATAAAACAGGAACACTACTTCTGAAACATTATGGAAGGAGTTGAAGGAGAATGAATAACCAGCACATTAAAGATAAAATTGAACAAATTATGGAGCAGCATAAAGTAGGCTCTCTTGCAACCGTACAAGACGGAAAGCCTCATTCTCGCTATATGACATTTCACCATGAGGGGCTAATTATGTTTACAGCGACAGATAAAGACACTCATAAAGTAGAGGAAATTGAACGCAATCCGGCAGTTCATATTCTAATGGGGTATGATGGGCAAGGCTTTGAAGATCCTTACATTGAAGTAGAAGGGAAAGCCAAGATAAATGATTCACAGGAAATGAAGGATAGACTGTGGAACGATTATATGGAATATTGGCTAGACGGCCCTCAGGATCCAAGCTATACAATACTAGAAATACATCCTACGAACATTCGCTTGTTAAATGTAGAAGGAGAAGACGGTCCCCAAACGTATCAGCCGTAAAAAAAATCCTGGCACATATGCTGTGTCAGGATTTTTCAATAGCTTGTCCTAGAATTTCATAAATGTCAGCTTTTCGCCATTTTGCTGTACCTCTAAGCCTGTAACAAAAGGCTGAAAATTACTAATGACTTCAAGTTGATTCATATCTTGAGCCTCAAAGGATATGGATCCTTTCACAACCCAGTTTCCGTCTTTTTGCTCCACAGACGTTATTTGTTCTGTATCCAATAATTCGGCAAGACCTTCTGCAGTATTAATACTAATCTGTTCTTTAGATAATTGAAGCTGCTCTTCATCAGATAACGTGTATTCAAAAGTAAATTCATGCTTTGTACTTTGTTCATCTTTCGATTTTAACTGCTCTACTTTGTCTGCTATCTTATACGTATTTTCATCTTTCTTCGTTTCATTTGCTTCATGACTTTCGTTTACTTCCGGTTGTTCTGAAGAACTAGTGGTTTGTTCTTGTTCTGTTTCTTGTTGTTCTTTATTTTCATTGCTTTCACTATTGGCATTTGAGCACCCAGCGGCGATTAGGATAAGCAGGAAGCTGGTCATTAGAAGTTGTTTCATTATGCTACCTCCATTCTGTTTTCTAGAGCATTATAGCACAGAAAAGTATGTAGTATAAAGAAAATTTGTACAATTTTACATATACCATAGTAGAGCCATTCTAAAGGGAAGTAACTATTCAGAGGAGGGGACCATGGTGTACAAACTTATTAATATTTTTAGTTATATCTATTTGCTTATTTCATCACTTATCATCGCAGGTGA
Source organism: Pontibacillus salicampi (assembly GCF_042434395.1). Taxonomy (NCBI): domain Bacteria; kingdom Bacillati; phylum Bacillota; class Bacilli; order Caryophanales; family Bacillaceae; genus Pontibacillus; species Pontibacillus salicampi. Next base: position 64,425 of record NZ_JBHLTP010000011.1, on the reverse strand, counting down.
GGTAGGAGGGGGAGCAGAGGAAGAAGTATATGTCATGCCGGCTGGTTATGCATTTTCTATATGGGGAATTATCTATTTGTTATTACTTGGTCTTTTCATTAGACAGTTCTTTGCAAACGAGCAAGAAGAAGCGTTTCTTCGAAAGAGTGGATGGTGGCTTGCTGTTAGTATGGTGTTATCTGGGACGGCAGTTATTGTATCCACAACACTTTCTATTCTATTTATTGCTGGAACTCTTCTGACCTTATGTGTTTTATATACAAAAACAAGGAAAGAGCTTTCTATATCATGGATGTTGTCCGTCCCTATTACGGTGTACCTTGGTTGGATTTCCGTTGCTACCATAGTGGATGCATTTGTGGTGATGGAGGCTAATGGAATTACAGAGCTGTTCGGAATTGAACAATTAACATGGGCAGTATTAATGCTTTCCATAGGTGGTTTAATTGCCCTTGTCTTTTACATCGTTCATAAGGATGTAATGTTTCCCCTTGTTTTCATTTGGGGGTATATAGCCATTTGGATAAAACAGGATGTGTTTCTTATTCAATTGGTAACAGGTACAGTGATCATTCTATTAGCCGGTGTCATTACATTCAAAAATCATCGTATCAGCTAAAAAAGCATAAAAATCCTCTTTTGTCTGAAACTATTGGGGACAAGGGGGATTTTTTTATGGGTAACCGTATCGGGACTCTAAAGTGGTGGCAGCTTTCTCTCATTGGAGTGGGATGCACGATTGGAACAGGATATTTTCTAGGCTCCTCTATTGCCATACAACTAGGAGGACCTATAGCCGTTGCATCTTTTTTTATTGCGGGGATAGGTACATATATTGTGTATATGGCTCTAGCTCATATGACGATGGACCATCCAGAGAAGGGATCGTTTCGAGCATATAGTAAAAATGCATTTGGTCATTGGGCTGGTTTTTGTAATGGGTGGATTTACTGGACATCTGAATTGCTCATTCTCGGCAGCCAACTAACTGCTATTGGGCTCTTTATGAAATTCTGGTTCAAAGATATACCACTATGGATATTGACCCTTGTCTTTGCCGTCTTAGGTCTAATTGTTATTTTTACAGGGGTCAAAACTTTTGAAAAAATGGAAAATATATTTGCCGTAATAAAGTCAGCGGCCATTCTCATGTTTATTATTTTAGCATGCTTAGGTATATTTGGTTTGTTATCTGGTGGGGAGGGTGCACAGCTAAATGAGCAATCCTTCCTCCCAAAAGGAATTACGGGTGCATGGGGATCGCTTTTGTACGCTTTTTATGCTTTTGGAGGAATTGAAATGATGGGGCTTATGGCAACCGAGTTAAAGGATACAAATGATGCACCTAAAGCTGGCAAGCTAATGCTTATCCTCCTGACTCTTGTGTATGTTCTCTCAATTGGAGGGGCATTGCTCCTTGCTCCATGGAAGAGCTTTACTCCGGATGAAAGTCCATTTATAACCGCTCTAGAAGCATTTAATCTCCCGTTATTCTCTCATCTATTTAACGGGGTATTTATCATAGCAGGCTTCTCCACTATGGTTGCAGCTCTTTATGCCGTTACGACGATGCTAGTATCATTGTCAGAAACAGGAGATGCACCTAAGGTTTTTTCTCATAAAGGCAAAAGAGATTTTCCGATGAGCGCCATAGCCTTCACTACCTCGGGTATGGGATTATCCATCATTATCGCTCTGTTGCTGCCAGAAAAAGTGTATGAGTATATTACTACAGCAGCAGGCTTAATGGTATTGCTAAATTGGGTTTTTATCTTGCTTGCCTTCCGAACACTTATTCAAGCAGGGAATTGGAAGAAGGTTCAAACCTGGATTGGCCTTATCCTGGTTCTATTCGCCTTGACCGGTGCCCTATTGCAAGAGAGCACAAGACCCGGAGTATGGGTAGCAGCAGCCTTCCTCGGTCTGATTGGAATAGGGTGGAGGAGCTTCCGTCAACGGATTATGGGGAGGGAAGAAGACCAGCAGTGAGCTAATATTACAGAATTTTTTGTAAAGAGAGACAATCCGTGAGGGGGAGCAGAGAGCCCTTCACAAAAAAAACACTCCCTACAGTGGGAGTGTTACCTGTACATAAAGCGCATCATCGTATGGGCGGCAAGTCGGCTGGTCATATCGCGCATATCCTTGGATGGGTCTACTTCGACAATATCTATTGCTTTTACTTTATGATGTTTGGCCGCTATACGGACGCTGGTTAGTAATTCTCGACTGGTCAGGCCGCCGGGGCCAATGGCTGGACAACCGGGTGCGTGGGCTTGGTCAACAGCATCCATGTCAACGGATAAGTACATCATATCCACTTGTTCTGCTAGTCGAGTGATCTCTTTCTGCACGAGGGGGATAATTCCCTGTTCTTCTACATCGTCCATTGTATATACGTGAATATTATTTTTCTGGCAGTAATCGTCATAGGCTTTAGCGTTGCTATAATCGCGGATACCTATTTGAACTAGGTGAGATCCTGCTAATAACCCTCCGTCTATTAAGCTTCGAAAAGGGGTGCCATTTGTGCGTCCACCGTCCTCTAGGTTTCGGACATCATGGTGGGCATCCCATTGCAGCACACCAACTGTTCCGTATTTTTTCTGGAAGGCATGTATGGCTGGATAACTGACGCCGTGATCACCACCAAGCAAGACATAACGCTCGCATGCTTCCTCCTCTAGCATTTCCAGGACACTAACATGTAGTCGTTCTAGTGTTTCCTCTACACTTGTAGGATGAATGGGTGTATCCCCAAAATCCAAAACTGTCATTCCTTTAAAATCACGGCGGGTGCTTGCTTCGTATGTAGAGAATGATTGTAGAGCTGTTCGAATAGTGATAGGCGCATTGGCTGCCATTGAAAGGGAAATGGAGGATTTAGAAGAAGGCAGGCCAATTAAGCCTACTTCTCCTTTTAATCCTTCTTCATACGTACGCACGGTTTCCGCAACTTTTGTTACATGACGGTCTTTAAATGTGGTGGGCTTGCCGGGATTAAGATAGGTAAAAGGCATTTCCTTCTTTCCTTTCCCAGAGTATTTGTCCAGATTTCATTACGATGTGGGTATGGTTAACGCCATAGTGATAGGGGATATAGTGATAATTTGGGGCTTCCCATATAACTAGGTCAGCTTCGTCCCCTTCTTGTAAAGTACCGGCTTCTTGGGCCTTTCCAATGGCATGAGCAGCATTAATAGTAACGGCATTCCATATTTCCTCTGGAGACATCTTTAACTTCAAGGCTGCAAAGGACATAATTAATTGTAGGTTCTCCGTTACATTACTGCCAGGGTTGAAGTCAGTTGCAAGCGCAACAGCAGCTCCTTGCTCTATCATTTCGCGTGCGCGCGCATATTCATCTTTACCAAGGTAGAAAGTTGTCCCTGGCAATAAGACTGCTACTGTGTCTGATTCACTCAATTGCTGGATCCCCTCATTACTTGCTGCAACGAGATGGTCGGCACTAATGGCTTCCATTTCCACAGCTAACTCAGTCCCGCCTAGTGGAACAATTTCATCGGCATGGATTTTGACCCCAAACCCTCGGTCACGGGATTCCTTCATGAAGCGGCGTGCCTGCTCTATGGTAAATACTCCTTCTTCGCAAAATATATCCGTATAATCTGCAAGCTGTTGTTCCTTTATCGTGTCGAGTAAGAGAATCATACTATCGAGAAATGCTGTTTCGTTCCCTTTGAAAAAAGGTGGTACAGCATGAGGTCCAAGGAAAGTAGAGACGAGATTAATAGGGTACGTTTCTTTTAACAGCTTCATGACGCGTAATTGCTTTAATTCCGTTTCGGTATCTAGCCCATAACCACTTTTTCCTTCCAGCGTGGTGACACCGTGAGAAACCATTCTTTCCAGGTGGGAGCTTGCTTTTTGATACAATTCATCCTCAGAAGCACTCCTTGTTGCCTCCACAGTTGCAAGGATTCCACCCCCATTTTTTAAAATATCAAGATAAGGGACTCCTTGCTGTTTGAGAGACATTTCTTTCTCACGGGATCCACCATGAACGAGATGGGTGTGAGGATCTACTAACCCAGGTGAAACGAGACGTCCTCTGGCATCAATTACTTCATCTGCTTTTACGCTATCTTTTTCTGTGTTGGAGCCAATCCAAGCAACCTTGCCGTCTTGAATTGCAATAGCAGCATCTTCTTTTACGTTTAGTTGCTTCATAGCTTCCCCTTTAAGTGGTGTGGAAGCTGCCTGTGGAAGGATTAATTGTCCGATGTTGATAATTAGTTTGTCGTAATGCACTAGATGCACTCCTTTCCTGAATTCTAATCTAGCATTGGTATATCTACATTTGTTTCTTTCGCTATTTGTATTGCTTTTTCATAACCTGCATCTGCATGTCTAACGATCCCCATACCAGGGTCTGTGGTTAACACACGCTCGAGTCTCTCTTTCGCTAGGTCTGTTCCATCGGCCACTACGACCATACCTGCGTGAAGAGAGTAACCCATTCCTACACCTCCACCGTGATGGAAGGAAATCCATGAACCTCCTGCTGCTGTGTTGATAAGAGCGTTTAATATAGCCCAATCTCCTACAGCGTCACTTCCATCCCTCATGGCTTCTGTCTCCCGATTTGGTGAAGCAACTGACCCACAATCTAAATGATCACGTCCGATAACGATTGGTGCTGTTAGCTCTCCGGTACGAACTAATTCATTAATTGCAACTCCCATTTGTACTCTTTCCCCATATCCGAGCCAACAAATCCTAGAAGGTAGTCCTTGGAAGCTAACTTTTTGTTGAGCCATCTCAATCCATCGCATTAACGGCTCATTATGAGGAAAAAGCTCCTTTAATAATTGGTCGGTTCGATATATATCCTGTGGGTCTCCTGATAGAGCTGCCCAACGAAATGGACCTTTTCCTTCACAGAAAAGAGGGCGGATATAAGCTGGAACAAACCCTGGAAAATGAAAGGCATCTGTAACCCCTTCATCCAAAGCAACCTGTCGAATATTATTACCGTAATCAAAAACAATAGAGCCGGATTTTTGGAATGATAGCATGGCAGTAACGTGGTGAGCCATGGAGGCACTGGATTTGGCGGTATATTTGGTTGGATGTTCTTTTCGTAACGCTTCTGCTTCCTCTAACGAGTAGCCTATTGGAATATACCCGTGTAGTGGATCGTGAGCAGATGTTTGATCCGTGACAATATCTATTGGAATTCCGGTTTGTAGAATTTGGTGGTGTATATCAGCGGCATTACCAAGTAAGCCCACGGATAAAGGTTTACCTGCTTTCTTAGCTTCCAAAGCCCACTGTAATGCTTCCTCTAATGATTCTGTCATCTTGTCTAGGTACTTTGTTTTTAAGCGTTTCTCTATTCTAGAACGATCTACCTCCACCGCTATGATAACGCCTTCATTCATGGTAACAGCTAACGGTTGGGCGCCACCCATGCCGCCAAGCCCGGCAGTCAATGTAATGGTGCTTTTGAGACTTCCATTAAAATGCTTCCTGGCAACCGATGCAAATGTTTCATACGTTCCTTGCAGAATACCTTGGGTTCCAATGTAAATCCAACTGCCTGCTGTCATTTGTCCATACATCATTAACCCTTTCCTGTCTAGTTCATGAAAGTGCTCCCATGTAGCCCATTTTGGAACAAGCACAGAATTAGATAACAATACACGTGGGGCTGCCCGGTGTGTTTTAAAAACAGCTACTGGCTTGCCGGATTGAATCACCATAGTTTCGTCTGCTTCTAAGCGGCGTAATGTATTTTCAATGGCTTGAAATGCCTCCCAGTTCCTTGCTGCTTTTCCAATGCCGCCATACACAACAAGCTCCTCTGGCTTTTCAGCTACCTCTGGGTCTAAGTTATTATACAGCATACGTAAAACGGCTTCCTGCTCCCATCCCTTACACTCGAGCTCTAATCCTTTTTTAGCCTGAATGGTTTTTGAATGATGCATATTATATTCCTCCTTCATACATGGTTGGATGTGTCCTGTACACATCCCAAGGGAAATCATTGTCTTTCATCCAATTAGACACAGTTTCTATATCGGTTGAGAATATACGGTCCTCTGTAATGGATGGGACCATTTGTCTGCCTCGGTCATATAAAGATTTAGTAGCAGAGCTCATCTTATTCCTATCCCGGTACTCTACAGCCTGCATAGCACAAATAAATTCAATGGCAAGCACGTTCCTGGTATTTTGGATAATGGATGAGGCATGTCGTGCTCCAATGGTCCCCATGCTTACATGGTCTTCTTGATTAGCAGAAGACGGAATGGAATCTACACTAGCAGGATGGGCAAATGTCTTATTCTCGGAAACAAGGGAAGCGGCAGCATATTGCATAATCATGGCACCAGACTGAAGTCCAGGCTTTGCGCTTAAAAATGGGGGTAAATCGTTTAATTGCGGATTAACGAGACGCTCCACTCGTCTTTCGGAGATACTCGCAAATTCTGCAATCGCTATTTTCATGAAGTCCATCGCAAGGGCAATAGGCTGCCCATGAAAGTTACCGCCAGACACCACTAGGGATCCATCATTAAAAATTAATGGGTTATCTGTTGCTGCGTTAGCCTCAATGGTTAGTTTGTCTTTTACATAAGCGAGTGACTGCCAGGATGCGCCATGAACCTGTGGTATGCACCTAAGGGAATAGGCATCCTGAACACGAAGCTCTCCTTGGCTTGTAGTCAGCTTGCTGTCTGATAGTATCGTTCGTATTCTAGCCGCAACATCAATCTGTTCTTGATAGCCTCTCGCTTTATGAATCGAGGGGTGAAAGGCGTCTATTATTCCGTTTAATCCTTCAAGAGTTAAAGAGGCAATCCAGTCAGCTTGAAGAGCTAGTTTCTCCGCTTCAATATAATTAATAATACCTTGAGCTGTCATGGCTTGAGTACCATTTATAAGAGCCAGCCCTTCTTTAGCCTGTAAACGAATTGGTGTAATACCTTCCTTTTGAAAAACTTTCTCTGTTGTGTATAGTTCATTGTGATACATAACTTTTCCTTCTCCAATAAGCACTAAAGCAAGGTGGGATAACGGAGCTAAGTCGCCAGATGCACCAAGAGAGCCTTGCTGTGGAATGACTGGATGGATTTGCTGATTGATGAGAAGGACAAGCTGATTTATAACGTCATCCCTAACTCCTGAGTAACCCTTCAATAGTGCATTTAAACGAAGCAATACCATTGCTCTAGACACCTTTTCATCAAAAGGATCTCCAACACCACATGCGTGGGAGCGAATCAAATGGTGCTGAAGATCATGTACATCCCTTTCCTGAATTTTGACGTCACTGAATTTGCCGAAGCCAGTTGTAATACCATACACCGTTTCTTGCCGGGTAACGATTGCCTCTACCGCCTGTCTGCTATGTTTAACCCTTTTCATGGAGGAGGGGGCTATTTGGACAGATTCTTTTTCGTAACAAACCCGGAACACATCGTTCATTGTCAAGTCGCTGCCTGTTAGCGTAAGCATATACACACTCTCCTTTACCTTTGGCGTAAAAAAACAACAATAGCAAGAGACAGATAGGAGCCATTGTTGTCGTGTATGAAACGTTCATTTCGTGAGATGAAGTATTGATAATAAGTAATGTTATTTGTATTGTATGCGTGTTGAAAAGAAGGCGCAATGAACTATGATAAGCCGCTAATACACTACTTTCCTAAAGGTTAGGGAGAAATGAGCAGGAAGGGATAACAAGGAAATATTTCTCCACGATAAAAAGGGAAAATGGTATGATAAATATAGAAATTTTTGTCGGAAGGAGGAATAGAATGAAAAAGGCTATAGTACTAGTTGGTTCACTAGCTGCATTCGTATGTATAGGATATGTAGTCCAGTCCTTATATTTTGTGTACTTCCAAAACCAGTCATTAGATCAAGAACAATATGAGCAGCTTATTACAGTGGATGAAACAAAAAAGGTGGATGGACAATACATTACAGTGAAGCAGATTGGGATTAATGAAACAGAGGCAGCGGTTCGCTACACAACTTCCTCCTGGAACCCGCTTCAAGCTTTATATGACGTGGAATTTACCATCCGCCTGGATAGTGGCAAGCTGCTTTATTCCGAAAAAGGGAGAAGGGTGAACAATCGGTTTATTCGAAAAGCAATTGATTATTATCAGATAGAGGAGCCAACAGAGAATATCAACAAGGTAGATTTAGCCTATCGGCAATACGATAGGGAAGCCTATTATCATATTTCTTTAAAATGAAGGACTTCCTTAATCGTGTGATGCTACAACATCTCGATATTCTTTTACATTTTTTAAGTAGGAAATATACTCTTCCAAACATAAAAAATCCTGAAGGAATAAATCCTGTCAGGAAGGGTAGAAATTATTGTTCTTCTTCAAATGTTACTTCATTCAACGTATTACCTTTTGTATTATATGCTACATTTACATACAGAATAAAAGACTTGTCACCTTCTTGCATACTCAGCTTGAATTTCTCGATCGTGTTATCACCTTGAGTTTCTTTCCCTAAATGTAGAAAATCTTTCATGCGAGCATTTGGGTATTTTTCCTTTGTTTCATCTACAGCAATTCTTGCCCACTTCACGTAAGATGGATTTGTTTGTTCGGCGTGTACGGTACTAGAATCCATCAAGGGTACGATAGGTGTCCAGCCTACGAACAAAACGCATAGTAGAGAAAAGCTTATATGTTTCATCATTCCACCCCCTCCAATCCTCTTTTGCCTATATTGTGTAGGAGGGGGTGGGAATATGTATTAAAAGTGAAAAAGCTGCCTGAACATGGAGGCAGCTTCACGAATCATATTTACGATATAATTTCAACTTTCACTGGTTTGCGACCGAATTCCAAGGCATCCTGTCTTTTTGGAATGAAGATATCAATGCGGTTCCCTTGTATGTCACTTCCAATATCTCCTGCGATGGCAGTTCCATATCCTTCTACATGAACTTTTGATCCAAGTGGGATAACATCAGGATCCACGGCAATTACTTTTTTATCTGGGTTTGCTAGCAGGTTAATTCCTGTGCGAGTAATACCGCTGCATCCTTCACAGCTTGCGGTGTATGCTGTAGCTTCCATAGTGAGTGTTTTGTTTCCAGTCATTTCGTGCTTATCTCCTGCCGCTTGTCCTTTTTTGGAAGTGGCATGTGTTACAGATGTATGGGTATCAAAATAAGTGGATTCGTTAGTTTTAGTTTGTAATGTGGTATCTTTCCTGCTAACTTCTTTACCATGCTTTTTATTTCCAGCATCGGTAGTTTCTGCATGTACTTCCTGCTGCTTATAAAAGGAAAACCCTCCAAAGCCTAGGCCCAATAGAACAGTAGCAACGCACGTCATTAACATTTTCTTCATGGCAGCTCCTCCTATCTTCTGAGACGATTATAGCAAGCCTATTCGCCTATTCCCATAATAGGAGGGTAACAAATTGACAACAAAAGTAAGACAATCATTACATATGTTACAAAAATAAGCAGTATTGTCTCTCTGCTGTCATAATAAATGAAATACATACCAATTTTGTAGGCGTGGAACGTAAAGAGGGGTCTAGGAAAGAAAAGACCTACATATGTTGCATTAGATGAGGTAAAGCATACGGAGGGGGGGGAGCATTATCAGCGTCCAAGGTGTGAGGTATGGAGGAAGTGTTCTCGCAGGTGCTCTCTATGTACTTCTGCTTTTTGAGGATCACTATACGTATGTGTTTCTGTATCAAATGTTAGAAATGACGCTTCTATATTTTGTTCTTCCACCATTCTTGCTAAGCTTGGTCCCTATACAATTAGCTCGCTTCCTTTCTCGTGTTCTTCCCATTTCTTCTACCTACAGCATGGTGTTATTTTCAACACTATTAGCTTTATTACATACTCCATTAGCGTTTATGGATGCTACTCTTCCTTTTCATTCATTGATGATGGGAGTGATGCTTCTGTTAGCAATTGATATGTGGAGACCATATTTGTGGGTAAATCCTGCTGTTACGTCTCCTGCATTTATAACTAGAAGTGTACTCGTATTACTGCCAGCGTGTCTGCTATTACTAGTAGATATTGTGATAAAGCCGGCCCATCAAATTGTAGCGGTTCAAATGGCAGCCATATGTGTACCGGCAGATATGGGCAGCATAGAAGCATCTTCTATATTTTTGATGGATCCTGTTATGGATCAGTTTCTTGCGGCTTTCATTATGCTGATTGGACATAAAGGTGCTCTCATCGGATGGAAAGGGTACAGAAAGGAAAAACGGGACCAACTAAGCTAAGTGGCCCCGCTATCTCTTATGCTTCCTCTAATATGGTCACTTTGACATCATGACGACGTCCAAAGTCTAGTGCATCTGCTTGGTTGTTAAGGAACACATCAATGCGATTTCCTTGAATGGCACTGCCAATGTCGCCAGCAATGGCTCGTCCGTACCCTTCCACATGCACAATAGAGCCTAAGGGTATTGTATTAGGATCAACAGCAACTACCTTCTTATTAGGGTTTTCTAACAGATTAATACCGGTCTTTGTTATACCGCTGCAGCCTTCACAATGAGCAGTATAGGCTGTTGCTTCCATTTGTATTGTCCGGTTCTGTTCATTTTGCTGCTGCTGGTTGGAGGATGAGTTATTAGGTTGGAATAGTTCAGTTTTCTTTTTAAGGGATACATCCTTTTCAGCAGCGCTCGTAGCCCTCTCTTCTTGTGGCGGTCCAGTCATTTCTGTATTCTTTTCTAGTGCTTCGGTATGCATAGTAAACAAACCAATATATCCAATAAATGCAATAATGCCAATTGTCATACGATGGAAACGAATCATACATGCTCCTCCTTATACAGGTAATCCATTCTGCGGCCATTTACAGTTAGATTATCAAGGGCCAAATGGTATGTAATCTTTTATAAGGGAGGCGTTTAATGAAAGTCTACGCCGTAAGTTAACATGTCTATACAAGTGTGTAAAGGGAAACGGAAATTATGATAATGATAATTATTATCATTGACTATTGGGTATCATCTTTCGTACTATTAAGATAGCTAAAAGAAAAAGGGAGAAGGATAGGATGACCTCATTACAGGAAATAGTTCAACATAGAAGAACCATACGAAAATTTACACAAGAGGATATATCAACAGCAGAGCTTATTTCGTTAATGGAAGTAGCTGTTTATGCTCCGAACCATAAGGAAAGAGAGCCGTGGTCTTTTACATTAATTCGTGATGGAGCGAAAGATACTCTCTATCAAGAAATTGTAAAAAGTTATGAACGTTTAGATATTCTATCAGGGTTAGAGAAAGAAGTAGTGGAAAAGAAGCAGGAGCAGCTAAAAAAATTAATCCTGGATCCGGCTATGCATCTTATCGTAACGATGGAGCAGTCTGAACAAGAAAAAGTGTGGGAAGAGGATTTTGCTGCCACCTCGGCGTTCATACAAAATCTTCAGCTCCTAGCATGGGAACAAGGAATTGGAATGGTTTGGAAAACCAATCCATATATTAAAGATCCAGAGTTTCTTCGTGCCATGAACATTAATGAATCAAAAAAAATTGTCGGTATTCTTCATATTGGGCGTCCCTATAAAATTCCAAAAGCTAAGCCAAGAACGAGCGTGTCAGAAAAACTAGATATATTCGAATAAATAAAGACAGTAAAAGCCTCCTCATATGAGGAGGCTTTATTGCGTTATATTGCAAAGCATAAAAAAACCTTTCTTGCTAAAGATAAAAGTATTGATTACTTGAAAGTTAACAAGAAAAGGAGCTTAGCATCATGAAAAATCGCCTGATTGATTGGCCGACCTTTTTAGGGGCATTTATCCTGTTACTGATTATTGTGGTCCCACTTGTCGTATTTCCAGAAAAGGGAACGGAATATGTTGATGTAGCTAACTCATTTATTACTACTAACTTCGGTGTTCTTTATTTACTGGTGGCATTAGGTATCTTCTTCTTCTTGATTTATGTTGCAATTAGTGACAATGGGAGAGTAAAACTTGGAGACGCTGGGGAAAAACCGGAATTTAACAACTTCTCCTGGGCAGGGATGCTCTTCTGTGCAGGGATTGGATCAAGTATCCTGTATTGGGGAACCATTGAGTGGGCTTATTACTATCAAGGCCCTCCGTTTGGAATAGAGCCAGGTACAAAAGAAGCGATTGCATGGTCCAGTACGTATGGAATTTTCCACTGGGGACCAATAGCCTGGGCCATTTACACTTTACCAGCGCTTCCAATGGCCTATTTTTATTATGTACGCAAAAAACCAGTACTAAAGGTGAGTGAAGCGACAAGACCTTTAATTGGAAATAAGGCTGATGGCCCTCTAGGTACACTCATAGACGTATTGTTTATGTTCGGTTTATTAGGAGGAGCTGGTACGACACTTGCACTAGGGACTCCAATGATAGCTGAAGGTATTAATTATTTAACGGGTTTACCAGTTAATATGATAATGAAGACCCTTATCCTTGCTCTTGTCACAGCAATATTTGCGATTAGTGCCTATTCAGGATTACGAAAGGGTATTAAAGTATTAAGTGATGTGAATCTATGGCTTTCTATTTTCTTATTAGCCTTTGTCTTTGTAGTAGGACCAACCAGATTTATTTCAGAAACTACTACTAACAGCATTGGCTTATTATTGGATAATTTCTTTCACATGAGTACTTGGACAGAACCTTATAATCGATTAGGTCCGTATGATCGAACCGGTTTCCCGGAATCTTGGACAGTATTCTATTGGGCTTGGTGGTTAGTTTATGCCCCATTTGTAGGGTTGTTCGTTGCCAAAATTTCAAGAGGTCGTTCCATTCGTCAAATGATTATGGGCACGATTATTTATGGAAGTATTGGAAGCTTATTGTTTTTCGGAATAATAGGGAACTATGGATTGAATCTCCAGTTAACTGGAGAATTTGATGTTATTAATGTCCTAAATGAGCAAGGAGCACCAAGAGCTATTATTGAAACAATTGGACAGCTTCCGTTTGCATGGTTTATGATTCTTGTCTTTACAGTGCTAGCCATTATCTTCCTGGCAACTACCTTTGATTCAAGTTCTTACATTCTCGCTTCGGTAGTACAAAAGGAAGTAGAAGATGAGCCACTTCGTTGGAATCGCCTCTTTTGGGCATTTGCTTTATGCTTACTTCCTCTGACATTAATGTTTCTTGGAGGCCTTGGTACACTTCAAACTGCTGCTATAGTCGGTGGATTTCCACTACTATTTATCATGATTATGCTTGGCTGGTCCTTTATGAAGGCATCGTCAGGAGATATTCGTAATTCGGAGCATTATGAACCGAAGACGTTTGCACTAAACTACAAAAAGATTGTAGAACGTGTCAGACGTCGTAAGAAGAAGAAAAAACCAAAACAAAAGGGGCCGGTAGATGCTCATTTTGAAGAAGAAGAAAAAGATAAAGATCGAGATGAGGATGACCAGCCACATAATGATCGAGAATAAGAAAGGAAGAAGCCGCAATGGCTTCTTCCTCAGCTTGTAGAGAACCCCCCTTGTTTCCTACAAGCTTTTTACATGTATGCGGGCTGGCAAATACCACTCGCTTTCCGCGGACGAACGCCCGAGCCTCCTCGTGAAACCCACACTCGGGGGTCTCGGATCGCCCGTTTTTCCGCAGGAGTCTCCTGGTATTTGCCAGCCCTTCACCGAAAAAGACTCTCCTTCACCTAACACACCCTTGATAGGTGAAGGGCAATCTTCTTCATGTTCTGACAGGCAGCTGTCCGTAACGCCTGTTCACGCACATTTTCTTTTCCGCGCAGGCGACAATAACGCAGCCCATGCAGTTCTTTTGAATAATACAAGAGGATCAAGTGAGGGACGACTATTGTCTTCGGAATAGTAAGATCGCACTTTTTCTGGAATGAAGGAGAAATCTATGTACTGATCGATTTTACGGAGGAGATGGTCTTCAGGAACAAGCTCTTCAATCGTGACCATTTCGATTTCATTTTGACGCTCTTTTTTGGATTGAAACATCGAATCACCTTTCGTTAGAGAATATATAACTGTTATAACAAATTAACGCGGTGAATAATAAAAGTAAAAAGAAATAATTAAGGCTGTCGAGACTTTCTCGACAGCCTGAGGAAGAAGCCGGAATGGCTTCTTCCTTTTCTTTTATCCTCCTTTGGAAGCGAAAGCGGCCTTCTTATGGTGATTGGGCAACAGACAAACAAGAAAATAAACAACAGTACTAACGATTGAAACGATAAAGCTAACAAGCATGCCTTGATAGCTTATTTCTAAAGAGTGTTTATGAGTTATGCTAAACCAGCGAATGGTTACCATATAGCCGACAAGAATGATAATGCACATCCCCACATATAAATGAGCAGCATGGTAGGGGGTGTGTTTTTTCATCCACGTTACGTACGCATAACTAATTGGAACCATTAATATAATGACTAAGCAATACAAAGCTAGTATTACTCTTAAATCCATGTTTATCTCCCTTTCTTTAGTTAATCAACAGGAGTGAGATTATGTTTTCATCATCGACAAAAAAGGAAATCTATATGCAGATTTACATTATGGGAACGCTTTACATATTCTGTATGTTGAGAGCGGAGGAGTAATGCTAAAAGGAGGAGATAAGATGAGACAACCTAAAAGTAAACTCGTGTCTACTTTTTCTATTGCAGGGTACGACCCTGTTTCAGGAGAGGTCGGTGTGGCAGTGCAGTCAAAATTTCTAGGTGTAGGGTCTGTGGTTCCATGGGCAAAAGCAGGAGTAGGAGCTGTTGCGACACAATCTCTTGCGAATCCTTCCTATGGTCCAAATGGACTTCAATTACTGCAGCAGGGAATGTCTCCTGAGGAAGCCATACGGACACTAACAGAAGAAGATTCAAATAAAGATATGCGGCAGGTCGGGATTGTAGATGTTCAAGGTAGAGCAGCTTCCTTTACAGGAGTAGATTGTTACCCATATGCAGGAGGGAGAACAGGTGAGAATTTTGCTGTACAAGGAAATATTTTGGTAGATGAGGAAACAATAGATGAAATGGTTAATAAATTTGAAACGATAAAGGGTACCTTGGCTGAACGATTACTTGCTGCTTTAGAAGCTGGTCAATATGCTGGGGGAGATAAACGCGGAAAGCAGTCTGCAGCACTCTATGTTGCAAAAGAACAAGGTGGGTATGGAGCTTTTAATGATCGATTTATTGACTTACGTGTTGATGACCATAAAGAACCTATTCATGAATTGAGCAGGCTCTACTATCTTCATCAGCTCTATTTTGGTATGACAAAGGAAGAAAACATTGCAGTAATCGAAGGAGAGGTTCGACAGGAGTTGAGCAAGCAGCTTAAGAGGATTGGCTATATACCAACCGTTCATGTAGTGGACGATATTCTATATAAAAATTTTGCTGCTTTTCTCCATAAGGAGAACTTTGAAGAACGTGAACTGGAGAAAGGTAAGATTGATTTAGAAGTGCTGGAGTTTATGAAAAGGATGTAGTCATAGGCATCTATCGGAAGGCTTGATTTTTTGAACATTTAGCCAAACGTCTTTATAATGGTGCTACACACATTATGCAACGGGAGGCTTGATGCACATGAATTATTTGACAGAAGATATTACAAATTATCTCAGTGTGAAAGATGTTATGGAAGAATATGAACGGTTTCATCAGGACAAGGAAAAAGAAGGTATGATTAACCCAGATCGTATGCACGTTGAGGATGAAAAGCGGACAGCCTTGTTAATGCCCGCGTTTTATGACAACTATTACTCCGTAAAAATTGCAGGGGTATCACCAGATAATAGCCAATGGAACAAGCCTATGGTGAATACCGTAATTGTTCTATACAAGAGGGATACAATGGAGCCTGTTTTAACGTTTGATGGAAATCAAATGACTGGAATTCGTACAGCAGCAATAGGCGGTCTTGGCATGAAGTATTTGTCTCCTCTGAATGCGACTGTTTTAGGTTTAATAGGGACTGGTGTTCAAGCTTGGACTCATTTGGAGGCGGCAATGGCTGTACGAGATATCACAGAAGTGTATGTCTATAGCAGAACCACTGAGAAGCTTGAGCTATTTCAACAGCAGGTACAAGACAAATACCCGCAGTTAACTGTACATACGGCGTCTGTGGACGAGGTAGTCGAGAAGGCAGATATACTGGTTACGGTAACAGGCTCCTCCTCACCAGTATTACCGGAAATTAGTCCTGCTGCTTGGGGAGCAAAGCATATTACAGCAGTGGGTTCCTTCCGACCAGATATGCAGGAAATTCCTGATTCTATACTTCAGAACGTGCCCCATATTTATATGGACCAGCCAGCCGCTTTACACGAATCAGGTGATATGATTCGGGCGAAGGAGCTGCGTCCTACCGATACATTTGATACGCTTGATACTATTGTACAATCGGGCAAACAACCGACAAATAATGTCTCCTTATTTAAATGTGTAGGTTCTTCTATATACGATTTATTAGCTACCAAGAAATTGTATGAAAGGCTCTATGAGTGAGCATTCCAAAAGCAATAAATGCCACACAAAGAACCGTCAGGCTAGAAATGACCTGGCGGTTCTTTGTGTGGCATTTATTATTTGTCTAGATTCCGTCATGGGTATAAATACTCACTTCTAATCATTTTGTAAATCGATGCTCGAGTGTTAGCTGCTAAATATGTAGGTAGTAAGTTGTGTATTTTAATAATAGCTGGCAATTTGAGGTGGATAAGATAAACTTATTACTTATTTTTCCGAAATAAATAAGGATAGATTTATTAACACACAGGAGATGAATAATATGAGACTTACACATAAGGTGGCAGTAATTACTGGTGGAGCTGATGGAATTGGCAAAGCCACAGCGCTAAAATTTGTAGAAGAGGGTGCATCTGTAGTCATTGCTGACGTTAAGGAAGAAGCGGGTCAGGAATTGGCACAATCCATATCAGATACAAATGGAAATGCTGTTTTTAAAAGAACAGATGTTACAGCCTACGAGGAAGTAGAAGATTTAGTACAATTTGCGATTGATACATATGGGACGATTGATGTGATGTTTAATAATGCAGGAATTGGACTAAATAAACCTTTCCTCGATCATCCTGTAGAAGATTACCATAAAGTGGTCGATGTTAATCAACACGGTGTTTATTATGGAATGCTGGCTGCTGCAAAGAAAATGAAAGAGCTAGGTGTAAAAGGTGCCATTATTAATAATGCCTCTGTCTTTGGTTTTGTAGGGACGTTAGGTGTAACTGGCTATCAGGCTGCCAAAGGTGCTGTCGTTATGCTTACTAAGCATGGGGCGTTAGAATTAGCACCTCACGGTATTCGTGTTGTCGGTATAGGGCCAGGTGGAGTGGATACAAATATCGTACAAGGCTATCGAGATAGAGGGCTCTTAGAATATATGGAACGACAACAGCTCCGGAGAAAACTAATTGATCCGCAAGAAATTGCTAATGTAGTAGCGTTCCTTGCTTCTGATGAAGGAAATGTGGTTAATGGTACAGTAGTTATGGCAGATGACGGGCTCACCGCTTTTAAATCAGATATACGTCCTTAATTGAGGACGTTTTTCTGCATTTTACAAAGGAGGAAGAAAATGAATTCAGTTGATCAAATGAGGACACAGGATACAAAGAAGAAAAATATACTGATGTTTGTGGCGTTTTCCGTTTCCTTACTCACCGCCTTTACGAAATCTATTGCCGAGCAAAACGGGGAAGCAATCACTATTTTCGGTATCGAAATTGTATTGTTTTTGTCTCTTTTCCTGGTTTCTCATGTGTGGTTAAAACGATACATGTTTTTTCCATATATCAGTGTAGTCCTTACAAATATTTTTACCATGCTAGGCGTTTTTTTCGCTGGAGGAGGATGGATGGTCGTGCTCGTAAGCTACTTCCTTGCTATCTTCTCTGTGGTCCATTTTAAAAGGCTTGTCTTTGCTATTGGATACTTTTTAGGATTGTGTACTATTATTTTATCTTTACTTTTCAGCTCAAAAGAAACAGCAAGCTTAACTGCCAATGGACCGACCATCTTTTTAACCTTTTTGTTATCCGGAGCCATTCTTGGCGTGCTGATTCATTTGCATTACAGGCAAGAAATGCAAGTGGAGAAGCTTCTGCAGGATAGTGAAACCTTCTCCAAGGAGCAGGTTAGGCAGAAAGAGCAATTAGAACAAAACGTTTCTACTATTGTTGACAGTATTACCAAAGTAAATGGACGTGTTCAACAGAATCAGGAAGCACAAGGAGATATGCGAGTTGCACTACAAGAAATGGCAGCAGGAAGTCAACAGCAGAGTGAACAAATCGGAGGTATTTCTGATCATACGACCCATTCCAGAGAACTGATGAGCCAATTAAGTGAGCAAATCCATCATCTAACAAAGGAATTACAAGGGGCAACCTCCTTAACGATGGACGGCGAGACTAAAGTAACAGCCTTCTCGAAAGATACCAGAGAAATTCAAAGCTTTATTCATGATTTGAATGAAACATTTCAACATTTAAGTCAAAAAGTCCAGGAAACGAATACATTCTCCGATCGAATTAAGCAAATATCAGAACAAACTAACTTACTCGCTCTCAATGCATCCATTGAAGCAGCAAGAGCAGGAGAAGCAGGTAAAGGATTTTCTGTCGTTGCTGAAGAAATTAGAAAGCTTGCAGAATTAACGAACGATACTGCTGAACAAATTACGAGCAACCTTATGGAAGTAAATCAAAATAACAAAGAAACATTAACCAAGATGGAAACTAGTGAGGAAAAGGTCGAGATTATTAAACAGTCCTCTGAGGATATTACTCAGTATTTTTCCCATTTAAAAGGGATAATCGAAAGTATTACTCAAGATGTACAACAAACCGAAACCGTTGCTGCAGACGTAATGGAAAATAGTACAGAAGTAGAAAAATCCACGACGGAATTAGCCTCTATTATAGAGGAGGCGAGTGCTGGTATGGAAGAAATGAGTGCAACGGTGGAGTCGTTAAGTCAAGATAGTACTATGATTGCTAATACTATGAAGGATACTGCTGAAAGAGCAGATGCGATAAGATATAGTTCTTAATGAAGGAGAGACTCGTTATAACAGATACGAGTCTCTTTTTCTATTCACTCCTTCACTTCATTAGTCAATCTCTTTGTTAGTCCGCCCTATACCATCTACAAAATGGAATACGTTATACAGGCTGATGATCTAATATCTCTTTTAATACGTTGGCGTGATTGAATGTTTCCTCTTTCGCACCAAATAATAAGGTTACTTCTTTTTCCTGCGCCTTTACTAATTGCTTTAGAGCGGATAATGCTTCTCTTTTCTCTTCTACATTATTTAATTCTTTCTTATAGGCTTCTTTAAAATCGTTATACTTCGCTGGATCGTGTTGGAACCATTGTCTAAGTTCCTTGGAAGGAGCTACAGCTTTCTTCCAATACTCTATTTGAGCCTCTTGTTTAGAAACCCCTCTTGGCCAAACACCATCAACAAGAATACGACACCCATCCTCTTTACAGGCTATGCTATATATTCTTTTTATCCTAATACTCAACCTTATCCCCTTTCTAATCTTTTACATTCAGTATATTGATTTTGAAGTAGGATGGCAAAGAAACGAAATGGACTTATATCTATTCATAATATAGTCTCTGTATTGATGTGTGTGGTAATCATTTTATCGAGAACGTGCTTTTTGAGCATGATTTGAAGTAGAGTAGGGTCCTTCACTTTAATGTAGTATGACGATACTGGTTAGTAAGCTATTCCTGCACTCCAACTACCCTCTACCTTTACCAACTATTAGCTCGATAACCCTTCGGATATCATATCCAAGAATATAGGAATCAATGAAACATCCATTATTGTCTTTATAAAGTAAAAGTGTAAGAAACCAATATCTTAAGAAAATCTAAAGATTCTCCTGATAACTTCTAGAAATAAGCTGGTTATGATAAGAGTGTAAGCTACTTAAAGGAGGAAGCAATGAAATGAAAAAACTCGTACAAACTATGGCAATTGGAACCATCGCACTTGTAGGTGGAACTTCATTAGTTGGGTTTAGTAATGCTAGCGCAGAAGAACAATCTGTGTCTAAAGAACAATTCAAGTCATCAATGGAGCAAGTGGATGAGGAAGTACTTACGCAGGTGAAAGAATTACGTGAACAAATGAAAAATGGTGAAATTACTAAGGAAGAAATGAAAGAGCAATTTGAAGAATTAGGCTTTTCTCTTCCATACAGCAAGCGAGATTTCGGAGCAAAAGGTCACTTTGGTTTTGCCCAGGACCTGGACGAAGAAACTAGAGAACAAATGGAAGCTATTAAAGAGCAAGTGAAGAATGGTGAATTGTCAAAGGATGAGGCTAAGACACAGTTAGAAGAATTGGGTATAACTCATCCCTCTAAACCTCAAGACAATTTAGACGAAGAAACAAAAGCCCAACTGGAATCCATTAAAGAGCAAGTAAAAAATGGTGAAATAACAAAAGAAGAAGCTCAGGAAAAGCTAGAGGCATTAGGGGTGGAGCTCCCTCCGAGTAAACGACACCATCACGGCATGAAAGGACAGCCTTTTGCTGATGTAGATGAAGAAACTCGGGCTCAGATAAAGGAGATATTTGAGCAAGTAAAGTCCGGTGATTTGACAAAGGAAGAAGCACAGCAGCAATTAGAGGAGCTAGGAGTGGATATTTCCTTTGGTATGAAAATACCGCATGAACATAAGACTAACGAAAACAGCAGCAATACGGAGGAAGAGCAGCAAGAAACAGCTCTATAAACAACCTATTCTCGATTCCCTTCCCCTTAGAAGAGCTATCCATGACACTTGGATAGCTCTTTTTGTATGATGTGCTGTCGCATTTTTACATATTTTCGGATATGCTAAACATAATTATTTTTGTTCCTCCTGTCACAAATAAATGGATAGTGGTGTCTCCTATATGAGAGCTCTAAGAGAGGAGGTAGCTTCGTGGAGGTGAAGGCTCAATTGAAGAAGGAAGACGGTACCGAAAATATATCTCAACAAGAAGCTTCCTATAGTGAATTTAAAGATATTTTTCGTCAATATTATCCTCGAGTAGTTCGGAAGGTATGGACGATTGTACAAAATAAGCAAGCCTCAGAGGACGTTGCTCAGGAAGTGTTCATGAAATTGTATCATACTGATTGGGAATCAATTGAGCACTTACCCGCATGGCTAATGACTACTTCTGTACATACAGCCTATAACCGTATACGAAGTGAAAAGCGGCATGATAAGCGCTTAGAGAAAGAATCTCATTACATGGAGCAAGAAGAAGCATCCTTAGAAGAAAATGTACTGCGGCAGGAGAATATTACAGAGGTCCAGGAGATTTTGCATTCTATGAGCGAGCGGGATAGAACAATTCTTTTACTGAAGTATTCCGGTTTTCCATATAGGGATATTGCAGACGCTGTCGGAGTGGAGGTTACATCTATAGGAACATTGTTAGCTAGAGCAAAAAGACGCTTTAAAAACATATATGCCAGCATGAAAGGAGAAGAATAGTATGAGATGCTCTGATTTGGGTTCTCTTCAAGCCTATTTGGATGACGAACTATCACGAGAAGATAAAAAGCAAGTAATGCAGCATCTCAGAGAATGCAGCATTTGCCGTCAATATGTGCAGGAGCTAAAAGAGTTAGAACATACAATGGATACTCACTTTGGAGAATCCGATATGGACATGGATGTGGAGGCAGCGTGGAGTCGATTTGAAAATCAGATTACAAGTGAACGGACAACAAGAGATGCAGAAGCCAATGTTGAGGTTAAGCGGGAAGATATGACATATGAAAGGA
Source organism: Pontibacillus salicampi (assembly GCF_042434395.1). Classification (NCBI taxonomy): domain Bacteria; kingdom Bacillati; phylum Bacillota; class Bacilli; order Caryophanales; family Bacillaceae; genus Pontibacillus; species Pontibacillus salicampi. The sequence continues at coordinate 42,607 of NZ_JBHLTP010000011.1, read as the reverse complement.
AGGGTTGGGATAATATGAAACAAAAAACGAAAGGGTGGCTCATTGCAGGGGTAACAGCAGCAACTCTTGTAGGCTCACTAGCAATTCCTCAAGTACAAGTTGCAGCTGACAACTTCTTATCCATTTTTCGTGTAAACCAAATGGAAATAGTTAAAATTACTGAATCAGATTTAAACCAAATGGAAAGTGAGATTCGTAATTTGGAAGATGGTACAATTGATTTGAAAGGTGTAGGGGAAATAGAAACAAAGACGGAAGGAGAAATAAAATCTTTTGATTCGCTTGAAAAAGCAGAGCAGGCTGGTTATTCATTGCCTCAAATCAATCAAGCAGAAGTCAAACACGATCTTATGGTGAAACCTTCATCTACTATAACCTTTCAGTTAAATGTGGAGGATGCCAATGCGATGTTACAGCAAATTGGATCAGATAATCAGTTAGATAATAGTTTGGATGGTAAGCCTTTTTCCCTGAAGCTTGCAGAATCCTATGAGGCAACCTATGAGACCGAAGATAATAGGCAATTTATGTATCAGAATATGGGTGCACCAGAAATATCAGTACCTAAAGGTGCATCTGTAGATGAAATTCGCTCTATTCTAACAGAGTTACCGTTCCTTCCAGAAAATATAAAAAGCCAAATCAACAGTATAGATAATTTAGAGAAAACACTTCCGATACCATACATGCAAGACCGAAATCATGAGATGAACGAAATAGACATACAAGGATCAAAGGGATACGCCGTTGCGGCAGAATATGCAAACTTTGTCGTTTGGCAGTCTGGTGAAGAATTTCATATTCTAGAGAGCTATAACCAAGATGAAGAAGCATTGACGGTTAAAGATTTAGAAGGTTATGCTAATGCAATTGCTAAATAATAGGGAAGAGAAAAGCTGATCCTAATAATAGGATCAGCTACTTTGCGTAGGAGAGATGGTAATGAGTGTATTAGAAGCAAATAAATTAACTAAAACGTATAACGGAAAAGGAGGGATAACGGACATTTCTCTTGAGGTTGGAGAAGGGGTAGTCTATGGCTTTCTGGGACCAAATGGGGCTGGAAAAAGCACATTTGTAAGAACGATGCTAGGGTTATTACATCCAACGAGTGGTGAAGGAACCCTTCTTGGGGAGCCAATTGGTACTCCAGCATCTAGAGAGAAAGTAGGGTATTTACCAGAATTGTTTCGTTATCCAGATTGGCTTACAGGCAAAAAGCTGTTAGAAAGTCATGCAGAGTTATGTAAATTGCCTATAAAATATCGGAGGAAAAGGATAGAAGAAGTCATTGATCTAGTGGGGCTCTCCGGACGCGAGAACGACAAAATTAAAGGCTATTCCAAAGGGATGTCTCAACGGATAGGGCTGGCATGTGCCTTGTTAAGTGATCCTGCTTTGATATTTCTAGACGAACCAACTTCTGCGTTAGACCCTATTGGAAGGAAAGATGTTCGGGATTTAATGCTCTATTTGAAGGATCAAGGTAAAACCATATTTTTAAATAGTCACCTGTTGAATGAAGTAGAAACTGTTTGTGACCACGTATCTATCATACATAAGGGAGAACATATTGTACAAGGGGAATGGCGGCAGTTGATTATGATTGAAGCACAAATAGAAATCGTACTCGATTCTCATCAAGAGGATCAACTAACCAGTCTTCCTTCCTTTGTGAAGCATAAAGAGAAACAAGGAGAAGAAAGTGGTCGTTCTCGCTGGGTAATTCAACTAGAGAAGGAAAATCAAATTCCTTTTTTAATAGATACGCTTGCAGCTAAGGGAATTTCTATGTATGAGGTTACTCCGATAACACCTCACTTGGAGGATGTTTTTATGCATTGGGTTAATAAGAAGGAGAATGCTTATGTGGACTATCGCTAAAATAACATTTCGGGAAATTGTGTCAAAGCGAATCTTTTTAATTACAATACTCATGACTTTGGCTTTCATCGCTTTATATGGAGTAGCAATTCATTTCACAGCTAAGGATGCCCTAAGTGAAACAAGCAGTAATATGGGGGATTTGCAAAATCAATTTTTCGCCTCCCAATTGTTAAGCGCGGGTCTTTATTTTTCTTCCTTTATCACGGCACTTCTTGCCATTTTATCAAGTGTAAGTGCGGTATCCAGTGAAATTGACAGCCACCAAATTGATACCTGGCTTATGCGGCCTATCTCCCGTCTGCAATTTGTGCTTGGGAAAATAAGCGGGCTTACTATTTTATTAGTGGCGTACGCCATCTTATTGTTTGTCAGTATTACTTTCCTCCATCAGACGTTAGGTGGAGAAGCATTGGATCTCAATCTTGAATTCCCTCAAATAAGTAGAGCAATCAGTATGTTTATCCTTCAGCCGATCGTCCTCGTTACGATTGGAGTAATGCTTAGTTCGCGGATGACAACACTAAACGCTGGAATAGTTTTAATTATTTTATATGGAGCAGCGTTTATTGGCGGCTTTGTGGAGCAAATTGGTTCTCTGATGGAAAAGACAGCACTAATGAACATTGGTATTGCTACTAGTCTGTTATTCCCTGTAGACGCTGTGTACCGTAAAATGACACTCTTTTTATTCGATACAGCAGACAGCCCGATTAGCTTTGCACAGCAAGGCTTGTTTGCCAGTGCGTCCTCTCCAAGTAATGCCATGATCGTCTATACGATTATCTATGCTGCTATTATGCTTATTATTGCGGTAAGAACCTTCTCCAAACGAGACGTATAACAATATTTCAATATTCTACCGGCCTCTCGCGAATGGAAGCCGGTTTTTTATTAAAAATGTGCGTCGAAAAGGAGTATTTCTTGGAAGAAAGGAAGAAAAGCTCGCCCTTCAGTGCCTTTGCTTGTAGAAAGCTGTTTCTCTACAAGCATTTTTGTGTGTGAAAATAAATTATAAGTGATCCTTTTTATGGTATTCTTTTATCGGAAGATGTAATTGCGAGTAGAGAGTTAGGGATAGGAGATAAGTTCTACTATAGGGTTTGGGGAAGGCTAACAGAAAGATGGATTTGAGGAGGTATTAGATTGATTCGTATATTAGTGGCTGATGATGATCCGAATATTTTGCGATTAGTAGCTTTATACATACAGAAGGAAGGTTATGAAGCTGTTCAGGTCCAGGATGGTCGTGAGGCATTACGTGTATTGGACCATCAAAAAATAGATCTTGCTATTATTGATATAATGATGCCGGAAATGGACGGATACGAGCTGTGCAAAGAAATTCATCGATATTATCATATCCCTGTATTAATGCTGACAGCTAAAGGGGAGACTCAGGATAAAGTAAAGGGATTCCAATTAGGGACAGATGATTACGTGGTCAAGCCATTTGAGCCAGTGGAATTAATCATGCGTGTTAAGGCGCTGCTGCGACGTTACCAAATACAAGCATCTAACAAGCTGACCATTGGCAGTATAACATTATTTGCCGCTAATAATGAGCTGGAGGCTGCCGGAGAACGGACTTTACTCCCGTTAAAGGAATTTGAACTGTTGTACACATTAGCAAGTTATCCAAATCAAATCTTTACCAGAAATCAACTGATTGAGAAGATTTGGGGACTTACCTACGAGGGAGATGAACGGACAATCGACGTTCATATTAAACGAATTAGGGAGAAATTAAAAAAAGTGGAAGCTTCTATAATAGTGCGAACCATACGTGGTGTCGGGTATCGATTGGAGCTTGTGGAATGAAGAGCTTATATGTACAAATAGTCCTTACATTTTTAGGTGCTATTGTAATTAGCCTGCTCGTTACGTTCTTAATTTCCGGTAGAATACATGCTATTCAAGTAGCTGATAGAATTCATGATCGAATGGAGAAGGTTGGTAAAGAGTTTGTTCAGTTGTATAAGGGGACAGACGATTTAGACGTCGATTCCTATTTAGATGCTATGTCATCATTAAGCTATGATGTGCTGTTGTATAAAACGGGGGAAGAGCAGGCAGTGTACGAACACCCTGGCTCAAGCTGGGAACTCTCTGCTACAGAAGTACAAAAGGTATTGGATGGTGGTGTGGTAAGAAATTATCACCTTCCACCGAGAAGCGTCCTTGGACTCCCTTTTGAAAAGGGTGGAGAACAGTTTGCGTTTTTTATCAAACCTGATTTTAAATTCTTTTTCGAAGACTTTCGGAAAGTTATCATAATTTTATTTTCAACTGTTCTTGTACTTGGGAGTGCTATCTTCTTAATTACAACGAGATGGACTATCAAGCCGATTAAAGAACTAACACAATTAACCCAAACAGTTGGAAAAGGGAATTTCAATGTATCTGTCTCGAGTAAACGCAATGATGAGTTAGGGGATTTGACGAAAAGTTTCAACCAAATGGTGCATGGGTTAGGGGAGCTTGAGCAAATGCGGCATCAATTCGTTTCTAACGTTTCCCATGAAATTCAATCTCCTTTAACCTCCATACAGGGGTTTGCCAAAGCAATTAAAGACGATGTCATTACAGATGATGAAGAGCGGAAGGAATACTTGGCTATTATAGAGCATGAGAGTAGACGATTATCTTCGTTGAGCCAAAACTTGTTAAAGCTTGCTTCCCTGGACAGCGACCATCCCCCTTTTCATCCTGAGACATATCAGATGGATGAGCAGCTGCGCAGAGTAGTCGCTGCTCTAGAGCCTCAATGGAATGCAAAAGGACTAAACATGAATCTTGACCTTGAGTCGGTTGTATATTACGGCGACCAGGATCAGATGGAGCAGGTTTGGATAAATTTATTAACAAATGCGATACGATACTCGCCGGCTGATGGCACTGTTAGTATAGTGACACACTTCGTTGGAGACGAGGTTACAGTTTCCATTATAGATAGTGGAGAAGGAATACCTGAAGAAGAGCAGGGTCGGATATTTGAGCGATTTTACAAAGTAGACAAGGCAAGGTCACGTAATGCAGGCGGAAATGGCTTAGGGTTATCCATTGCTAAGAAGATTGTTTTGTTACATCGAGGATATATTACCGTTGAAAGTCAACAAGGAAAGGGAGCTGTTTTCCGTGTGACATTGCCTTTATAAGGTCGTCCAATGTTAATCTAAGGCTTAGCAAGTCAAAAGAAATTGAAAAAAGATGACTTCCGTTCATATTCAGTTCATAGAATGTGGTTATCCTTTAACTATACATTTTGAAAGGAGCTAGCATCTATGAGCTGGATAACCAAATTTAGTCTTAAAAATACGATCGCCATAATTATTCTAACCGTACTAGTTGTAGCAAGCGGGATTATTGCTACTAATCAAATTAAAGTGGAAACCTTTCCGGACGTTACCTTTCCGGTTATGACCGTACAGACCGTGTACCCTAATGCTTCCACCGAGGATGTGGAGGAGAATGTAACAAATCCAATTGAAGAAGCCCTCTTGAACTTAGAGGATTATGAATCTGTTTCCAGTACGACTAGAGAAAATGTTTCTATTATATCGATTACTTATCCTTTTGGACAGGACATTGATGAAGCAGAATCTGAGGTCAATAATGCTATTAACCAATTAACCTTGCCGGATTCTGCAGAAGCAGAAGTATCTGCATTATCCATCAATTCCACACCTATATATCAGGCAGCTTTGTCCTCAGAAGACTTGCCTGATTTGCAAAGAGATATCGAGGATAACATCGTTCCTTCGTTGGAGAGCATTGAAGGAGTGTCGAATGTTCAAGTCACAGGAAAAGCCAATACTAATATTCTCGTAGAGGTAGATGAAGAAAAAGCATCCTCTTACGGTTTATCCTTATCTGAAATTAAAGACGCCATTCAACAATCAGAATACAAACTTCCAGCAGGTACCCTAAACCAGGATGGAACTACAATACCTGTTGAAATAAAAGGTAATACAGAGGATTTATCCGCAATTAAAAATATAGAAATTCCTATTAACACAAACGCCCAGCAGCCATCTTCCCAGGGGAGAGCAGCTGGTGAGCAAGCTGCAAATCCCGGAGCTGCTAGCTCTCCTAATGCTTCAGGAGCCACCCCAACTCAGTCAGCAGGTCAGCAGCCTTCTGAAGCGAATCAGGTATCTCAGCAAGAGCCTGTCTTGCTCTCTGATATTGCAGAAGTAGCCAAGGATACGAGCAGGTCTGAAATATCAAGATTTAACGGGGAAGATAGCATCCTATTGGAAGTAATTAAATCTCAGGAAGCTAATACCGCTGCGGTTGCTGAAGAAGTGAAAGAATTACTGAATACTGCAGCGGAGGAAAGTGCCTACGAGCTTTATACGGTAGTTGATCAAGGGGAAGAAGTCAATAAATCCATCAGTGCATTATTGAAAGAAGGAGGATTTGGTGCATTATTTACCGTACTCGTCATTTTGCTCTTCCTTCGAAACGTCAGAGCAACCCTAATCGCCATTATTTCGTTACCCATTTCCATCTTGGGTTCCATTGCCTTACTAGAGCAATTCGGCTATACATTAAACATCATGACTCTTGGAGGCATGGCTGTAGCGGTTGGGCGTATTGTAGACGATAGTATCGTTGTTATTGAAAATATTTATCGTTGGAAGCAGGCCTATCCTGAAATGAAACAGCGTGAGCTAGTATTTAGAGCCACCAAAGAAGTAATCGGACCAGTAGCATCGTCCACCATTGCAACTTTAATCGTATTCCTTCCCTTAGCTTTTGTAGGTGGTATTCTTGGGGAATTCTTTAGACCGTTTAGTTTGTCTGTTGTATTTTCCATTACTATCTCATTAATTGTAGCTATTATGTTAATTCCGGTTCTTGGGAAATTCTTTTTTACTAACGTTCATCATAAACCTACCAAGAGTAAAGGAGCCATTCGGTATGAGAATTTCCTTCGTGGAGCATTGAAGAAGAAGTGGATTGTATTCACTATGTCGTTTCTCCTTCTTTTCGGTTCATTTTCCTTGATACCGGCTCTAGGGGTATCCTTCTTACCTACGGAAGGTAGTGAAACTTTTGAAGTGGAAGTGACTTTACCAGATAATGCCGAATTAACAGAGACAGATAACTTAGCCCAACAAGTGGAGGATGATTTATCTGAGAAAGATAACATTTCATACCATCAAGTCTCCATTGGGTTTAGCAGTCAGCAGCAAATGCCTGGAACGACGGCAACGACGACAGAGAATATCGCTCGTTTCTTCATAGAATTACAAGAAGACGCCGACATAAACGAAGAGATGCCTAAGATTGAGAAGGAAATCCAGTCCATTGCGGAGGACCAATTTAAAGAGGTTACAGTAAAAGCTACTGAAATTCAACAAGATGGCCCACCATCAGGTAATTCTATTGATGTGAATTTATATAGTAATGATCAGGACAGCTTGAATGAAGCATCTTCTCAAATTGAGAAATTATTGACGCAAGATGATCGGTTAAAAAATATAACTAATGACATGGAAGATACGAAGACAAAATATCAGATAGTCTTGAATGAGGAAGGGAAAGACCTTCAAGTAAGTCCATATCAGCTTATGGCTCCAATTCAGGAGCGGTTAAATAGCATGGATGGAGGAACTATTAAACTGGATGATGAAGAATGGGAAATGGAACTAACCTATCAAGAGCTATATAATTCGAAAGAAGATATAGAAGAGTATGAGGTTCAGACGATAGAAGGAAAGAAAGAGCTTAGCGAAATTGCGGAAATTAAGGAGATAGACGTACCAGCTTCCATTAAACACCAGGATGGAGACACAGCTAGTACAGTATCAGCTGTCATAAAAGGAGAGGATACTGCTCAAGTATCCAAAGACATTGAAGAAAAGGTAAACGCACTATCTCTAGCAGAGGGAGTGGAGGTCGACTTTACTGGTGGATTAGAAATGATAAATGAAGGCTTCCAAGACCTTGGATTAGCAATGGGAGCAGCCGTCGGACTAGTCTTTCTGGTACTAAGCGTTACCTTTGGAGGCATAATAACTCCAATTGTTATATTATCCTCTTTGATTTTCGTACCTATTGGATCTCTTGCGGGACTATTAATTAGCGGACAAACGCTATCCATGAGTTCCATGATTGGCATGCTGATGTTAATAGGTATTGTGGTAACAAACGCTGTGGTACTGCTGGATAGAGTAGAAGCCAACCGAAAACAAGGCATTGGGTTAACGGAATCGATTCTAGAAGCGTCCACTACAAGATTACGTCCAATACTAATGACAGCTCTTGCAACCATTTTTGCTCTAATTCCGTTAGCACTTTCGAATTCAGCTTCTGGACTAATCTCTAAAGGTCTTGCTATAACTGTTATCGGAGGATTGACAACTTCTACACTATTAACACTAATATTTGTTCCAGTATTCTATCATGCTATAGGGAAGCACAGAAAATTGGATTAACAGAAAAAGCTAGCCGCAATGGCTAGCTTTTTGTTTGCTCCCGTATTGTCTGACCAAATTATTCTTAGGTTACAGATGGACGCTTAAACCTAGGAAATCCTGTACCGATTGCCACAAAGCCCATAATAGCTATTAGGATCGGATAGAAGGAATAAGGTAAAATGGACAACGGAGAAATTTCACCAAATTGTGCAGCGGTTAAGAGCTGTGCTCCATAAGGAATGAGTCCTTGTACAGTACACGAAAATATATCCAAGATACTGGAGGACTTACGAGGATCTATATGAAAATCATCAGCAATTTTTTTTGCGAGCTGCCCTGTCGTAATAATGGCAATTGTATTATTAGCTGTTGCTAAGTTGGTAGTCGCCACTAACCCAGCAATACTTGTTTCAGCGCCTTTTTTAGTACGAACACGCCTAGTTAACAAGTTTAGAATGTAGTCTATGCCTCCATTATACTGAATCATGGCAACTATACCACCAATGATAATAGTTAAGAGTATCAGCTCAGCCATGCCGGTTATTCCAGAGGTTATATTTTCCATAAACATAATCACAGAGTAATCAGATGATAGGAAGCCAATAAAACCAGCAAGAAGGATACCAGCAAACAGAACAGCCAAAACATTTAATCCAGCAAGTGCTCCTGCCAGGACACCAATATATGGAACAATCTTCAACCAATCAAAGGACTCTGCGGTGACACCAGATGTGTTCCCAAGAGTAATAAAGAAGAGTAGAACAAGCGTTACAATTGCTGCAGGAAGAACAATAAAGAAATTTGTTTTGAACTTATCTTTCATTTTAGTTTTTTGTGTTCGAACTGCTGCTATAGTGGTATCGGAAATAATAGACAAATTATCCCCAAACATAGCGCCACTTACTACAGCTGCCACTGAAATAGCTGCAGAAAGCTCTGTTTCCGCACTAATTCCTACTGCAATGGGTGCAAGTGCTGAAATCGTTCCCACAGATGTGCCCATGGAAAGGGAAATAAAGCAACCGATAATAAAGATTCCGACAATAATCATGTTTTGCGGCAAGTACGTCAGAGCAAAATTAACCGTTGCATCTACCGCACCGATGCTGCTTGCAACAGAAGAGAATGCTCCTGCAAGCAAGAAAATCAATACCATTATCATAATATCTGGATGTCCAGCGCCCTTGGAGAATTGTTCTACTTTATTAGAAAAAGTTTCTTGTCTATTCAATAAGAGAGCGACCACAGCGGCAAGTATTGCAGGGATGAGCATGGAAATTTTATAGAAATCTCCTGTTACTATACCCGCTAGCAAGAATGTCGCTAAAAAGACTGCAAATGGTAATAAGGCGAGAGGATTACCTTTCGTTGTATTCATGCTTGTCCTCCTTGTGTCGTATGAAGTTATTCGTATATTTCAATAAATGCAATGAATGTGAACCTATTACACTTTAAATTGAAAGGGGGGGAATGTCAACGTGAACGATCTCGTCATCAAATGGTACGTCATTTCCTTCCTGTTTTTGGCGACTTTATGGATGATGTCGTACAATAAACATGTGTCCAAAAGTATCAAAGTAAGGGTTCAATTTTTTTGTTGATGAGAGGAGGAACTTTAATTATGGCTTTATTCACTTCCGGTGAAGTTGCAAATAAATTAGGTTTGTCTGTTCGCACGCTACGATATTATGATCAGATTGGTCTTGTCACACCGTATAGAGAAGAAAGTGGTAAAAGGCTATATACAGAAAAGGACATGCTAGAGCTAGAAAAAATTATACTATTAAAAAAAGCAGCATTCTCCCTGAAGGATATCGAGAATATGCTGACCGCCACCTCCGTTGAAGAGGTGCTATCTATACACAGAGAGATGCTCCAAAAAACGAAGGAACATATTCAAACGTCACTTCAGCATACGACAACCATATGGAATAGTTTACAGGTTGAAGGCAAGCTTCGTTACGATCAGCTAATACCACTAATGAGGTCAGATCCAACCGAACATAATTCTGCTATAGACTCAAACGTCAAACAAGCACTTCCTAAAATGGAGGAGGATCATTCCTATACACAAAAGTGGATTAATGTAGTAAAACGAATAGAGATGTGTCTCGAGGAAGGAGTGTCTCCTACATCTAAGAGAGCACAAATTCTAGCAAGTGACATAGCTATTCTTACAGAGGAAATGTTCAACGGAAGCAAGGAGCAAGCTGTTGCATTTTGGGAGGTTCGAAAATCACCTGAACACTCTTCACAGGCAGGTTTATATCCTCTTCCTAACGAAATAATTCATTATATTGAGGAGATATTCTCTATATATGAAGAAGAAACGCACAAATAACGGAGCAATCTACTGATTGCTCCGTTAAGATGAGGGGAAGCTAGTTATCTTTAAATAATGTTTTCGATGTTGGTGTTTTCCGTAACTAAAAGAAGGATTTTTCCTTCATCAAGACGTTCCTCATATGTTTCAGACTCCGATTCGGACAAGCCTAAATCTTGCATTTTATTTCGCAATTCGTCGCCTTGTTTATTGAATAAGTTACCAACAGCATCTTTTAAATTTTCTTCTTTCAAGCCCACTGTATTAGCATTAGCATTATCTGCAACACGTTCTGTGCGGTCATCATCGTGACTCATGACATAAATGTTATTCTTGTTAACTCCATTATTGGAAAGTTTCTGTACATCGTTTTGGAGCTTCTCATCATTCGTGTATTCTCTTACAAATGGTTTCATTGAAAATTCCTCCTTTATCTTCATTCATGGACAATATTCCCGATACGAATATAGTAAAACATTCTAATAGGCATCTATTTTAATAGGAGTTGGTCCGTTAATTATTTGATAGGCAGTATTAGCCGACCCTCCTTACATCGGGCTAAGCCTCCTCGATAATGGTAGGGTAAACTTCACCATTTTATCTCGCATCATCCCATTCCTTTGCCGTATTGAGAGAGAAATGGACCAGTAGTATTTATTGGTAATCCCTTAATAATATGCAAATGTATCAGCCATATATCGGGTTACATGACCTACATTGGTTGATAACAGAACCTTTTGTACAAACGGATGTGTTACAATAGCGATTGTATCTTGATCATGAATAGAGGAGGTTTTCCTGTGAGGGATAATGAGGCGAGTTTACCTACTATGGAAGGCATGGACACACATGAGAAGGGTAAATATTTCTCTCCTAATAGGTTTTGGCTTAAGGTCGGACGTATGGCAAAAAAGGCAGGGCAGGTAGTTGTTTATGCAGGACTCCTGCTATACTATACATTACAGAAAGATGATCTCCCTGTAAAAGCAAAGACAACCATAATAGGTGCATTAGGATATTTTATTTTACCACTAGATTTAATCCCTGACATGGCTGCTGGAATTGGGTTTACGGATGATTTAAGTGCATTAGGTGCTGCATTATTTCAAGTTGCTATGTATGTTGATGACAATATAAAAGAACAAGCGAAACAAACGTTGAGGCTTTGGTTTGGGGAAGACGTTGACACAGCTTTATTAGATGAGAAACTACAAGTAGTACAGAAGCATGAGTCTAAAGAAACGAATGAAGCCTAACTAATAAATGGAAAACAGGACGCTTCTAGGCAGAAGTGTCCTCGTTTTTTGTCAAATTTGGAAAAAGTAATGATACAAAAGGAGGATTAATTATCAGAATATTGCGAACTAAAGTTTTATTATGTAAGATATGATTAATTCAGAAGGATTCTATCACAGAATATTTTCGCAAATAGAAGATGAAAATGGTAGATAAATAGCCATTTTTGCTCCCGGTTTTCCCAAAATTATAAAGCAGGATTTTAAGGTGAAAATAGCTAATATAGCATATAATGGGATTACTAAGGGAGGGATTCTAGAGAAAGAGTGAAGCGACTCATGGTAAAAACAGATGTTGGCAAGAAAATAAAATTTCATCGACTGAATCAGAATCGAACCCTTGAGGAAACAGCGGATGGTATTTGCTCGCTTTCCTACCTTAGTAAAATTGAGAATGGATTGACTAAATCTAGTGAAGAGATTGTCCGACTTCTTTATAATCGTTTAAATATTGATTATGAGGTGGAAGAGGTTGGAATGGATGAAGATCACGTGGAACAAGAGCTTCATGAATGGTATCACATGATTATTCAACGGAGAAGTGATCAGGCAACAGAGCAATACCTTCAGTTTAAACAATCCATGGAACAGCATTCCAGTCCAGGAATACTTGCATTATTTCAGTTATTTGAAATCCGCTATCAGTTATTGATGCGCCATCTGAATGAAGTGCCAATTCTCATTGAGAAGGTTAACCGGATGAAGGAAATGTTTGAGGAAAAGCATCAATATTACTTATACAAATTCACGGGTATTTATCATCATATGTCGAATCAATATCGTGTTGCTCAAGAGCAATTCTCCAAGGCAATGACTATCTTAAATCGGAGTCCTATGAGTGATTTCGAGAAATCTGATATCTATTTTGGAATTGCTATTAATGAGTTACGACTATTAAATATTACTCTTTCTATTCATTATTCAAGACTTGCTTTAGACTTATATTCCATTAATTTTGATTTTCATAGAAGTGCTGATTGTCAGATTTTATTAGGTATTTGTTACAAACGAATTCATCAATTTGATCAAGCTGAGGAAGCCTTTCATCTGGCCATTAAGGCAGCAAATCATTTACAAGAGCCATCTTTAAAAGGAGTAGCCTATCAGAATTTAGGGGAAATGTATTCAGCTATGGGTCGAAATGAAGAGGCAATTCAGCATTATGAAAAAAGTCTCGTGTTCAAAGAGAATCATAATATTAAGGGAAAACTCACTACCATTGCCTCCATGGTCGAAGCGTTATTTGCTTTTGACGAAAAGGCTAGGCTTATGGAATGGATTGATCGTGGGATTATGATGGTAGAGGGTAAGCCTGATTATCAATTGTTCCACTACTTCTTTCAAGTATATAAGATGAGAGTCGAAGGGGATACAATCAGTCTTGAGCATTATTTGCGAGAAAGTGTCATTCCGTATTTTGAGGGAATTGATGATCGACATTACCTGGCAATCTATGCTGAATTGTTGTCCCAATGTTTACAAGCAAGCAAGAAGTATAAGGATGCTTGCTATTACCTTTCATTAGCAAATGATTCATATAAACAATTATCAAAAACGTAAGGGAGAGAATGAAGAATGAAAAAATTTATCCTAACTGCATTTGTCCTTGGTCTATTGGCTGTAGGTGCTGTAACCGGTTCTACTTCAATCGCAATGGATGAGCTTCCTGAAATCACATCTAAAGACGTCCAGTAATGAAAGAAAAGTTGTGACACAAGCTGTCACAACTTTTTTTTCGGTGGAACTACTGTACAAGCATACGGTAATCCACATAATGGGGAGATAGTGGAAGACTCGGATTTGGGATAATTTGAAAGGAGTATAGAAAGAACAGTTGATTGGGCTGGAATCACTCCGCTTTCCTACGGACGAACGGCTGAGCCTCCTCAGTCGGCAAAGATCGCCGCCTTCCGGGGTCTCTGCTCATTCGTTTTTCCGTGGGAGTCTCCGTGATTCCAGCCCAATCAACGCTAAAAGGAACTTTCTTTCTCTAGCTTGGAGAACCACTCAAATAGGCTCAGAATGAAAAGGGGAAGTAACGGAATAAAGAGTAAATAACATCTAAACATTAATATAGAAGCATCTTCTCCGATATATGGTTGATATATGGACAAAAAAGCATCATGGAATCAAGAAAGTTGAGAAGTCCGTTTCTCTCAATACGGCAAAGGTGTGGTCTGAAAAATGGATGAGCCTAGTCCCCGCAGAAAGCGTCTTTTGCTGTCTGAGGAGGCTCAGCCGCAAGTAAGGAAGTTCACCTAAAAGCGCTACATCCTGTTGCAACGGTGAACGACCCACACGTCGCGTGAGGCCGCAGGAAAGCGGGGCTATTTCACATCAATCAGCTCGCCTTTCAGCAACAGACCAATAATATCTCGACTTCAAGTCTTCCACATATGGGCGCTATTCAGGAATAATTTCCACACATAAGGTTGTAAAAACTGTTTCATCCTTTATGAAGTAAAAAAGCAAACGGTTTCATGTTGAGATCTTATTCTGATACACTAAGGTGGAAATGAGGTGGTTGGGAAATGAATATAACAATACTTGGCGCTGGTGCATTAGGTGTGTACTTTGGAGCCAGATGGCAGGCTGCAGGAGCGGATGTACAATATCTAGTACGATCCCGACGTGCTGATCAAATTAGAACAAACGGGTTACATCTTCATAGTGTCCAAGGGGATTATACAGTTGAAAATCCGAAGGTTGTTGAGAATGCTGAGGAGATAGAGCATACAGATTTGGTTCTGCTGGGGGTAAAAGGCTACCATCTTGATGGAGTTCTTCCGACCCTGAAGCGCCTTGTAGAAAAAGGAGCGAAGGTATTACCTGTATTAAATGGTATAGAGCACATCTTCACGCTCCAGCATGAACTAGGAGAAGAGCATGTAGTAGGTGGACTTTCTTACATTATCGCTACATTAGATGAAAGAGGACATGTTATACATACGAGCGATCTACATGAAGTTCATTTTGGTGCTCTGCATGCTTCTCAAACGCAACTTTGTAAACAATTGGACGAGCTGTGCAATGTTGCAAATATGAATGGAAGACAGAGTGAGCACATTCTTCAGGACTTATGGCAGAAATACATGTTTATCACAGCTTTTAGTGGCATGACGACAGCTGGAGATTTTTCCATCGGTACGATAAGGAAAGAATCCCAAACGCTAGAGGCTGCTAAGCACGTGTTACGTGAAATGAAGGAGCTTGCTAATACGTATGATATAGCTTTAACGGATGAACATGTAGAAGCAGGCTTGGCTAAATTTGAATCTTTGCCGGATGAAGCTACCTCCTCCATGCATCAGGATAAGCGTAAAGGGTTGAAGCTAGAAGTGGAACACCTTCATGGTGGAGCGTTAAGGCTGGCGGAACAAGCAGGAGTTACTTTACCGTACATCCACACTCTCTATGCATTAATAAAGCCTTACGAAAATAAATAGTTGGAGAGAGGCTTGCTGAAACAGCAAGCTCTTTCTATATAGGGGGGGAAAAGGTAATGCTATTTCACTATCATTATTGGACGCCTTATTTAGAAGAAACGGAGCTCTTCTATAGGAAATTAGGATTTAGAGTAACTCAACGTATAGGCAAGGAAAATGGAGAATTCCAAACATTTTCTCCTCCATTAGATTGGAACGACTTTAGAAATCGAAAGATTGTATTTCGTATTATTGAATTGAAAAAAGGGGCAATAAATATTACGTTTGGCTATGGAAAGCGGATACGTTTTGATCATATAGGCTTTCTTTTAGGAGATGAAGAGTATCATCAAATTTGCCAGCAAGCTACCCAACAGAATTGGAATGTAGAAGAGGGGGAGCGTAGAACCTTTTTGTATTCACCATGTAAATGGAAAGTGGAATTACAAACTAATATGGATGCAATTGATGATGTGAACGGTGTTTCGATAGAGGGTATGAATGTAGTTGGAAATAATGTGGACATTCTCATCAAGATCCTGGGAGAGAAAATGACTCCTTTAACCATTCAGGCTGGCGATGATTTTCGGGTGGAAGAAGTGAGGTTTTCCACTGTCTGTCCCAATGTCATTCTAGATCCGAATGGTGTTAATCTTCTTGGTGTAGAACGGTGATAAACGTATGTATATTCCGGAGAAGTTACGATATAATGTCCAGCACTATTTTGGAGAGGAAGGGGAAAATTGGTTAAGTCGTTTGCCTCAGATAATCAAGCAATGCGAAGAGCATTGGAACATAGTTGTAGGAGATCCTTATTCTTTATCAGTTAATTATGTAGCTCCAGTTGTATGGAAAGAACAAAACCGAGAAGCGGTATTGAAGCTTTCTATTCCAAATGAGCAATACCTTCAAGAATTAGAAGCTATTACCCTGCTTCAAGAAGGAAGTATGGCCTCCCTCTTAGATTATCATCGAGAGCTTGGTGCGATGTTGTTAGAAAAAATTATTCCTGGAGAGGCACTCGCCACTATTGAAGATGATGAAAAGGGTTGTTTTATTGCATCGGAAGTAGGAAAGCAGCTCTGGATACCGGTGCCAGTATCAATGCACGTAAATCCAACTAATACACGAGAAGACGAGTTGAGAGATATTGTCCATAAGCATCCTAATGGTATTGGTCCAATAGATTACCAGACGCTTGAAGGGGCCAAAGAAACATTTACTTTACTTTGTAAAACAAGTGCAGACCTTTGGGTGCTTCATGGTGATTTTCATCCTTACAATATTTTATTTTCCAATAAACTAGGATGGTGCGCTATTGATCCAAAAGGTGGTATAGGAGAAAGAGAATATGACTTAATTCAATATATACTTAACAAATTACCTGAAGATGATGCAGCGTTAGAATCAATAATAATTAGGAGAATGAATAGTTTTACCACTCAACTCTCGCTACGTAAAGACAGATTAATAGGGTGGGGGTTCTGTCACAGCGTACTTGCAACAGTGTGGACGTGTAAAGAAGACGGGGATTATGACAAATCTTTTTATAAAGGGATGAGAGTGTTTCAGCAATTATGGAGAGAAACAAGAGGCGGCCACCAATAGGCTGCCTTTTGTTTTTATAATCCTAGCCCCATGGAGATTTGGTTCGTATAAGTTGTATAGGCGATAACATGATTAATTTCCACAATTTGTTCTTCGCTATAGCCAAAAGCTCTCAACTGTTCAATATCTTCTTTTTCCACGGATGCAGGACGGTCTGTAAGCTTGTCAGCGTAATAAAGCATACACTTTAACGATGCTGGCCAATCCATTGAGGCAAAGTTCTGTAACTTGTATTCTGCATCCTCTTCTCCTGATAACTGGGAAAACAAAGTGCCATGGCTCTTTGTGCAATAGGTACACCCATTCTTCATTGATACGTAAGTTATAATAGCTTCTTTCTCGAAATCGGATAAAAATGTATGGGAAATCGCAGTTTGTAATGGTGCAAATGCTGAATACATAGTTTCGGAGTTAGCTATTAAGCGATTGAACAAAGGGAGCGGTTCTCCGTTCTGCTTTTTTACATCATTTTGCTTTTTTGGTTTAATCCAAGGCATTACTCGTCATCCTTTCTTTCTTCATTGTTTCAATTTGCAGGTGAAAATGGTCGGTTTTCCGTTGTTTTACATAGTGATTTTCCTATGTAAAGGGTGGAAGTTTGAAAATTTTGTGAACTTTTTAGTGTTAATGATGCTTTCTGTCTACTATAACATAAGGAATAGTCCATGTTCTTCAATTGTTCAATAGGCTGGGAAAGTCATAGGTACTTCCGTCTATTTTCTCAATATAGAGTTTGGATGGTGGATTTTAGGTCCTATTAACGACAATTTCTTTCCCAAAGTAGACCTTCTTAAATTTTGCTACGCTATATATGCAATACTAAAGGAGGAGAGGAATTAGATGAAAAAGAATTGGAAGACGATGGTAGGAGCAGTGACGTTGAGTACGACTTTACTGGTTGGTAATGGACTTATGGTAGAGGCGGCGCCCGACAAAGGTTTTAAACTAGAGAATAATTACGAAATGAATTGGAAAGAAGTTGGGAAAACAAAAGCACCTTCCTTTATAAAGGGAAAGCTTGCTAAAGAAAAGATTAACACAAAGAAGGATGCGGAGAAATTTTTTAAAGCAAATCAAAAGGTATTCAACATGGACCCTAATACGAAAATGGAGTTTGTAGAATCCTCAACAGACGAATTAGGGATGACCCATTTTATCTTTCAGCCAGTCATTCAAAACATACCAATAAGTGAGTCAAAGATTCATATCCATACGAATAAGAACGGTGAGCTTATAGCAGTGAATGGCGACTTTCATCCAAATGCACCAGACAAGCTTAAGCAAAAGAAACAGCTATCTAAACAACAGGCTTTAAGTAATGCTTGGAATCATATTGATACTAATCGTAAAGATGCGGACGTTACAGTGAAAGGGTTAGAAGGAGAAGATTTCCAATCCTTAACAGAACATTCTAATCTGGTTGCGTTCCATGAAGATGGAAAGTACACTCTAGCCTATCACGTTGAGCTTCAATTCTCGGAACCATACCCTGCGAACTGGCAAATATGGGTTAACGCAGAGAATGGAAATGTTATAAAAGCTCAAAATAAAGTACACGAAGCAGCAACTACTGGAAGTGGAACAGGGGTGCTTGGGGATAGTAAGACATTGAACACTTACTCTTATAATAATACGTACTATCTTTACGATACAACAAAACCGATGAGTGGTGTCATTGCTACGTATGATAACAATAATGGTGGCCAGTTCAGTCTTCCTGGTTATTATGTAACAGACAGCGGCAACACGTTTTATAGTGAGCGCCAAAAGGCTGCGGTTGATGCGCACTATTATGCTGGACAAGTGTACGATTATTTCTATAATACATTCGGTCGAAACAGCTATGATGGAAATGGTGCCGATATCGTATCTACTGTTCACTACGGCAGTAATTATAATAATGCTGCCTGGGTTGGGAACCAAATGATATATGGGGATGGAGATGGATCAACATTTACCTATCTGTCAGGTGCAGATGACATTGTAGCTCACGAATTAACACACGCTGTAACAGATCGATCAGCTGATTTAGTATATGAGAATCAGCCTGGGGCATTAAATGAGTCATTTTCTGATGTGTTTGGTTATTTTGTTGATAGTGAGGACTGGCTGATGGGAGAGGACGTTTATACTCCTGGAAGAAGTGGAGATGCTCTACGCAGTATGTCGAACCCAACGCTGTATAACCAGCCCGATCATATGGATAATTACCGCAACTTGCCGAATACAGAGGCAGGAGATTGGGGCGGCGTTCATATAAATAGTGGTATTCCAAATAAAGCGGCCTATTATACTATTAACTCGATTGGTAAATCTAAAGCAGAAAAAATATACTATCGTGCTTTAACGGTGTATCTAACTCCAAACAGTAATTTCTCTGATGCACGTTCATCGCTTATTCAATCTGCTCAGGATCTATATGGTTCTAGTACAGCTAATGCAGTAGCTTCTGCATGGGACAATGTCGGCGTGTATTAATTTTATTCCAAGGTAAATGAAGCCATTATAATTTGAACAAAGAAAAGCCAGTCCCTTTCTATTTAACTAGAATGGGACTGGCTTTTCTGATTTTTAATCCTTGTTGAAACGAGACGATAGTAAAGGTACATGATTACGATAACGAAAAGGGACATTGCAACATATAGAGGATGGTAGCCCACATAGGTAACAACCATGCCAAGAATGAAGGAACCTGATGCGATTCCTGTATCAAAAAAAGTAAAGAAAGTAGCTGTTGCATGACCGCTTCTGTGGGTGTCTGCTTGTTGAATAGCTAGGGTTTGAAAGCTTGGTACAAGACTACCATATCCAAGACCTATCATTCCTGCTGATAGTAATAACATAGTAGAACTGTCCGTCATGCTAAGCATATATAAACCGGTAGCATATAGGAATAAAGAAGGGTAGATCACCACGTTTGGTCCTCTAGCATCAAACAATTTACCAACAAAGGGCCTTGATAGCAGCATCGTCACTGCAAAAACAGCAAAGAACAAGCTGGCGGTCTCTATTAGTCCTATTGATTTAGCGTAAATAGAAATAAATGAGATAATGCTTGAATAGGAAAAAGCGATAAACAACCCTGTCAGAGCAACAGGGATAGATTTTTTTTCAAAAAGATCCTCAAGTGTAAGTTTCCTAGTGGAAGTCTTATTTTGTTCTTGTACAGGCTGAACCATTGAAGCAAACACAACGGAACCGATGACGATTAGAGCTAAGATAGTAAATAGTATGGGAAATGATAACCAATTTAAGAGAGTTAGGGCGAGAAAGGGACCGGCTACCACTGCCAAATTCATAGACATGGCGAAATAACCAAGTCCCTCCCCACGGCGTTCAGCTGGAATAATATCTGCTGCAATAGCACCAGTTGCAGTTGTGGCGATAGCAAACCATATACCGTGAATGAATCGTAAGGTAAGTAATAACAGAAAAGAGTCCGTCCATATATATATAAAGGAACAAAGGGTAAATAGGACTAAACTAATGAACAGCATCTTTCTCTTTCCACCAATTTCTAACAATTTACCAGAGAAGGGACGCGTGAGAATAGCGGCTAATAGAAAGACGGTAACAATTAGACCGGCTTCTGATTCGCTGCAGCCTAAAGTATCCGTTACGTATATTGGGAGCGTGGTTAGCAGAGCGTAAAAGGTTAGAAACAAGAAGAAGTTTGTACAGGCGATACTAATAAAGCTTTTGGTCCAAATAGAAGGTTTGGTATTCATAGGCCTTCTCCTTTCCAGTCAATAGAACATGTCTGTAAGTGGTCTATATGCAACAAGAAACAATATTATAGAAGAAGGTGTATATTTGTAAAGTCATACAACTTTTGGACACAGAAAAAAACCTTTGTCGTTAAGACAAAGGTTTCGAAGGGGAAGCAAATCTTAAGAAACTGGTTAAGAGTAACGTCACTCTTAGTAAGGCTTAACCTTATTATAGCAAAACCTGAATCACTCCAGTTTGCAAAAGAAGAAGACATAGTAACGGTACCTATAAATAGAGAATAGGAAAATGTTTCGTATTATAGTTCTATATACCTGTCAGTTTAGGGTGGCAACACGCTCTTCAGGAAAACAAAAGCGAGTAAGGCTGTTTTTATGGGCTGTATGACGATATATTTTCGCAAATAAGAAATGGGATACATCTGCTACGAATTTTCTATTTATTTCATAGCTTGAAAGATTATAACGCTTTCCTTATAATAGATATTACAAAAGAAGCAGACGTAAGAAACCACAAGGGGAGCCTGATGGCTGAGAGTGAACGATTCGTTCTGACCCTCTGAACCTGTTAGTTAATTCTAACGTAGGGATGTGGCTTTCGTGATGGCACGCAATGCACAAAGGATACCCATCTCAAAGCTCTCCCTTGCATTGCTTTTTTTGTGTTTTCTTTTCTTTTGAACTGTGAGGAAAGAAATAGCAGAGCTAATCTGCACACAATATTTGAAGAATAGTAAAGGGGAGATGTGAAATGAGAAATCGTCGGATTTTATTTCTAGTGGAAGTAGCGATGTTTGCTGCTATTGGTGCTGTTCTTAGCCTGCCTTATCTATCGGTTCCACTTTGGGTTCAGGGAGGGTCCATTTCATTTGCCATGGTGCCAATCTTTTTTATGGCATTTCGGTGGGGTCTGAAAGGTGGACTCTTAACAGGCTTGCTCATTGGCTTGATCAATTCACTTATTCAGCCGTTTATCGTGCACCCGGTCCAATATATCATGGACTACCCACTAGCGTTTACCGTGGTTGGTTTAGCAGGTATTTTTGCTAAGAACGTCCAGGACTCCATGAAGGAGGGCAACGCGGCAAAAATTACGGCGTATGTAACAAGTGGGGCCTTATTAGGCAGTATCCTGCGATTCTTCAGCCATTATATTGGCGGAATTGTCTTTTTTGCCTCCTATGCACCAGAAGGGGTGCCTGTTTGGCTATACTCTCTGACGTACAATCTTGGGTATATGACACCTTCCTTTATAATCAGCTCTCTTATTTTGAGTTTTGTCATATATAAGCAACCTCGCCTTATATATTTTGGAAACAAACAGGCTTTAAACTCTGTATAAATTGTAGGTATATACTAATAAAAAGAGGCTCAGCTCTGAAATAACAGTTACCACGCTTTTCAAAGAGTTGAGCTTGAAAAAGAGCAGGCCGTTATGATGCAGGAGTCTGCTCTTTTATGTGCTTTATTTAGTTAACCGAAACTTTGTATCAAATCGTTTACTTCCAGCAATTATGATAAGACCAAAGATGAAGAAGAGGATGCCGTGAACTTCAAAGGTAGCTCCGAATGCAGGTATCAGCTTATCTGAAAAAATGTATATGGAAAAGAGAAAAAGAAGTAACATCCATATGATGATAAACTCTATCCATTTGCTTACCTTCTTAAACATGGAATCCCTAAGTAATTTTAACACAAAAGCAATAACGAGAATGGACGCAATGACATCCACGATAATTTGTACTGCACCGCTTCCGAGATGTATAGTAGTTGTCCCAAGGTCTGAAAAGAACCCTAAAATGACTGAGATACCACCATGTCCTAGTGCCATCCAGCCTATAAATTGAACGAAGATAAACCCAATGAATATAAACAGGCTGGATTTAGTTTCTTTAGGAAGCTGCTGGACTAATTCCCTTGCATAAGCTTTTGGATTGTCTCCAAAAACTTCTTCTGCAGTTTTTCCATGATGCTGAGCCTCGAGTAAATGCTCTAATAATTCCATTAGTAGTTCTTCACTTTGTTCCTCCGAGAGAAATAGTTGGGTACGAATATATATGAGCATTTTTTCGTAATATTGTTCATTGTTTTCTGTTAGTAGCTTGCGCTTATGGTTATTTTCCTTAATTAACTCTTTGGCGTTCAATCTCCGTCCCTCCCCTTGATGATTTGTTCCACAGGAAGCTTAATGCTTTCCCATTCCTTCTTAAATTGAATTAAAGTATTTTCTCCTTCCTCTGTAATGTGATAATATTTCCGTTTTGGGCCTGAAGGGGAAGTGCGCATTTCTCCACTTATAAGCTTGGCCTTCTGTAAGCGTAAAAGGACTGGGTAGATAGACCCCTCGCTTACGTCCGACAGTCCGAAGCTTTGAAGTTTGACAGACAATTCATATCCATACACCTCTTCGTGGGAAATAATGGATAGTATACACCCTTCTAATATGCCTTTTAGTAATTGACTTCGAAGCGACAAATTTTCATTCCTTTCAAACTATCTTGTAATACCATATAGTTAAGTATATACCACACTAATTGGTAAAGCAAGATAGTTTGTGATATGGAGTCTGTGTAGCTGTACAAACAAAAAAGCCCCTTATAATAGGAGCCTTAGATAACCAGTACTTCACCTTTATACAGGTGGTTCAGTCTTGAGAATAAGCAATAAGAATAATTTCTTCGTCAGATTGAGATCGAAGTTTGTGTTCCAGTGTTCTTATTTCTTCCAGCATGTCAGCGGAAAGTGCTGCTGGATGATAATCTTGCCGTTCCGTATGCTGATTCATGAAGAAATCCCCTCCTTTTGGTATATAGGTTATACCAAAAGGGAGAGCTCATACATGGGGCAGTTTGTTTATTTCTTCTCCCTCTTGATTGTCCTCTTCCTCTTCCATTTCTTGTTCATCTTGAAAACTGTTATAGGATTGCCCTGTAATTTCATCGAAAGGGGTATAATAGGCGGTAATATTGCTCTTCTTTATAAGCCCCTTGTACATACCATAAAGTAATAAAACAAAGATGAGGAAGGGAAAGGAAATGGATAGGAGGGTAATGATAAGCATAGAAAGCTCCTTTCGGGAGTGTATTAATTTCCATTATAATACAAATGGACCTCGAATGCTTAAGAGAGGACATCTTTTTCTGTGTTATGTTACCATTTCCTCAAGTGCAAGATGAAGCTGCACAAGAAAGGAGATTGTTTATGTCATTTAAAGCATTATTAGTAACAAAAGAAGAAGAACAAGCCCATACACAAATCGTTGAACGAACAGAATCTGATTTGCCGGAAGGCGACGTAACAATCAAAGTTGTATATTCAAGTGTCAATTATAAGGATGGACTGGCTACTGTTCCTAAATCCAAAGTAGTAAAAGAATATCCTATTGTACCAGGGATTGATTTGGCTGGTACGGTAACACATTCTGATAATCCTGATTATTATGAAGGCCAGAAGGTTATCGTTACAAGCTATGAATTAGGTGTTGCTCAAGATGGCGGGTTTAGTGAATATGCAAGAGTGAATAGTAACTGGATTGTCCCTTTACCTGAAAACTTATCGTTGAAAGAGGCAATGACCTTCGGTACTGCAGGCTTTACTGCGGCGTTATCTGTTCATCGTTTAGAGCAGAACGGGCTTACGCCGGAAGATGGTCCTGTTCTTGTACAGGGTGCTACAGGCGGAGTTGGCAGTATGGCTGTTGCAATGTTAGTGAAGCGCGGTTTTACAGTAGAAGCAGCAACTGGTAAATCTGAACAGGCAGACTATCTTAAATCCCTCGGGGTAACAACTGTGTTGAGCAGAGAAGAAGTTACTCCAGAAAAGGTTAAACCGCTTCAGAAGCAACGTTGGGCTGCAGCTGTGGATCCAGTAGGCGGCAAGCCTTTAGCATCTGTTTTAGGCTCCATTCAATATGGAGGAGCTGTTGCGGTAAGTGGACTTACAGCAGGTGTCGAGGTACCAACAACTGTTATGCCATTTATTCTGCGTGGAGTTGACCTGCTAGGTATTGATTCAGTTTATTGCCCAATGGAGCTGAGGAAGCGAGTATGGGATCGCCTAGCAACAGATTTGAAGCCAGAACAGCTTGCGACAATAGAAAATGAAATTACATTAGAACAGCTTCCTTCTACATTAGAGCAAATACTTCAAGGAAAAGTGACCGGTCGTACGATTGTTTCCATGGAACAATAGATAATACCGGACAAACACACACCAGGTATGATTGAACATCATAATATAGTAAGATAAAAGGGTCAACCAGATGAAAACTGGTTGACCCTTTTTCTAATATGTCTACTATGGCAGAATCATTTTGCAACCAAGTCAGCAGATATCACACACTATCATTATGATGTTGTGGAATGAATGGCAAGGTGCGTTTGTTGCTTTTATATAGAATGAAGATAGGAAAGGAGGTGCATAGATGTGAATAACCAAAAAGAAAAATCTCCCTTGTTAAGATGGATTTGGAGCTCCTTTATTCGGACAGCGTTAGTTCCACTACTGGTTGTGGAATTGGTGTTTATCGCCTTCTATTTCATTAGTTTTGAGTGGTCTAAAAATTCAATTGTGCATAATTTAAAAGAAGAAGCCCAGGTAGAATTGAAACAGCTTGCCTCAACAGAGAGTGAAGTAATATCCAATAAGGTACGTTCCATTTCAGAGGTTACGGAATTATTCCGGAAAGAAATGGAAGAAGCTATGCAGGAGGAGCATTCGTTATCTGATGAGGATAAGCAGCGATTAGAATTTGCAGGAAATGGCGTATATTACTCTGCCTCTAATACATCCTCAGACGGGGCAGCAGTATACTATAGCAATGCAATGCCAGATAAAAAGAAGGATATTGGCAAGGTTGCCCAAATACTATCACAACAAAATTTGATGAAGCATATTTACGAAAGTGAGCCTCTGGCAGCTGGTGTTTACATGAATACATATGATACCTTAAATGTTATTTACCCTTACTTTAATGTGAAAAATCAATATTCTCCAACTATGAAAGCTCAAGATTATAATTTTTTCTATCAAGCTGATAAAGAGCATAATCCTTCTGGGGAGGTCGTTTGGACTGATGCTTATTTAGATCCAGCTGGTCAAGGCTGGATCGCTTCTTCCATTGCACCTGTCTATAATGATAATTTCCTAGAAGGCGTAGTAGGTATTGATATAAAAGTCTCCACTATCGTAAACGATGTGTTAAATATTGATATTCCCTGGGAGGGTTATGGCATTTTAATGGAGGAGGATGGAACCCTATTAGCTTTACCGGAGGAAGGCGAACAGCTTCTTGGCTTAACGGAACTAAAGGGACATACTTACCAACATGCTGTATTAAAAAATACGCTAAAACCAAGTAACTATAATGTGTTTAATTTGCAAGCCACCAAACCTTATGCTGCAAGTTTAAAAGAGAACAGCCAAGGTCTTCTAGAGGCCTCCATTAACGGGGAAGAAAGAATGCTGGCCTGGTCTACGGTGCCTAAAACGGGCTGGAAGCTTCTCGTCGTTATTGAAGAGGATCATATATACGGAAACATTGCAGATATAAATAAGACATTAATTAGAATTGGAGCACTCCTTATTGCAGCGCTGCTTGTTTTTTATTTAGGTTATTTTCTATTCTTGTTTCGCTATTCCAAAAAAATGAGCTATCAGGTTTCCCGGCCATTGCTAGATATGAAAAACACTGTTCATGACATTGGCAGAGGAAATTACTTTCAATCGAGTCAATCCTATTCAATAGAAGAGCTTGATGACATTGATAAGAGCATAACAACAATGGGGAATACATTAGGGAAAGCAAATGAAGCACTTCATGCAGCCCAACAGGAGCTCAAGGAAAAGGAATCCGACTTAAGAGCTGTTATTTCTTCCATTGATGATATTATTATGCGTATTGATAGTCAGGGCCGCTATTTATCTATTTGGACAAGGAATGAGCAGAAACTAGCCAAACCTATTAGAGAGTTGATGGGGGCCTCCATTCCAGAAGTGTTTTCAGAAGAGGATTCGAACCATTTCATGTCTACCATTCAAGAGGTGAGTCGTACAAGAGAGTCTAAAAATATGGAGTACTATATTACAACATTAAGTGGTAAGCGATGGTTCCAAGGCCGACTTTCACCTATTGAAGATCGACAGGGGAGTGAAACGCATTACGTCTTAACGGTTCGAGACATTACGGGTTTAAAAGAGTTACAGGAATCCTTAAGGAAAGCGAAAGAGGAAGCGGAGCGAGCCTCTCAGGCTAAGTCTGAATTCTTATCCAGCATGAGTCATGAGCTACGAACACCTATGAATGCTATATTGGGTTTTGCTCAGTTATTAGAATTCGAAGAAGAAAATTTGAATGACTCCCAAATGGAAAATGTGGAGGAAATAATCAAAGCTGGTAATCACCTATTAACATTAATTAATGAAATACTGGATTTGGCTAAGATAGAATCTGGAAAGCTTTCCGTTTCAATAGAGCCCGTAGAGGTCTCTAGCGTTATTGATGAAGTATTAAGCATTACGTATCCATTAGCGAGAAAGAGAGATATTCAGTTAAACCATACGATTCGCTGCTGCAGGGAAACATATGTGTATGCAGATAGAACTCGATTGAAGCAAGTATTACTGAATTTATTATCTAATGCGGTCAAATACAATCAAGAAGGCGGGAGCATTCATTTCTCCTGTAGCATCCAGCAGCATACCTTGCAGTTCATTGTAGAGGATACCGGTTTTGGCATTGAAGAGGAGGAGCTTCCTCATATTTTCGAGCCATTCACAAGGATACGAGAAGATGTTGTCATAGAAGGAACCGGCATTGGTCTAGCCCTTACAAAGCAATTGGTAGCTATGATGAACGGTACTATTTCCGTCCAAAGTAAAGTCGAGCAAGGAAGCATTTTTCGAATCGAAATGCCTTTAGTGGAATGGATGGATATTCCTAACCTGGAGCAAGAAAGAGAGCAAGGAGAGTACGCTACCTTTGAAGGGAAAAAGAAGGTATTGTATGTGGAGGATAATCCAGCCAATCTTCACCTTGTGCAAAAGATTTTAAATAAGTATCCTGATATTGAATTTTTCTCGGCTGCTAATGGAGAGATGGGAATTGATTTAGCTCAAGCACACGAGCCGGATTTACTATTATTAGATATTCATTTGCCAGAACAAGATGGATATGACGTACTTTCTACATTAAAGAGAATGGAGGAAACAAAGAATACAGTTGTGGTAGCAATAAGTGCTAACGCCATGCCAAGAGATATGGAAAAAGGGATAGAAGCAGGGTTCGATGATTATATGACCAAACCGCTTCAAGTCCAGACTTTCACCCATATGCTGCAAAAGTATTTGTATGAGGAGGAAAATAAAGATAATTAAGGCTAATGTATAAACAAACTAAACAATTTCCCTTATACTAAAGATAATAAACTTAAGCAGTAGGATGATGCATATGACGTATCGCATTATTGTAGCGGAAGACCAGGCAGCTTCTAGAAAGCTGTTAAGACAAATGATAGAAAAAATGGCAGCTGACTCTTTTGAAATAGTTGCTGAAGCAAAAGATGGGGAAGAATTAATCGAGAAAGTCTTTGAACACTCTCCAGATTTAGTACTATGTGACATAGAAATGCCGAAACGCAAAGGGATTGATGCAGTGAAGGAGTTGCAACGTACGTTACCATCCCTCTCCTATATTTTCACAACGGCTCATGAGAATTTTGCTGTGGAGGCGTTTGAATTGAATGCAGTTGATTATGTACTAAAGCCCATACAAATGAGCAGGTTGATGCTTTCGTTAGAAAGAGCCAAAAAGGTCTTGAAAGAAAAAGACAGGAAATTAGAAAAATGGAATGCTAGTTTAGCGAGAATACCTATTCGGTTCAATCGTTCTTTGTATTACGTACAGATCGATGATATTCTTTTTATTGAAAAAAATGATCGGAAATCTATTATCCATACGGTAGAGGAGCAATACTCATCAGGAGAAACATTAGAATATTTTCTGGAGTATTTGGACCATCGCTTCGTTCAATCACACCGATCGTTCATAATTAATTTACATCGTGTAGCAAGAATACAAACATCTGGTAAAAGCTATCTTGTCTTTTTCGATCATTATGACATAGCTGCTCAAATATCCAAACAAAACATACAACGAGTACAACAAATGTTAAATAGTACAAATGGTGTTTAAAAAGACAAAAGGTAGTCCTGACGTTGCTGTATAGTAATGTCAGGATTTTCTTTTTTTGTCCCAAAAAGGTAGATTTATCGTATGAATAGCAATTATCTATGTTTGAAACGGGAGAATAGGGGGCTGTAAGGGTCTGATTTATTTTGACCATTTCAGGTGCGCTTGGTACTCTATAAAGGAGGTCATGCCTTAAATGATAAAGTTCCTGACATGCTATGTCCCATCATCCGCTGCTTATGGTATATGGCATAGTACTATATGGATTGCTTAATATTTCTCCCTTTCTTTTTATTAAACAATACAATAGTACACAGAGGCCTTTATATTTATCGTGACCTCCTATAAAAAGAGACAAAAAAGAGACGACTGGAATAAATATAAAAAAAACAATGCCGGATTGACACGGCATTGTTTTTTGCGTTTTTTATACATACACGCTCTGAGGATGCTTTTCTGGGTTTACCATTACTATCGTGCGCACTTATGTGGATTACTTGGATTCAATATATTAGTTTATAGAACAATTAAAACCACTAATCACCCATAACAGAAACAAAAAAGTACCTGCTGAAGGGCTTTTTCCTATGAATTATCCGAAACTATGGCTTAAGATGGAACGTAGAAGGTCATAGAAGAAAAAAATGACGAAAGGGATGATGAGATTATGTTTAAAAAAATCATGGCTAGTTTAGGTGTTGGCTCTGCTACAGTAGATACTCAGTTAGAGAAGGAACGGTATGCAGCTGGGGAGCAAGTGGATGGCAAAGTTGTCATGAAAGGCGGTAATGTGGAGCAAGAAATTGAACGCATTAACCTCTTTCTCATGACAGAAGTGGTGAAAGAGGTGGATGATCGTAAAGTGAAAGAGGAGCAAATAATTCACCGTTTTAACATTACGGACTCCTTTACCCTTCAGCCGAATGAGCAGAAAGAAGTGGAATTCTCCTTTCAGCTTCCAGTAGATACTCCTGCAAGTTTTGGCAGACTGCCAATATGGTTTCAAACAGGTCTTGATATACCGATGGCGGTGGATCCCCAGGATAGAGACTATATCCATGTAGATCCTGCTGA
The DNA here is from genome assembly GCF_042434395.1 of Pontibacillus salicampi. Taxonomy (NCBI): domain Bacteria; kingdom Bacillati; phylum Bacillota; class Bacilli; order Caryophanales; family Bacillaceae; genus Pontibacillus; species Pontibacillus salicampi. The sequence goes on along the minus strand of NZ_JBHLTP010000011.1, from coordinate 12,654 downwards.
TAAAGTGCAAACCATACTTACGGCACTTCAGCATGAACTTGGATTCTCTTTAAAAAAAGTGGAAATGGAACAAGCAAAAAACCGCCAAATTGTTCAGGAATACGAATTTATCCCTGGCAACAAGTTTCGAAAAGAGTTGGATGAATTAGAAATAGTATTCTTTCCATCTGATAATGGGGTGGAGCTGTTCATGGAAGTGGATCGCCGGGCTAATGGATTAGGTGGTTTATTGGCGGAAGCACTCGATGCAGATGAAAGTCGCGTACGTACTACATTGACGAATGATGATTTAGATCAAGGAGAAAGCACGATAGCAGCTAAATTAGAGCAGGTTATTGAACGTTTTTCAAAATAAAGCAATACTCCCCTTAGCATTCATGCTAAGGGGTTTTTTGATTACCCGAAGAAGCCCTTTTATGTTTGATTACACTAATCACCCACAAAAGGATGGGGTACAACAGCCCAAACGTAGTTACATAATATAGCCATATAGACTGGTTCCAATTGTCTGCATAAATATTATCTGGGTAAATGATGACAGACAAACAAAGTGTAATAATACCTACCGGCAGGACGATAGAGCGGTAGCTTTGTAACGATAATGTATTGGCTATTCCTTTACATGCAGCAAAGAAATAAATATTCATTTTGAAATAGATAGTAAGTATCCAGGAAATGGCTACAAGCACCTCCACTCGCTCCACAGCACCTTTAATGTTCTTCGATAACATATAGGTAGGAAAAGAATGCATCCCACCAATATTGGCCCCTAATACAGTGATAACTAAAAAGGTGATAACTGTAATAATGAGTACGTAAAGAAAATAAGGAACATAAAGGTTTCGAAAAGAAAGACGTTCTTTTTCTACTGAATGAAAGAAAAAGAATAGGATCGTAATAAGGGGCAAAGTGGAAATTGTTAATTCATAATAGCTTCCCTGTAAAACAGATTGTACTCCTTCCTGTAGAAAAGGCATAGTCCGCTTCCATTTTATTTGAGGGATGCTGAATATGGCTATAAATAGCAGGATGCTTAATATCCAAGGTGTAAAGATCTCTGCAGTCCTGCCTATCGTTTCAATTCCGTAATACACTCCTGCGAGAATGGCTAACATAAATAGAATATGGATGTAGACAACTGGTGTAGCATACAAAATATTTAAAGCAATAAAGTCCCCGATAACCCACAAAACGGTAGAAGCAGATATTAAAGCAAACAGAGATACGAGAAAGGTAATAAGTCTTCCAATAATTTTCCCGAACACTTTTATATTAATTTGTAAGAAGTCTATATTACCGTGTATTTTACCTAGACTATATAACATGCGTAAGTACAACATCCCAAAAGGGAATAGCAGAATAACGCAAATCCAACCACTATTCTTTGAAAGAGCAACCAGATTGCCTGGGGTTAATAAGATAGAGGTTCCAGTCAAAAACCAAAGAAGGAGCAGGCTGAACTGACGCGGACTAATTATTTCTTTAGATGACATTAGGCTGCTCCTTTCTTGTTTTTTATCCTTGGATTAGGTTAATAATTGGCTGATATATGATGGATATAGCTTTTAATGGGGTTGGAATAGGTACACCTACTACTAACAGAATAGACAAGACTGACGCTAAACCATACATGGCACAAAAAAAGATACCCTCTCTAAGCCCTTGGCTAGCTACAATTCGTTTCCCTTCTAAGTATCCTAAAAAGGAAAGCATTATGATGACCAAAGCCCACATTTGCTTCACCTCTAATCCTGAAATGAGTCTATAATTTTTCCGGTTCTTTCTAGTTTAACGTCTACAGCAGTATGCACCTCTAGGTCAGTAAAGATAGTTGGCCAATCACCTTTATTTTCTTTCCAATATTGATTGTGGGAACGCATGGTTTGTTCGCCAAATCCAAATATATCGCTTTGAAATTCTTGTTGAGCTCTCTTTAGGGAAGTCTCCATATACTTCTGAATTTGTGTACCCAGATCTTTTTCTAGAGTTTGAATCGTTTTTTCTTTCGATAAATCTATTTGCCTGCACTGTACTTCGTCAATTAATCCTTTTACCTTTACGTTAATATTGATATTCGGCTGCCCGTCTTGGATAATTACAGTAGATTTGGAGTCGGAGGTCAGTATTTCAAAGGTTATATTGCCGCCTTGAGGACAATCCATATACTCTGCAGTGCTTCTTACATTATCCGTAATGTAATTAAACCCCTTGCTTTCATCCCCTGTAAGCCAGCCTATTAACTTATCGCCCTTAAATACTGCTAAATCTTTCAAGGCAATTTGAGCTGGTGAATATATCTGTTCTACGTTTTCTAATCGACTCCCTGTCGACGTTTGCCCATTAACAGATACTCCAGTCATCACAGGCTGTCGCCCCTCAGATAAAAGACTGTTAATTATTTCTTGAATCTTTGTGCTTTTAGTTGCTGCCCAGTATTGAAAGGAGGCTTCGAGGGAATTGTACAGTTTTTCTGCTGGTATTTTTTCCATTGGGGTTAAGGTGTTAAGAAAATCGAATGCGCTCATGTCCCTAACCACCACTACAAAAAAATCTGTACGAAATTCATGGTCTCTCATAAAGAAATCCAAAACCTCTGTTATCCCATCTCGTGCTGTTTCTTCACCGATTACTACATCTCTAATATGAGCAGCATATATTCTTCTTGGTATGGTCTCTGTCATTTCCCTGATCGCTTCGAATAAAGAGCGACCTGTTGCTGTATAGGAAGAAACCGCTGTTCTTGTAGTAATTTGCTGGGCAGCTACTTCCCCTGGGTTAATAATTTGAAGGGTAAGCCTGTATTCATCTTCCACCTTGTCTACCCCAATCGATGTGACGATAGCAAGTTCGTCGAGCTCCCTTTTACTCCAGCATCCTGTAAGTAATAGAAGGCAGAGCAGAAGCTGAAGAGTAATTCGAAATCGAGGCATACTATTTCTTTCCCTTCTGGTTACTGGTGTTAGAATGTTGTTTGTTATTGTTTACCCTAACGATATTCTTTTGGTTGACCAATCTCGGTCTAGTCGTTAATGACCATCTAGGCAAACGAAGAATAGTATCCTTTTGGTCTTCTTTATTATAAGGAGACATTGGAGTTAAATATGGAATTCCGAAAGAACGCAGGCTAGAAAGGTGGAGCACTAGAATAATCAGTCCTAGAAGAATGCCATAAAGTCCAAAGGTGGCAGCCAATATCATAAAGATAAAGCGGAGCATTCTTATCGTTATCGCAAAGTTGAAGCTTGGTGATACAAAACTGGAGATCGCAGTTAAGGATACGACGATAACCATAGCTGATGATACAAGCCCTGCTTCTACAGCAGCCTGGCCAAGCACTAATGCACCTACAATAGAGATTGCAGAGCCAACAGCAGTTGGAAGTCTTATTCCAGCTTCCCTTAATATTTCGAAGGTGAGCTCCATAATTAAGGCTTCAATTAAGGCTGGAAAGGGAACCCCTTCTCGTTGTGATGATAAGCTTATTAATAGAGAAGTAGGAATCATCTCCTGATGATACGTTGTTAATGCAATATAGGCAGATGGCGTTAGTAAAGCAAGGAAAAACGATATGTATCTAATCATGCGAACTAAAGTTGCAAAATCAGCTCGCTGATAATAATCCTCCGGAGCCTGAAAGAACTGAACAAATAAAGCAGGTACCAAAAGTACAAAAGGGGAGCCGTCAACAATAATAGCTATTTTTCCTTCTAATAGACCTGCTGCTATACTATCAGGACGTTCCGAATTATATACTGTAGGGAAGGGGGTATATGTTTCATCCTGAATGAGCTCCTCTATATACCCACTGTCCAGAATGGAATCAATATCGATTTGATTTAGACGCTTCATTACTTCTGAGACTATTTTTTCGTCAGCAATACCATTCATGAAAGCTACTGCAACATCGGTCTGTGTCTTTCTTCCAATAGGCTTTGTTTTTATCCAAAGATTAGGATCTTTAATTCTTCTTCGTAATAACGCTGTATTGGTACGCAGTGTTTCCGTGAATCCTTCCTTGGGCCCTCTCACAACTGCCTGTGTCGTAGGCTCTTCAATATTCCTCATTTGCCATCCGCGAGTATCAATTGCAAATGCTGTTTGGAAGTCTTCTAAGAAGACGAGAGTATCTCCAGATAATACATGAAGTAGTACTTGGTGCATGTGCTTGACTTCTTCCAGTTCCAAATTAATAAGGGAAAACTGTTTCAGAATATCAATGGCGGATAGACCTGTGAAAGCACGTTTGTCTAATGATGATTGTCTAATCTCATGCATAAGAGGCTGGGTAATGGTAGCTTGAATCGCCTCATCGTTCACAAGTCCGTCTGTGTACACAATACCTATTTTGATGGATCCATCCTCGAATGCACGGAACGTCCGACTCACTATATCTGTGCTATGACCGAGGGAGTGTTTAATATACTCTATATTTTGATAAACAGAAGAAGACAGCAATTGGGGTTTTACTTCCTGTTTATGTTCTGTATTAGGTTCTTTTACGTTTTTTTTAAACCATTTCCACATGACAAACCCTCTATCTTATCAGATTGCAATCTTCTAATTATTTGCTCCATTATCTTTATCTTTTACGAATACCTGCAATTCATACCATAAGTGAAAAATGAAAAAACACTTATGCTGTTGAATACTTGTATTTGGTGGGGGAATATGTATGTGAATGGATAAAATGACACAGGTAACCTGCCAATTTCAGTTCATGTTATGTGTTGTGAAGGGTTTTTTGTAGGGGGGCTAAATACTTAAATATTAATGAAGTAGTCACTAAGATCCGTAATTATATTGAAAATTTAAATAATTTAAGAGATAATGAATGAAAAGGTAGAAAGGTACCTAAAGGAGGCTAGCTCCCATGAACTTTAAAGTCATTGCATTGTATAACGGTGGTACTGAAATCACATTCGAACATTCTAGTCGTGAAGAGGTCCTGTTCAGTGATTATGTAACAGCTAAATGCTTTGTAAATTCACTTAAGGAGCAGCATGCTTATTGTCGGTATCGTTTTCAAATCGTTGACTTGCAGGATAAGCTTGTCCCACCTGGAAAGCCAAATCACTTATTAGCTGTTGTTAATGAAAGATAATAGAGATGCCGGTGAGGGGAAAATGCTCGCCGGTTTTTTTATGTGCTTAGGGGTCACTAAAGAAGTGTAAGACTAAGTAAGCTATGGTAGAATATTGCATAGACTAAACAGGTTGGGGGATGCGTTGTGCAAGAAAGATATTCAAGACAAACACGTTTTCAGCCAATTGGACATGCTGGACAGCAGCAAATCCAGCAAAAGCATGTACTCATTATTGGAGCGGGCGCTTTGGGAAGTGCTAATGCAGAAGCGTTAACAAGAGCTGGAGTAGGAACAATAACGATTATTGATCGCGACTACGTAGAGGAATCCAACCTACATAGGCAGTCGTTATACACAGAACATGATGCTATCCATAAAACGCCAAAAGCTATTGCAGCAAAGAATGCCTTAAATAAAATTAATGAGAACGTTACCATCCATGCAATAGTTGATGATGTGACGGTTCGTAATATTGTAGAATGCGCCTCTGGTAAAGATATCATAATGGACGGAACGGATAATTTCGAAACAAGAAGAATGGTAAATGATATTGCTTACCAAAAGGGGATACCGTGGATTTACGGAGCCTGTGTCGGCAGTTATGGAACTACGATGACTTTTATCCCTAAACATACTCCATGTTTCCATTGCTTATTTCCTGAAACACCACTTCACCAGGAGACATGTGATACTGTTGGAATAATAGCGCCTACAGTGCAAATGGTCGTGTCGCATCAGGTAGCTAGCGCTCTTAAACTACTTGTCGGTGCCATTTCTTCGGTTGATCAAAGATGGACATCATTTGATGTTTGGCATAATCAGCATTACGCTATGGATGTTCATAATGCCTATGGAGATCAATGCCCAACTTGTGGGTCTTCTCCTAGTTTTCCTAATCTCAACCATAGTAATACTACGAAAACAACTGTTCTCTGTGGAAGGGATAGTGTGCAAGTAAGGCCTGCTGCTCCAAAGGAAATTAATTTAGGTAGAATGACAGCTCTCTTACAAAAGGAAGGGTTTTCTGTTACTAGTAATGATTATTTGTTGTCTGCTAACAAGGGAACAAAGCGAATTATTTTATTTATGAATGGCCGAGCTATATTTCATGGAACGAATGACGAAAAAGAGGCAAGACAATTATATCAACGCTATATTCCTGAAGGGTAGGTGGGTATAAGTTGAAACGTCTGTATTTATGTACATTTCTTCTCCTCCTCTCTTCCTGCTCTTATGAAAATCATACCAATAACGAGATAATTATATCTGCAGCTGCTAGCCTGCAAGCCCCATTAGAGGAAATTGTCACTTCTTATGAAAAAATAAACCCCAATGTGCCCATTATTGTTAATTATGGGGGCTCTGGCTCCTTACAGACCCAAATTGCTCAAGGGGCACCGGTGGATTTGTTTATTTCCGCTTCTAGTCTTCACATGAAATCATTAGTAGACGAAGACATTATTAAAGAAGATAATACATACCCACTTATGGGAAATTCTATTGTCGTCATTAAGAGTAAAGCACAAAGCTGGAAGAGTTTACAAGAAGTGGTGGATGAAAAAAGCAAGATAGCCATTGGAACTCCTGCTACAGTACCAGCAGGGAAGTATGCTAAGCAATCATTACAGAACACCGGTTTGTGGACCTCCGTAGTGGATTATCTTGTGTATGCAAAGGATGTCACACATGTGTTAACTCTAGTAGAAGAGCAATCCGTTTCAGCTGGCTTCGTATATGGGTCGGATGTGAAACGATCTGAAGGGATACATACGCTTAAAGAATACTCTCCAACTTCCCATGAGCCAATCATTTATACAATGGGGGTAATAGAGGAAGAAGCAAGGCCGTTTAAAGACTATTTGCTGGAAGCAAGCAGTCAGAAGGTTTTTGAGCGATATGGTTTCCAAGCATTACAATAAAGAATGGTGATGTGATACATTTGGCTTTTTGGCAACCGATATACCTTTCCTTAACGATTTCCCTTACTGCAGCCATTGTGGTGGGAGTGTTTGGGACAATAACTGGTTTCATAGGCGGAAGAAAATCATTCAAAGGAAAGCTGATGCTCGAAACGGTAGCGTTGCTTCCTATCGTTTTACCTCCATCGGTTGTTGGATTCCTTTTGATTAAATTGTTTGGGCATACTAGCTTTTTTGGTCGGTTTATAGAATGGCTGTTTGGTGAGTCTATTCTGTTTACTTGGTGGGCAGCGACTATTGCTGCATCTGTTGTTGCTTTTCCACTTATGTACCAGATGGCTAAGACAGGGTTTGTCCAAATAGATAAGGAAATTGAAGGAGCAGCTGCTGTAGATGGTGCTTCAAAAGCTATGGTATTTATGTATATTACATTACCGCTTGCAAAACCAGCTATTTTGACCGGTCTGTTACTTAGTTTTGCAAGAGCCTTTGGAGAATTTGGTGCTACTCTTATGTTTGCTGGTAATATACCAGGAAAAACACAAACAATCCCTACAGCTATCTATGTAGCGATGGAAGCGGGCGATATGTTCATCGCTTGGCTCTATGTAGTAATGTGTGTGGTCGTTTCTGTACTCATCCTGCTCCTTTCGACAATGTTTCAGCGAAAAATGTTGAAATTATAATCTATTGGTTATTTTTATAAAAATTTTGTAAATTAACCCAAACCCTATCAGAATATATGTTATGCTTTTATGAAACAAAAGTTGGGTGCTGATAGGATGAAGAGTACATTAGCGATGTGGATAGTGTTTATCATCGCACTGGTAGAATTTTTGGCTTTTATTTATATTAATTACACGTCATACGCTATGATTATGGATGTAAGTGTATTTTGCACCATCTTTATGTTTCAAATGGTTTTTGGTATATACTCCTTGCTTGCCAAGACGAACAAACCGTTTCTAACCATTCAATTTGCATTAATTTTAGTCATGCCAGTTTTGTTCTGGGTGGCTACCCCAAATGTCAGCTATGCAGATGGTAGAAAACACATACAAGATGTCGATGAGCAGATCCTACAAAGAAGCTTCATAGATGCAGGGAAAAGAACCATTGTGGTGGAAGGAATTGAATCATGGGTTCTTTCAGACAGGAAGTATGTGTACCAATTCACCGAAGAAAATCAAGATTACTTTTATTTGGTTCATCCAAATGAGGGCAATGTAGAACAGCTGCAGCAACCTCCATCCTGGTATTCAAAATAGAGCACAAGCAACTTGATTAGGTTGCTTGTGCTCTATTTCATTATAAGCCTCCCAGTTAAGGGTGAAATACCAGTTGCCACATGTGTTTTAGAGTGGATTCATTATATTGGAAAAACTATTAGCGTAACTTCTTCCCTAAGTAATGCGGATATAATTGAAAGACATACTGTGAGTAAATGTAGTGCCAATCGTTAGTGAGATATGGTATATTTTCAAATATCCCTGTTATTCAGTATTGTTAAGGAATAGTAGACATTAAATCAAAATAAGCGGGAATACCTACGTTTTACTTTGAATTTCTCAGGGAATCGATAAATATAACAAATGAGGAGGGTTCATCATGAATATGTTCATTAAAGCTCGTGAGCTATTTGAGAAGGATTATCAAGCAAGCCAGGAAGTTGCACAATATAATGCTTCCGTACAAGGTGTACCAAAAGGAAAAATAAACAAAACGATTCATGCGTTAAGAAGAAATCCATTAAAAAAATAGAAGGAGTACGAGTTTATTTGTAAGCCATTGTAATGGGAAAGTATCTGCCAATTAGCAAAAGAATGTACAAAAATAGCTAGCGCAGCATTATGGAAGCATCAGATACTTTCCGTTATTTTGTTTTATCACCTACCGTAAGTCTCCCATTATTTTTCTACTTATAAATACTCCGTTTTAGCCTCCTGCCTTTAGGTTATGTAATAATAAACCCTAAAGGAGGTCTACATAATGACATTATTTTCACCTACTGCATTATCACAATCACACATATTAATTACCGGAGCTACACGAGGGATAGGATTAGAAACTGCTAAGGCATGTGTAAAGGCAGGTGCTGCAATTACGGTTACTGGAAGAAATAAAGAGCTCCTACAGCAATTAAAGGAGGAGTGTGAATCCTTAACCGAAGATGCTGTTGTCTTTGCCTTTGCAGCTAATATCAATGAAGCGGATGAAAGAGAGCAATTAATTAAGCAAGCTGAACAAACAATTGGACCTATTACTGGCCTAGTAAATTCCGCTGGAGTAATTGCCAATGGTACATTAGAGGATTTAACGGAAGAAAAACTAAGAAACGTGATGGAATTAAACTATTTTTCTACTGTATTACTAACTCAATCTGTGTATAAACAAATGAGGAAGCAGCCTTCGGGAGCTATAGTAAATGTATCTTCTCTTGCGGGACTGCGAGGAGCGTATGCCAACACTGCTTATAGTGCTTCAAAATTTGCACTTACTGCCTTCACACAGTCGTTTGCATATGAGGCAATACAATCCAATATTCGAGTCAATGCTGTATGCCCAGGTTATGTTGACACGGACATGGGAAGACAAGCAATTGAGGCAAAAGGGAAGCGAGAGGGAAAAACATATGAAGAAGAAAGATTAGAAGCCGAATCAAAGCTCCCTAGTGGAAGAATTACCCAACCTGAAGAAGTAGCTAATAGTATTGTTTTCTTATTGTCAGATGCAGCAGAAAATATAATTGGTGAATCAATGAAGATTTCAGCAGGTGCGTTAATGAGATGATAGAGATGAAAGCTTGGATGAGATTGTTTATTTTCTTCCAAGCTTTTTTCTTTTGAATAGACTGTTAGCCTTGAGTAATAGTGAAAAATGTACAACAGCGCTATTTTTTCTTATAATGGATTTAGAACCTTTGGTAAAAGGATGATTTGGGATGAATGCTACACAAGCTTTAAAACTACTAAAAGAAAATGGGTATAAGCATACAAAGCAGCGCATTCGGCTGCTTGAATTACTAGATAAGCAGGAGCAATATTTGTCTGTTAAGCATTTATGGGGCGATTTTCAGGTTGATTTTCCTGGCGCCAGCTATGACACCGTATATCGTAATCTATACACCTTATCGGAATTAGGCATTTTAGAGACGACAACCCTTGATGGGGAAAAGCACTTCCGGTTTCATTGTGAAACGGATGGACATCATCACCATTTTATTTGCACAACGTGTGGGAAATCAAATGCCATAGATATCTGCCCAATGGATGCTGTTACCGATCAATTGCCAGAACACCAAATTGAACACCATACATTTGAAGTGTATGGAAAATGCCCTTCCTGTATGTAGAGCCAGTGATTATGATTACTGGCTTTATTTATTGCCCTCCTCCAAATCGTAATCATTATTGTTTACAAATCGGAATTGTTACGATATAATCCTTTTTGTACATTATAAGAGAAAAGGGGAGACGTACCAATGAAAGTCTACCATAAAGGAATAGCCATTATAGCAATTATGATACTTTTCGTACTAGCTGCTTGTTCTACCGATACATCAGGTTCTACAGAGCAGTCTGGTGAAGAGGATGCTTTACACATTTATACTACTATTTACCCTATAAAGGATTTTGCTGAAAAAATTGGGGGGGACTATGTCAATGTAGAAACTATTCTCCCAGCAGGTGCGGACCCACACACATATGAACCTACTTCGAAAACAATGGTAGATATCGCTAAAGGGGATGCATTTATGTATAATAGTGCACATCTAGAAGCATATGCTGATAAAATCTCTGAATCTTTGAAAGACGAAGACGTCCGTATCTTAGAAGCCTCCAAAGGAATTGATATGCTTTCTAACGTTCATGACCATGGTGAAGATAATGCGGAAGAGAATCATCAAGAACATGAATCTCATGAGGAAGAGCATGCTGGAGAAAGTCATGAAGAAGAGCATAGTGGACACACAGAGGAAGGTCACTCTGGTGAGAGCCACGAAGAAGAGCATAGTGGACACACAGAGGAAGGTCACTCTGGTGAGAGCCACGAAGAAGAGCATAGTGGACACACAGAGGAAGGTCACTCTGAAGAGAGCCACGAAGAAGAGCATAGTGGACACACAGAGGAAGAGCACTCTGGAGAGAGCCACGAAGAAGAGCATAGTGGACATTCAGACGAAGAACACTCTAGTGAATCTCATGAAGGGCATAATCATGGTGATCAGGATCCCCACGTATGGCTGGATCCAATTCGTGCTATTTCCATAGCGGAAAATATTAAAGAAGAGCTTATTGCCCTTAAGCCAGAACAAGAGGAAACGTTCCAAGCAAACTTTGAATCATTAAAGCAACAGTTAACGGAGTTGGACCAATCCTTCCATGATAAGCTAGATGATGCTTCTCAGAAAAAGATATTAGTCTCTCACGCAGCATACGGGTATTGGGAGCAAGCATATAATCTCGAACAAGTAGCAATAGCAGGCTTATCTCCATCCCAAGAGCCTACTCAAAAACAATTAGAAAGTATCATTGATATTTCAAAGCAGAATGAGATTGAATATGTGCTTTTTGAGCAAAATGTAACACCTTCTGTTGGAGAAATTATACAGGAGGAGATTGGAGCAAAACCTCTACGTCTGCATAATATTTCTGTTTTGACAGAAGAAGATATAAACAATGAAGAGGATTACTTCAGTCTTATGCGTCATAATTTAGAGGTGCTGGAAAAAGTGACTAATAAATAACTTTTAGTTTAAACTGACATTCTTCTACAGGAAGAATGTCTACAGGCTGTCGAGAAAGTCTCGACAGCCTTATTTATTTCTTTTTACTTTCATTATTCACCGCGTTAATTTGTTATAATAGTTATATATTCTCTAACGAATGGTGATTCGATGTTTCAATCCAAAAAAGAGCGTCAAAATGAAATCGAAATGGTCACGGTTGAAGAGCTTGTTCCTGAAGACCATCTCCTCCGTAAAATCAATCAGTACATAGATTTCTCCTTCATTCCAGAAAAAGTTCGATCTTACTATTCCGAAGACAATGGTCGTCCCTCACTTGATCCTCTTGTATTATTCAAAAGAACTGCATGGGCTGCGTTATTGTCGCCTGCGCGGAAAAGAAAATGTGCGCGAACAGGCGTTATTGACAGCTGCCTGTCAGAACATGAAGAAGATTGCCCTTCACCTATCAAGGGTGTGTTAGGTGAAGGAGAGTCTTTTTCGGTGAAGGGCTGGCAAATACCAGGAGACTCCTGCGGAAAAACGGGCGACCCGAGACCCCCGAGTGTGGGTTTCACGAGGAGGCTCGGGCGTTCGTCCGCGGAAAGCGAGTGGTATTTGCCAGCCCGCATACATGAAAAAAGCTTGTAGGAAACAAGGGGGTTTCTCTACAAGCTGCTGACATTCTTCTACAGGAAGAATGTCTAGTTGAATGACTCAACATAGCTTAGCGTCAATAGGCGAATTTTAAATTAGGAATGAACATCACAATATGAGCAGCAAAAGCTCCCAATCCTTTAATAAAGTGTACCCTTTGTAAAGGACATTTAAAAAAAGGCTAGGCTGACTTAAGAAGATGATCTCTGTATTCTACAGGGGTCATCTTTTTTAAGTTCCACTGATAACGATAATTGTTGTAGTAGATC